>NZ_JAWJBT010000020.1:0-90607 GCF_046536035.1 Halomonas sp. SIMBA_159
AGCGAGCTGATGGCCAAGTACCATGCAAGCCCATCAACCATCCAATGAGTGTGTTGCACTCAGAGTCTGCATCCGCCCTAATTAAAAATTTATTTCGCGATTTATATAACTTTTCAGCTTAAGCATTTATCCATACGCGAACATCTGCTGCCGCCCCCCACCCAATCCCTTAGCCTTACCCCCCCAGCATGACGTAAACTAGCCTCCTCAATTCATGGCGTAGGAAGGTGTCGTGGGGAAAGCGGCTAGCCTGCAGGCGCTGCAGGTCTTTAAGTGTTTGAGCGATGAAACGCGGCTGATGCTGGTGCTGCTGATTGCCCAGGAGCAGTCGCTGTGCGTGTGTGAGATGACCTATGCGCTGGAGGAGTCTCAGCCGAAGGTGTCTCGCCATTTGGCGCAGCTGCGCCAGTGCGGCCTGCTGATGGATCAGCGGGAAGGGCAGTGGGTCTACTACCGTTTAGCGCCGCAGCTACCTGCCTGGGCGCAGTCGATTATTGAATCCGGTGCGCAGGGGAGTGTGGTGCAGCTAGAAGCGCTGACGCAGCGTTTGGCGCGTATGGGAGACCGCCCAGCGCGGCGTGCGGCTCTTTGCTAGCGGTGACGGGTTAGTAAGCACATACAAAAACGCCAGCCCGAGGGCTGGCGTCTTCGTATTTAGGCTAGGCTAGGCCTTAGCGCTTAGCCATGCGCTGTTGGTCTTGCAGGTGTACATAGTCAAGCAGCACTTCAGCGGCTTCGAGTACGTGCGCACGGTCGACCGGTACTTCTTCTTCGTCGCCTTCCGTTTCGCCTTCGCTTTCTACTTCAGCGTCTTCTGTCGGGGTGGTGCCGTCGCTACGCGCGTCCATCCACTCTTCCAGTTCAGGCAGCCCCAGGGCGCGGCGGCGCTGGTTTTCCAGCGAGAGCTGTTCGGCTTCTTGGGCTTCTAGCTCGCGTTGGCGCTGTTCCCGGTTCAGGCTGACGCTGGTGTGCTGTTCACGCAGCTGGCGAGCCAGCGTGGACTGGCGTTCCAGGTAGCGGAAGTTGGGGTTCTCTTTGGCGCGCTCTTCATGGCGGGCAATCAGCGTTGGCAGGGCGCGTTCCGGCTCGCCGTAGCGGCGGTACTGAACGTTCTGCACGGTGTCCCAGGCCAGGGCGTTGTCCAGGCTGCTCTCACCAATCCGCTCCGGGTCAATCAGGCTGGGGAAGGTGATGTCTGGCTCTACGCCGCGGTTCTGGGTGCTGTCGCCAGAGATACGGTAGAACTTGGCGCGAGTAAGCTTGATCTGGCCGTGGCTAAGCTCGTTCAGGGTTTGAACGGTGCCTTTGCCGAAGGTCGATGCGCCCACCACAATGCCCCGGCCATAATCTTGAATGGCACCGGCAAAGATTTCAGAGGCGGAGGCCGAGAGGCGGTTCACCAGTACGGTGAGCGGGCCGTCGTACACGGTGCCTGCTTCGGTGTCGCCGTAGAGCTGAATGCGGCCCTGGGCGTCGCGTACTTGTACGGTGGGGCCACGGTCGATAAACAGGCCGATCAGCGAGTTGGCTTCTTGCAGCGCGCCGCCGCCGTTATTGCGCAGGTCCAGCACGATGCCTTCTACACCCTCTTTTTTGAGGTTGTCGATTTCACGGGCCACATCGCGGGTGGTGCTGCGGTACTCTTCTTCACCTGCCTGCCAGGCGTCGAAATCCACGTAGAAGGTGGGGACGTTAATTACGCCAATGCGGTGGGGCGCGCCGTCACGCATCACTTCAATCACTTCGCTGTCAGCCGCCTGATCTTCCAGGCTCACCGTGTCGCGGGTAATTTCCACGATTTGCGAGCGGGTCATGTCCACGGCTTGGGCGGGCACCACATCTAAGCGCACCACGGAGCCTTTGGGGCCACGAATCAGGTCCACCACGTTGTCTAGGCGCATGCCCACGACGTTGACCATCTCGCCCTCTTCCTGGCCGACGGCGATAATGCGGTCGGCAGGCTCTAGTACGCCTGCGCGCTCAGCGGGGCCGCCGGGCACTAGGCTAGATACCTTGACGTACTCGCCGTCGGCTTGCAGCAGGGCACCAATGCCTTCCAGCGAGAGGCTCATCTGGATATCAAAGGATTCACCCTGGCGAGGGGAGAGGTAGCCGGTGTGCGGGTCGATGGTGCCGGAAACGGCGGCCATCACTAAGCCGAAGACATCTTCTGATTCTGCTTGGCGTAACCGAGATAGCTGGCCTTCGTAACGCTGACGCAGGTTGTCTTCGATCTGCTCGTTGTCTTGATCGGTAAGGGCGAGGGTCAGGGCGTCGTTTTTCAACCGCTTGCGCCACAGCTCGTCCAGCTCGCTTTCACGGGTGGCCCAGGGGGCGTCTTCGCGGTCGACTTCCAGGCGTTCGTCGCTATCAAACTCCAGCGAGAGCCCTTCATCCAGGCGAGCCAGCAGCCATTCAAGGCGAGCGGTGTGGCGTTCACTTAAGCGGTTGTAGAGAGCAAAAGCGTCGTCCAGGTCGCCGTTAAAGAGCGCCTCGGCCATATCGTCTTCAAGATGACGGTAGGGTTCGATGTCGCGGTTTAGCAGATAGGAGCGCTGTCCATCTAGAATATCTAGATAGCGCTGGAAAGCTTCCTGAGACCACTGCTCGTTAAAATTAATATCAGCATAGTGGCCATAGCGGAGCGAGTCCGCAATTTCCACAGCCGCTTGGCGTTGTTCGTCGGTCGGCGCGATTTGCGCTAGTGCTGCCGGGCTGGCGATCACCAGCATCACGGCAAGGGCGACCGAGCGCGAAAGCGTTGCAAACAAGCTCATCAGTCAAGCTCTCCCGGATTTGTGTACACTCATTCTTCCCTAGACCCGCAGTTAGCCTATGAGTTGCGTAGGCCGAGGGAGCATTGTAGCAGGTCATTTCCCCTGTGAGACTCAATCATTACTGTTATGAGGAATTCCATGTCCGAGGCTTTCAACGCGGAACGTTTAACGCGGCTGTGCGATTTTTTGCAGCAGTCGCCTACGCCATGGCATGCCACGCGCAGCATGGCTCAGCGTTTGGAGCAGGCGGGCTTTACGCGCCTGGAAGAGACCGCGAACTGGCAGCTTGTGCCAGGAAAGCGCTACTACGTGACGCGTAACGATTCGTCTGTGATCGCTTTTCAACTGCCCGCTGGCAAACTAACCAGCCTGCGCATGCTGGGGGCGCATACCGACAGCCCCGGGCTGCGCTTGAAGCCCAACGCCACGCAGTACTCTGCTGGCTGGCTGCAGCTGGGCGTGCAGGTGTACGGCGGTGTGCTGTTAGCGCCCTGGTTTGATCGTGATTTGGGCTTGGCGGGGCGTGTACACGTGCGCCATGCCGATGGCCGCCTGGAGAGCGTGCTGCTGAACGTAGACCGCCCCATCGCGATGATTCCGAGCCTGGCGATCCATATGGACCGCGATGTGAACGGTGGGCGCTCGATTAATCCGCAAACGCAGATGTCGCCGGTGCTGATGCAGAGCGATACCGCCAAGCTGAATGATCTGCTAGCCCAGTGGCTAGAAGAGCAGCACGGCCTGCGTGCCGTAGAAGTGGTGGATTTTGAGCTGGGCTTTTACGACGTGCAGCCGCCTTCACTGATTGGCCTGCGCAAAGAGCTGGTGGCCAGCGCACGGCTGGATAACCTGCTGTCGTGCTTTGTGGGCCTAGAGGCGCTGCTGGAGTGCGACGCAAGCCAGGGAGCGCTGCTGGTGGCGAACGACCATGAGGAAGTGGGCAGCGCAAGCGCCTGCGGCGCTCAGGGGCCGTTCTTGGGCGATGTACTGAAGCGTCTGAATGCCCAAGTAGGCGGTGGTAGCGAGGAGTCGTTGATTCAGCTGATTCAGTCGTCGCTGATGATCTCCTGCGACAACGCCCACGCGCTGCACCCGAACTTCCGTGATAAGCACGATGAGCGCCACGGCCCGGCCATTAACGGCGGCCCGGTGATCAAGGTGAACGCTAGCCAGCGCTACGCTACCAATAGCGTGACCGGCGCGCTGTTCCGGGATGTGTGCCGTGAGGCCGATGTACCCGTGCAGTCGTTCGTTACGCGGGCGGATATGGGCTGTGGCAGCACCATCGGGCCGATTACCGCTACAGAAGTGGGCGTGCCGACCATCGACGTAGGATTGCCCCAATGGGCGATGCACTCGATTCGTGAAACGTCCGGTACGCGGGATGTGGATTACCTGACGCGTGCGCTGACGGTGTTCCTGAATCGCCCAACGCTCTCCTGATCCAACTGCCCGGTTAGAAACGCAAAATAGAAACGAAAAAGGCCCGCTGACTGAGTCAGCGGGCCTTTGCTATTGCTAGCGTAATTCGGTGTTGGTGGCTACGCCCTGATTTGAACAGGGGACCCCATCATTATGAGTGATGTGCTCTAACCAGCTGAGCTACGTAGCCGTTCAACGGGGGCGAATATTACTCAGAGAGACGCCACCCGTCAAGCATTTATTTCTTTTCTTGCTTATACGTTGAAGCGGAAGTGGATCACATCGCCATCTTTGACGGTGTACTCTTTGCCTTCCAAGCGCCATTTTCCGTTATCTTTGGCACCTTGCTCGCCGCCTAGAGAGACGTAGTCGTCATAGGCGATTACTTCAGCGCGGATAAAGCCTTTTTGGAAATCGGTGTGAATCACACCGGCGGCTTCGGGGGCGCTGGCACCTTCTCTTACCGTCCAGGCGCGTACTTCTTTCACGCCTGCGGTGAAGTAGGTTTGCAGGCCAAGCAGCGAGTAGCCCGCGCGAATGACGCGGTCTAGGCCCGGCTCTTCCATGCCCATTTCGGAGAGGAACATGCTGCGCTCTTCATCTTCGAGTTCGGCAATTTCCGCTTCTAGCTGGTTGCACACCGGCACCACCACCGCGCCTTCTTCGGCGGCGATCTCGTTGACGATATCCAGGTAGGGGTTGTTCTCAAAGCCATCTTCATTGACGTTCGCAATGTACATGGTGGGTTTGAGGGTCAAGAAGCCAAAGCTTTTCACCTGACGCTTTTCGTCGTCATCTAGCCCAAAGCTGCGCAGCGGCTGGCCTTCGGCAAGGTGCGGCAGAATTTTGTCTAGAATCGTTTTGGTGGCAATGGCGTCTTTGTCGCCGCCTTTCACCGAGCGCAGCAGGCGCTGGCTGGCTTTCTCGACGGTGTCTAGGTCGGCCAGGGCCAGCTCAAGATTGATGGTCTCGATATCGGCGCGGGGGTCGACCTGGTTGGCAACGTGGATCACGTTGTCGTTATCGAAGCAGCGCACTACGTGGGCAATGGCTTGGGTTTCGCGAATGTTCGCCAGGAACTTGTTGCCCAGGCCTTCGCCTTTGGAGGCACCCGCCACGAGGCCAGCGATATCCACAAACTCCATGGTGGTGGGCAGCACTTTTTCAGGCTTAACGATGGCTGCCAGCGCATCCAGGCGTGGGTCTGGCATCGGGACGATGCCAACGTTGGGTTCGATGGTGCAGAACGGGAAGTTCTCTGCATCAATCCCTGACTTCGTCAACGCATTGAACAGCGTGGATTTGCCTACGTTGGGTAGGCCGACAATACCGCAGTTAAAGCCCATAAATAACTTCCTGGCCGCTAGGGCAGCGCTCAAGATGAAGCGTCTGCCGATAGTGAAAAAAGCGCGTACTTAACGCGAACTGAATGTGTGCTGATAACGTGCTGCTATTTTACGCTATGTAGACGGTTCATGGCTTTAGCCCAATCGCCCGAAAGGGCGAGGGGAAGCGTGGCAAGGCATTCGTCCAGCGAGCGTTCAATGGCTTCTTGCTCGGCTTTGCCGGGGCGGCCCAATACGTAATTGACCACTTGTTTCGCTTCGCCGGGGTGGCCAATGCCAATCCGTACGCGGTGGAACTCTTTTTGATTGCCCAGCGCGCTAATAATATCCCGCAGCCCGTTATGGCCGCCGTGCCCGCCGCCGGTTTTATAGCGTGACTGCCCAGGGGGGAGGTCAAGCTCATCATGAGCGACCAGCAGGTTGTCTGGGGTCAGCTTGAAAAACTGGGCGAGCGCAGCCACGGAAGCGCCGCTGCGGTTCATAAAGGTGGTGGGGTTGAGCAGATGCAGCTCATGATCACCCAGGCGTGCTTTGGCATACAGGCCTAAAAACTTTTTCTCAGGACGCAGTTCGGTGTGGGCGCTGCGTGCAATGGCGTCCACTAGCCAAAAGCCCGCGTTGTGTCGGGTGGCGTCGTATTCTGCGCCTGGGTTGCCCAGTCCTATAATGGCCGTTACCTGGCTCATTTTCCCACCTCCAACGGTTCTGGAAGATATTCTGTGCTTACTATATCAGCCCCAATATGCAGCTTGTGCTGCAGCAAAGGGCGAGAGTGTTAAGCGGCAAAAAAAAATCAAGCGCCGAAGCGCTTGATTTTCATATCCCTGGGCCATGCAGGCATGGCCCAGGTGGCGCTGGGCAGCCGTCGCTGGCAGCGCCTTTAGCAAGGCTTACTCAGCGCTGGCTTCTGCGTCGCCTTCACCTTCGCCTTCTTCTTCGTCATCACTACGTACTTTTACTTTAGTGATGCTCAGAATGGCGTTGTCGTGCTCTTCACCGTGGGACAGGTCAACAGAAGTGACGCCAGCCGGCAGGTTCAGGTCAGACAGGTGCAGGGTAGTGCCCAGCTCAACGTTGCTGATGTCGATTTCCAGGAAGTCCGGAAGATCTTTCGGCAAGCAGCTGATGGCCACTTCGTTGGCCAGGACGTGCAGTTCGCCGCCTTGGTCTTTGATGCCTACACACTTCTCTTCGTTCACCACGTGCAGCGGCACGTTCATGGTGATTTCGTGAGTAGCGTCAACACGCATGAAGTCAGCGTGGGTCAGAAGCGGCTTGTAGGGGTGACGCTGAAGGTCACGTACCACTACTTGCTCTTCTTTACCGTCGATCATCAGTTTGATGACTGAGGAGAAGAAGGACTCGTCTTCGATCGCTTTGTAGAATGCAGTTTTTTCTACAGAGATAGACTGAGCGCCTTTCTCACCGCCGTATACAACGGCCGGTACTTGTTGGTTCGCACGACGCAGGCGGCGGCTCGCACCTTTCCCCAGGTCGTTACGAACGCTGGCTTTCAGGATAAAATCAGACATGGAATTTGCCTCTTAGTTTAAGTAAGGAAACGCCGCCGCCCGCGACCAGACGACGACGCTTCCAGGGCCCCAGATGGGGGCTTATAACGTCAGGCGTTAGTGGAACATCGCGCTGACGGATTCTTCGTTGCTGACGCGGCGAATCGCCTCCGCAATCAGGCCAGCAACGCTCAACTGGCGAATCTTTCCGCTGCGACGCGCATGGTCGGCAAGCGGAATGGTGTCGGTCACGACCACTTCATCCAGTACAGAGTTGGTGATGTTGTCGACCGCAGGGCCAGACAAGATCGGGTGGGTAGCATACGCAACAACGCGCGCAGCACCGTGGTCTTTCAGCGCTTCACCGGCTTTACACAGCGTGCCCGCGGTATCAATCATGTCATCGACGACCACACAGGTGCGGCCTTCGATTTCACCAATGATATGCATGACCTGCGCTTGGTTAGCCTGGGGGCGGCGCTTATCAATAATGGCCAGATCCGCATTCAGCTGTTTGGCAATGGCGCGTGCACGCACAACGCCGCCAACATCGGGGGAAACAACCACGAGGTCGTCGTAGTTTTGACGCTCGATGTCGTCCAGCAGAATCGGTGAGCCGTATACGTTATCAACCGGTACGTCGAAGAAACCTTGGATTTGGTCAGCGTGCAGGTCCATGGTCATGACGCGGTCAACGCCTGCTTTCACCATCATATCAGCGACAACTTTTGCTGAGATGGGAACGCGGGCGGAGCGTACACGACGGTCCTGGCGGGCATAACCAAAGTAAGGAACCACTGCCGTAATACGGGCAGCTGAGGCGCGACGCAGGGCGTCGACCATCAGGATCAGTTCCATCAGGTTGTCGTTCGTGGGGGCACAGGTGGATTGCAGGATGAATACATCCTTACCACGCACGTTCTCATTGATCTCGACCGCGATTTCGCCGTCGCTAAATTGACCAACCGTTGCGTTACCCATACGGCTGTCTAAGCTCTCGGCAATCTTTTGAGCGAGTTCGGGATTGGCGTTCCCGGTGAAAACCATCAATTTTGACACGCGCAGCCACCTTTGCAGTGTTGGGGATCAGGGGAGAAAACGCAGATCATAATTAGGATTGGCTGGGGTACCAGGATTCGAACCTGGGAATGCCGATACCAAAAACCGGTGCCTTACCACTTGGCGATACCCCAGCAATAACCTAATGCGATGACCGGGCGCTTTCAGCAGCCCAGAGCATCTTGTAGGGGAGAGGTGTTAAGTCCGCGCGCCACCCATGCTTGCCAGCGTTGATTGGCCTGTTCAGCTACTGTTTGCGCAGCCTCTTGTGAATCGAAAGCTGCAAACAAACAAGCGCCGGTACCGGTCAGCCGACTAGGTGCATACTGCGCGAGCCAGTCAAGTGCTTCCGCAATAGGCGGGTAGCGTTTTCTGACAATTGCTTCGCAGTCATTACGCCACTCGACCACTCCCCCCTGCAGTGCGCGCGCCATAGTAATGGGGAGGCTGTCGCGTGTCAATTCTGGGTCTTGGAAGATTGCAGGCGTCGAGACGCTAACGCCGGGGTGAATCACCACAAACCAGGGGGTATCCAGGGTGGCTTGCGTTAACTGCTCACCCACGCCTTCTGCCCAGGCGCTGTGGCCCTTCACAAACACAGGAACATCCGCCCCCAGCGTTAAGCCAAGCGCTGCCAGGGTGGTTGGGCGATGCCCCAACTGCCAGAGCTGATTCAAACCGACTAACACCGTGGCCGCGTTGGAGCTGCCGCCGCCCAGGCCGCCGCCCATGGGCAGGTGTTTATCAATGGTGATTGATGCGCCTAGAGAAGTGCTGCTGTGCTGCTGCAATAGCTTCGCGGCGCGCACAATCAGATTATCGTCGTGGGCAACGCCGTCTATGGGGGTGGTTAGTTGGATAACGCCATCTTGGCGGAGGGTGAAGCTTAGGGAGTCGCACAGGTCGATGATCTGGAACAGGGTCTGCAGTTCGTGGTAGCCGTCTTGGCGGCGTCCCACAATATGCAGCATGCGATTTAGCTTGGCCGGGGCGGGTAGGGTGAGTGTGCGGGGTGTTGCGGGCATGCCGTTTCTCTATTGGCTAAACGTAGGTAAACGTAAGAGAGAGGGCTGGCGTTTGCCAGCCCGAGTGCTCTATTCGGAGGCCTGCCACTGGTTCACAACCAGCGTGATACGCACGTCGCCGTAGTTCATCACCAAACGGCGCGGTAGCCACATGCCTTCCGCCTGCTCCCAGTCGCGGTAGTCAATTTCCCAGCCATCCTGTTGGAGGTGGCTCGGGAAGCCGAGCTCGTCAGTTTCAAGCTGGTAGCTGGCGTGGTCGCCGGGCAGGCCACGCACCCAGTCGGGCATGGCGCGTACAGGCAACGACCAGCCCAACTGCTCTTCCATTAAGGCTTCGGGAGTTTCCGCTTCAAAACGGCCTTCGCTAGTGGTCAGCGAAAAGCGGCCCTCGCGGCCTTCCAGGACGCTGCGACCGCCGCCAAAGGGCCCGCTAATCAGCATGCGGAAGTAGTGGGGGGTTTGGTTCCAGTCTAGGTTGGCGCTGGTGTTCTCTTGGGGGGTGCGTAGGCCCGCTTTGCCGATCAGCGTCCAGTCTTCGAACGCTTCTACCTCTGCCTGCTGGCTTTCCCACTGGCCTGCTTGGCGGCCGCCTTCATCGACTGGCGCTTGGCTGGCGCAACCGGCAAGTGTCAATAGTGCCAGGGCTACTACCCACAGGCTTGCAGAACGAGGAAAGGCAATATGCGGGGCATGGCCCCGGGCGCTATTTAAAGAGGGGGTCAACATAACTGGCTCCATGTCAGTGCTGTCTATTCGCGATAAAGCGTTTATTCGCGGTCACGGCAATGCCGTGCCGCGATACAAAGTAAGCCTTAGGGCGTGTCTGTCGGCGTTAGTTCAGGATAGCGCTCAAGAAGATCATCAATTTGAGGATGATACGTGGCCCGCTGCAAAATGCGCGCAATCAGTTGGCGCGCTTCGTCACTGCGTCCTAATGAATGCAGCACTTCGGCCAAGTGAGCGGCAATTTCCTGATCAGGCATCTGCGCGTAGGCGCTTTCTAGCCAGGCCAGTGCATCGTCGGGTTTGCCCAGGCGGAAATACACCCAGCCAATGCTGTCTAGCACGGCGGGGTTGTCCGGGTCTGCTTCGTAGGCGCGCTCAATCAGCTCGCGGGCCTCTTCTAGCCTGCCTGCAATATTGAGGTCGGCCAGCGTGTAACCCAGCGCGTTCAGTGCATCCGCGTTGTTGGGCTCGGTGCGCAGGATTTGCCGTAAGTCCCGCTCCATGCCAGCCAAGTCGCCCATTTCCCAAGCGCGCATGGCGCGAAGATAGAGCAGGCTGGTGTCATCGGGGGTGCGGGTTAATTCGCGGTCCAGCAGTGCCGTGGCATCTTCTTGCAGCGAGAGTTCGTCCAGCAGCTGTACTTCTAAACGGACCAAGTCGCCAAAATAGGCGTCGTGGCGCATACGCTCAATGCGCAGAAAAGCGCGCGCATCCAGCAGGCGGTCGTCTTCAATCAGCATGCTGGCGGCAGCGGCCCTGGCAGGTAGGAACTCGTCGCCTTCGTGCACTTGGCGGTAATAAAGAAGCGCGTTATCCACTTCGCCTTGGGACTGTGCAATCGCGCCCATCAAGAAGTAGGCAATGTTAGGAATGCTCTCTTGGCCCATCAGCGGTTGCAGCAGCCGGTAGGCAGGCTCGCTGTGTCCCTCTTCTAGATAAAGCTGTGCCAGGGCGATGCGTAAATCCTGATTGCCACCGTGGCTATCGAGCAGCGCGTTGGTTTGCACTTCAGCGGCATCAATGTTGTTGAGGCGGATTTCCGCTTGGGCCAGCATCAGGATAAAGCGCACATCGTCAGGCGCGAGGCTAAGCCCCTGCTGGGCTGCCTGCTGAGCACCGCGATGGTCGCCGGTTTCCAGCGCTAAGCGGGCTTTTGCCAGCCACAGGGCGGCGGACTCGGGCTCCTGCTGCTCTACTTCATCTAAATAGCGCTGGGCCGTTTGCGTTTCGCCCAACGCGGCCTCAACCAGTGCCGTGCCGAGCAGTACATCGCTATGAAACTCGCGTTCAGATATTCCGGGCTGGGCCAGATAGCTGCGCAGCTGCTGTGCCAGCAGCCGCAGCGGTGCCTCTTCGGCCACCGCAATTTCGGCAAAGGTGGCAATTTCGCCGTTGCCACCTGCTTCAGCAATGGCTAGCCGCTGCTCTAGGCTATCGAGCCAATCGCCCCGTTGGAGCGATAGCGATGCCAGCAGGCGGTTGGGGGTTTCAGCGCGTGGGTCCAGCTCACGCCAGCGCAGGGCGGCGGCTTCCATTAGCGCGGCGTCATTGCCGAAGCGGGCCGCAAAGGTGGCTCGTTCAGCAAGCCCCGGTGCGGTATAGCGCTGCGCGGCTTCAAGATAGCCTTGCCCTGCGTAGCGGTAGTCGCCGCGCTGCCCGGCTAGCTCGGCGGCAAGCAGCGTGCTTAGCCCGGCGGCATCCAGGCCTTTGGTGATCGGCGGTGCCGACGCCATGGGGTCTTCCAGGCGAGCGTTTGAGTCGCCGTTCGAAAACGGCGGCGAGAGCTGGCAGCCGCTCAGCATCAGCGTGGCGGCCAAGGGTAGTAGAGTGAAACCCGAAAACGGAAGGGGAATACCCAGTAGTGTCGCGCGATGGGGCATGCATGTCTCGATCAAGTGGCCGAGTGTTCAGCATAGCGGCTTGGCTGCCTGCGGCAAAGTGGTGTGCGCCAGAACATGCTCTGCTGTGATAGAATGTTTCACCTTGAAAAAGAGCCGAGTCAGCGCAATTCACTTGATGAGCTGCTCTCTTAGACTTGTATCAGCAAGCCAAGAAATAATGACCGACAGTGACGTGACGACCGATCCACTAGCGAAGACGCCTAACCCATGACGCTTCTTGCCCTGGGAATCAATCATCGTACCGCCAGCGTAGCTGTGCGTGAACAGGTGGCCTTTACGCCAACGCAGCTGGATAGCGCGTTGGCCGAACTGCGTAGCCTGCCACATATTAGCGAAGCGGCCGTGCTTTCGACGTGTAACCGCACGGAGCTTTACTGTGTGACGGATGCCGCCGGTGAGCAGACGGTTCTGGACTGGCTGGGGCGTTTTCACAATTTGCGTGTTGATGAGCTTTCCCGCTGTGCCTATCACTACCACGATAACGAGGCCGCTCGTCATCTGATGCGCGTGGCTGTGGGGCTGGACTCCATGGTGTTGGGTGAGCCGCAAATACTGGGCCAGTTAAAAGATGCTTATCAGCAAGCGCGTCAGGCGAAAGGCCTGGGTGGCGAGCTGGAGCGTCTTTTTCAGCACACCTTCGCCGTGGCCAAGCAGGTACGCACCGAAACTGGCATCGGTAAAAACCCGGTGTCCGTCGCCTATGCTGCCGTCAGCATGGCCAGCCGCATTTTCGATGATTTCAGCCGCGCCAACGCGCTACTGATTGGAGCCGGTGAGACCATCGAGCTAGTGGCCCGCCACCTGCATGAAGCCGGGGTGCGTCAGCTCACCGTGGCAAACCGTACCCGCGAGCGCGCCGAACAGGTCTCTTCCTCGCTGGGCGGTACAGCGATTACGCTGCCGGAGATTCCGGATGCCTTAGAGCATGCCGATATCGTGATCTCCTCTACCGCATCGCCGCTGCCTATCTTGGGCAAAGGGATGGTCGAGCGGGCGCTGAAAAAGCGTCGCCATCGCCCCGTGTTTATGGTCGATATCGCCGTGCCCCGGGATATCGAGCCGGAAGTGGGTGAACTGGCGGATGTGTTCCTGTATACCGTCGATGACCTGGAAGAGGTGATCGAAGAGAATCGTCGCCACCGGCAGGTGGCAGCCGACCAAGCCGAGTCGCTCATTGAGCACGGCGTCGGTAGCTGGCAGCATGAGCGGCGTATTCGTAACGGCGGTGAGGTGATTCGTGACTATCGCCGCCACGGTGAGGCGCTGCGCGACCAAGCGCGGGATCAGGCGCTTGAGCGTTTGGCAAAAGGCGAAGACCCGGCCAAAGTGGTTGAGCGCCTAGCGCATCAGCTGGCCAGCCGCCTAATGCATCAGCCAACGCTCACCATTCGCGAAGCGGCCTCTCAGGAAAACCACGATTTGCTTAGCGCCGCGCCGCGCCTGTTACTGCCTCCGAAGCCCGCCTTTGAGCAGCCTGCGCCCCCGGCAAAACGCCAGAAGGATGATACGCCCGCATGAAAGAGACTTTGCGCCAACGTTTAGACAGCTTCTCCGACCGGTTTGAAGAGCTGGCCATGCTGCTGTCCGATCCTGAGGTGATCAACAACCAGCAGCGCTTTCGCGACTACTCTCGGGAGTATTCAGAGCTGGAAGAACTGGTCGCCGCTTGGAAGCGCTACCTTGAGGTGGAAAACAGCATTGCCGAAGCCGAGCTGCTAAGCCGCGACAGTGACCCGGAAATGCGCGAGCTGGCGGAGATGGAAGTCTTCGACGGCCGCGAGCAGCTGGAAGCGCTCGACGTTGAACTGAAACGCCTGCTGATTCCGAAAGACCCAGACGACGGTCGTGGCGTCTTTTTAGAAGTGCGTGCAGGCACCGGTGGCGATGAGGCCGCGATTTTTGCAGGTGATCTCTTCCGCATGTACTCCCGCTATGCGGAAAAGCGCGGCTGGCGCGTCGAAATCGTCAGTGCCAGCCACGGCGAGCAGGGCGGTTATAAAGAAGTTATCTCCCGGGTGAAGGGCGATGGCGTGTATGCGCGGCTCAAATTTGAGTCGGGTGCGCATCGGGTGCAGCGCGTACCGGCCACCGAATCCCAGGGCCGTATTCACACTTCCGCCTGTACCGTGGCGGTGATGCCTGAAGTGGATGAAGTGGGGGATATCGATATCAACCCGGCGGATTTGCGGGTCGATACCTACCGCTCCAGCGGTGCCGGTGGCCAGCACGTTAACACCACCGACTCAGCGATTCGTATTACCCACCTGCCTACTGGCGTGGTGGTGGAGTGTCAGGAAGAGCGTAGCCAGCATAAGAACCGCGCTAAAGCGATGTCGCTGCTGGCCGCCAAGCTCAAGCGTAACGCGGTGGATTCCCAGCGCCAGGAGCAGGCCGATGCCCGCCGCTCGCTGGTAGGGTCTGGTGACCGCAGTGAGCGTATTCGCACCTACAACTTCCCTCAGGGTCGTATTACCGATCACCGCATTAACCTGACGCTATACAAGCTGACCGAAGTGGTGAGCGGCGAGCAGTTGGATGATGTGATTGAACCGCTGATTCACGAGTACCAAGCGGAACAGCTCTCGGCGCTGCAGGACGCGTAATGACGTTCGACGCGTTGCTGAAGAGCGCCGCCCAGCGGCTGCAGCTGGCAGGTTCGCCGTCGCCTCGCATAGATGCCGAGGTGCTGATGGAGTTCGCTACTGGCCGCAGCCGCACATGGCTCTATACCTGGGGCGATAGCGAATGCCCCACCTGGGAGCATGCCCGCTTTGACGCGCTAATTGCCGCCCGCGCCCAGGGCCAGCCGGTGGCCTATTTAACCGGAGAGCGTGAGTTTTGGGGGCTGCCGCTCGCGACCTCGCCGACCACGCTGATTCCTCGACCCGATACCGAAACCCTAGTAGAGGCCGCATTAGCGCGTGCAGGCACGCCAACCGGCAGGCTGCTTGACCTGGGTACGGGCACCGGGGCCATCGCGCTGGCCTTTGCCAGTGAAAAACCGGACTGGCAGGTGGTCGGGGTGGATGTTCGCCCAGAGGCGGTGGCGCTGGCGGCTCACAATGCCCGCACGCTTAATATCACTAACGCCACGTTCCTGGTCAGCGATTGGTTCAGCGCCTTCACGCTTTCTTCTCTTAGTACATCTTCTTCTAGTGCGTCTTCACCTAGTACGTCTTCACCTGGTTCATCTTTGCCTGGTTCACCTTCGCTTGGTTCAACGTTTGAGATCATTGTTAGTAATCCGCCCTATATTGCCGCCGATGACCCGCATTTAGGCCAAGGCGATGTACGCTTTGAGCCACGCTCGGCGCTAGTGGCCGAGGCCGACGGTATGGCGGATCTGCTGCATTTGATTACCCAGGCAAAAGCTTATCTCATGCCCGGCGGCTGGCTGGCGCTGGAGCACGGTTACCAGCAGGCCCCTGGCGTTCGCCAAGCGCTGGAAAAAGCGGGTTATTTAAGCGTTGAAAGCGTACAAGACATGGGCGGCCATGAACGGGTTACCCTGGGGCACCTCGAATAACTGCCTGATTCATCAGTATTGGATCCTGCCATGAAACCAAAAAATAGAACGCTGGACCGTATCGACCTAAAGATATTGCGCTGCTTGCAAGAGAACGCGCGTATCTCCTATGTAGACCTTGCCTCTGAAGTTGGTTTATCCACAACCCCTTGCCTAGAGCGGGTGAAGCGCTTAGAGCGTGCGGGTATTATCCGCGGCTACCAAGCCATTCTTGACCCCAGGGCGCTCAAGGCGAATTTGCTGGTGTTTGTCGAAATTAGCCTGGAAACCCAGTCGCCCGCCGTGTTCGACGAGTTCCGCCGTGCGGTGGAGAAGCTGCCGCAGATTCAGGAGTGCCATCTGGTCTCCGGGCAGTTTGACTACATCTTGAAGTGCCGCATTCCGGAGATGGCCGCGTATCGTCAGCTATTAGGCGATGTGGTGCTGACCCTGCCGGGCGTGAAAGAGTCGAAAAGCTACGTGGTGATGGAGGAGGTGAAGGAGAGCTTTAGCCTGCACATCCCCGACTTTGAGGAATTTGAGGATAAGTGACGCGATGATGGACGATCAGGCGCTGCTGCGCTATAGCCGCCAAATCATGCTGCCTGAAGTGGACATTGAAGGGCAGGAGCGCTTGCGCGCTGCCCATGCGCTGATTATCGGTGCCGGTGGGCTGGGCTCGCCGGTGGCGCTCTATCTGGCGGCGGCGGGCGTAGGCACCATTACCATCGCCGATGCTGACCATGTTGAGCTAACCAATTTGCAGCGCCAAATTGCCCATCAGCAGGCAAGCCTGGGGGTGAACAAAGCGCGTTCAGCCAAGGAGCGCATGCAGGCGCTCAACCCAGAGTGCCATGTTGTGGCGGTAGAGCAGCACGCAGAAGGCGAAGCGCTCACCGCCCTGGTGGACTCGGCGGATGTGGTGCTGGACTGCACCGACCGTTTTTCCAGCCGCTATGCCATCAATGCCGCCTCCCAGCAGGCAGGTGTACCGCTGATTTCCGGCGCGGCGATTCGCTTTTCGGGCCAGCTGGCGGTGTTTGACCCGCGTGATGAGGCTTGCCCCTGCTACGCCTGCCTATACCCGCCAGGGGATAGTGAAGATGAGGCGCTGAGCTGTGCAGAGAGCGGTGTCATGGCACCGCTGGTGGGGCTGATTGGCTGCTTTCAGGCGGTGGAGGCGTTTAAGCTTTTAAGCGGCGCGGGGACGACGCATCAGGGCTTATCTACCTTTGATGGCTTGAGCGGCCAGTGGCGCCATTTTCAGGTGCCTAGAGACCCCGCCTGCTCGGTGTGCAACGCTCGCGCATAAAAAAACGCCCGCAGGGAGGCGGGCGCGACGTCACGGTCTTCACGTCAAAGGGAACGAACTCAGTAGGGCGGCGCTGCCGCCCTATTAGCCAGTCATTCGGTTAGTTACGAATCAGGTAATCGAAAGCACCCAGCGACGCCTTGGCACCTTCACCCATAGCAATGATGATTTGCTTGTAGGGCACGGTAGTGACATCGCCAGCGGCGAACACGCCGGGCACCGAGGTCATGCCGTGGGCATCGACGATGATCTCGCCACGGGGTGTCATTTCAATGGGCGAGCCTTTTAGCCACTCGGTGTTGGGCACCAGGCCAATCTGTACAAAGATGCCTTCCAACGCGATATTTTTAATCTCATCGGTGTTGCGGTCTTTGTAGGTCAGGCCGTTTACGCGGCTGCCGTCGCCAGTCACTTCCGTGGTTTGAGCATTCAGCACGATATCCACGTTGGGCAGGCTCTTCAGCTTCTTCTGCAGCACTGCGTCGGCGCGCATTTCACCCATAAACTCAACCAGCGTGACGTGGCCGACGATACCAGCCAGGTCGATAGCCGCTTCAACGCCGGAGTTACCGCCACCAATTACCGCAACGCGCTTGCCTTTAAACAGCGGGCCGTCGCAGTGGGGGCAGTAGGCAACGCCCTTGTTGCGGTACTGCTGCTCGCCGGGCACGTTCATTTCACGCCAGCGGGCACCGGTGGCCAGCACCAGGGTTTTGCTCTTTAGCTTCGCGCCGGACTCAAACGTCACTTCATGCAGGCCGCCTTCGGCTTCCGCTGCCTTGAACGACGTCGCAAGCTGCAGGTTCATCACGTCGACTTCGTACTCTTTGACGTGCTCTTCAAGGGCGCTGACCAGCTTGGGGCCTTCGGTATGAGACACGGAGATAAAGTTCTCAATGCCCATGGTGTCGGCTACTTGGCCGCCAAAGCGCTCGGCGGCAACGCCTGTGTTGATGCCTTTACGGGCAGAGTAGATAGCGGCTGACGCGCCTGCTGGACCACCACCAATCACCAGCGTATCGAAGGCGGCTTTTTCGCTCAGCTTCTTCGCTTCGCGCTCGGCAGCGCCGGTGTCCACTTTGGCCAGAATCTGTTCCAGGGTCATGCGGCCCTGGTCGAACGGCTTGCCGTTCAAGTAGATGCTGGGCACTGACATGATTTCACGCGATTCGACTTCATCCTGGAACAGCGCGCCGTCGATGGCGACGTGACGCACGTTCGGGTTGAAGATCGCCATCAGGTTCAGAGCCTGAACTACATCCGGGCAGTTCTGGCAGGAGAGCGAGTAGTAGGTCTCAAATAGCATCTCGCCGTCGAGGTCTTTAATTTGATCCAGCAGCTCTTGGGAGGTCTTGGGCGGATGGCCACCCACTTGCAGCAGCGCCAGTACCAGCGAGGTGAACTCGTGGCCCATGGGGATGCCTGCAAACACCACGCCGGTCTCTTCGCCGGGGCGGTTAATCGCAAACGACGGGGTACGGCTGTCTTGTCCGTCGCTGTGCAGGGTGATTTTATCGGTGAGGCTGCTGATATCTTCCAGCAGGCCCAGCAATTCACGTGACTTGGCACCGTCATCGAGGGACGCAACGATCTCGAACGGTTGAGTCACTTTTTCCAGGTAAGCTTTCAACTGATTTTTTAAATTGGCGTCCAGCATGACAGTGGTTTCCTCGCAGTCAGCAGTAAATTGTTCTCAACCTAAAACGCCCGCTGCCGAGTCAGTAGGGCAGGCGGTAAAAGCGCTAGGGAAAACCGGTATGCGGTTACACGGGTGCTTAAACGAAACACCCGGGCCAAAAGTGCCCGGGTGTTGTGCTGCCTATTGAGATTCAACTTGAAGCAATTTGAACCTCAGACGGCAGCAGTAGGCGATTTAGATTTTGCCTACGAGGTCCAGAGACGGAGCTAGAGTCTCTTCGCCTTCTTTCCATTTCGCCGGGCATACTTCGTTCGGGTTTTCACGAACGTACTGAGCAGCCTTCACTTTACGCAGCAGCTCTTCAGCGTTACGGCCGATGTTGCCAGCGTTGATTTCGACGATCTGGATTTTGCCATCCGGGTCAACGACGAACGTGCCGCGCTCAGCCAAGCCTGCTTCTTCGATCAGTACTTCGAAGTTGCGAGAAATTTTCAGGGTCGGGTCAGCAATCATCGGATACTGCAGTTTGCCGATGGTTTCAGAGCTGTCGTGCCATGCTTTGTGAGTGAAGTGAGTGTCGGTAGATACGCTGTAAATCTCGACGCCCAGCTTCTTGAAGGCTTCGTAGTTGTCTGCCAGGTCGCCCAGCTCAGTCGGGCAAACAAAGGTGAAGTCGGCCGGGTAGAAGAAGAAGATAGACCACTGGCCTTTCATATCCGCTTCAGTTACATCAACAAACTCGCCATTTAAGTAGGCAGTGGCTTTAAACGGTTTTACTTCGGTGTTGATCAAAGACATTCAGAACGTCTCCATAAAAGGTGAATGGTAGTTGAAAAAGTTGTTACCAATGGTAGCGGACTACGACTAATAGCTAAAATTGGAAAAATGAATCTTTCCAATGCATTTTGGCTATTGGTTGGTTTTGCTACCGTCAGCGACCTATGAGGTGGGGGCATTTAAGATTTAATACAAGAATTTTTCACATACTCTTGCGATAGACGGCACTGCACCGCAAAATTCGCACGGTTGAGATAATCGCCTAAGCTGTTTTCAGCTGGATAGGGTTTGCACAAACGGTGAATCCGCCAGCGGCAGCCGGTGGTAGCACATGGGCTTTTTGGTGATGTGGACTTTACATTTAAGGAGTAGGTAAATGGGGAACATCCAAAAACTTTCAGGGGCCGTTACGGCCATCTCTTTTGCCGTAGCGGCCGCTGCTGCCCACGCTGATGAAGTGCGGGTATATAACTGGTCTGACTATATTGCCCCGGAAACGCTGGAAAAATTTACTGAGCGTACCGGCATTGAAGTGACCTACGATGTTTACGATAGTAACGAAATTCTGGATGCAGCGCTGCTGTCGGGCCGTTCTGGCTACGACGTGGTGGTGCCGTCCACTTATTACCTTACTCGCCAAATGAAAGCAGGCGTGTTTCAGCCGCTGAACCATGAGCTGCTGCCCAATTTAGGCAACCTTGATCCTGAGCTGATGGCCAACCTTGAGTCCATCGATCCAGGTAGCGAATACTCTGTTCCTTATATGTGGGGCACCAACGGCATCGGCTATAACGTTGAGCGCGTGACTGAAATTCTAGGTGACGACGCACCGTTAGATAGCTGGGCGCTGCTGTTTGACCCGGAAATTACCACCAAACTGAGCGAAGCAGGCTGTGGCTTGGCGATGATGGATTCGGGCGATGAAATGCTGTCGCCGGCCATGGTCTACCTTGGTTTGGACCCGCTGAACGAGACCGTCGAAGACATTGAAGCCGCCGGCGAGCTGATTGCCAACGTTCGCGATAACATCACTTACTTCCACTCCTCACGCTATGTCTCTGACCTTGCGAACGGCGATATTTGCGTAGCGGCAGGTTACTCAGGCGATATCTTCCAGGCCGCAGCACGCGCCGAGGAAGCAGACCGCGACTTCACCATTGGCTACAGCATCCCGAAAGAGGGCGCTGCGCTGTGGTTCGATATGATGGCAGTGCCGGCGGATGCGCCGAATGCTGAAAACGCCCACGCGTTTATCAACTTCATCCTCGACCCTGAAATTGCTGCTGAGATCAGCGAGTACGTGCGTTACGCCAACCCCAACTTGGCGGCGAACGAATACCTCTCTGATGAGCTGATCAATGATCCGGCCATCTACCCAGAGACCGAGGTGATGCAGAACCTGTATGTCCAAGTAGAAAAGCCCCAGGAACTGCTGCGTGCCCGTACGCGTACGTGGAACCGCGTCAAATCTGGCCGTTAATTCTACTCATCGCCTGACAGCGAGCCGGGCACTGCCCGGCTCGCTGTTTGTCTTTTATCGCCCGGTTAACCGGGCCTTTTGATGGGAGTGGCGAATGGTCACTACGCCCCTGTCGAACGATTCCTCAACGGCTTCGTCTGCTATTCCTCCGTCTGCACGGGCGCAGGGGAAAGCACCTCGATTTGCTGAAGATATCGTTTTAGAGGTTAAGCGCTTGAGCAAGCGTTTCGACGATGCGCTTGCTGTGGATGACGTAAATTTACAGGTGAAGCGCGGCGAGATTTTTGCGCTGTTAGGCGGGTCTGGCTCAGGTAAGTCTACCTTGCTACGCATGCTCGCCGGGTTTGAAACGCCCAGCGAAGGGAGCATTTTGCTGAGCGGCGAAAATATTACCGAGATGCCGCCGCACAAACGCCCCATTAACATGATGTTTCAGTCCTATGCGCTTTTTCCGCATATGACCGTGGCACAAAATATTGCCTTCGGCCTGAAGCAGGACAAGCTGCCGAAAGCTGAAATTGAAGCGCGGGTTGCCCAGATGCTTAAGCTGGTGCACATGGAGCGTTTTGCCAAGCGTAAGCCCCATCAGCTCTCTGGCGGCCAGCGCCAGCGTGTGGCCTTGGCGCGTTCCCTCGCTAAGCGGCCCAAGCTGTTATTGCTTGATGAGCCCATGGGCGCGCTGGATAAAAAGCTGCGCACCGAAATGCAGCTGGAAGTGGTCGAGATCATCGAGCAGGTAGGCGTAACCTGCATCATGGTGACCCACGACCAGGAAGAGGCCATGACCATGGCCGACCGCGTGGCGATCATGGCTGACGGCTGGATCGAGCAGGTGGGTTCGCCCGTGGATATCTACGAAAGCCCCGCCAGCCGTATGGTGGCTGAGTTCGTGGGCACGGTGAACCTGTTTGAAGGTGAAATCATCGAAGATGCCGCTGACCACTGCCGTATCGAATCACCGTCGCTGTCGCGGCCGATCTACATTGATCACGGTATCACCACTCAAGCGGTCGACCGCCGCGTGTGGGCGGCGCTGCGGCCTGAAAAAATCTGGCTGACTCGTGAGCAGCCGACGTGTGAGTACAACTGGGAAGCGGGCAAAGTGGACGATATCGCCTACTTGGGCGGCTATTCGCTTTACTACGTGCGCACTGCCTCCGGAAAGATGATCAAGGTGAGCATGGCCAACACCGAGCGTCGCGGCGACCGCCCCACCTGGGAGGATAGCGTGTACGTTTATTGGGAAGACCATAGCGCTATCGTGCTGAACCGCTAATGCCCGGGCGGCTGAGAGGAGATTGCCTATTATGATGCCATCTCGCATTGCAGGCGTGATCAAGCGGATGCAGTTAGGCCGACGCGCTGTGATTGCATTTCCGCTGGTATGGCTCACGCTGTTTTTCCTGCTCCCGTTTGCGCTGGTGCTGAAAATCAGTCTGTCGGAGTCAGCGATTGCCATACCGCCCTATGGGCCACTGGTAGAGTATGCCGACCAAACGCTGAATATTTTTCTGAATCTGGGCAACTATCTGTTTCTGTTGTCCGATTCACTCTATGTGGCGGCGTACTGGGGGTCGATTAAAACCGCGTTTGTCGCTACATCGGTGTGTTTACTGATTGGCTACCCAATGGCTTATGCCATGGCGCGTGCGCCGGGCCGCTGGCAGCTGATTCTACTGCTGTTAGTCATGTTGCCGTCGTGGACGTCATTCCTGATTCGGGTGTACGCCTGGATGGGCATTCTCAGCAATAGTGGGCTGATCAATAACCTGCTGCTGGGGTTAGGCGTGATTGATTCACCGCTGCGGATGATGAATACCCAGTTCTCGGTAACGATAGGTATTGTTTACGCCTATCTGCCGTTTATGGTGCTGCCGCTGTATGCCCATTTAACGCGGCTGGATAACTCGCTGCTGGAAGCAGCATCGGATCTCGGGTCACGCAAACTCAACACTTTCTTGAAGGTGACGCTTCCGCTCTCCATGGGGGGCATCATCGCAGGTTCGATGCTGGTGTTTATTCCTGCGGTTGGGGAGTTTGTCATTCCTGATCTGCTGGGCGGCCCGGATACCTTGATGATTGGTAAGGTGTTGTGGGAAGAGTTCTTCCTGAACCGGGATTGGCCCGTGGCCTCGGCACTTGCCATGGTCATGCTGCTGCTGTTGCTTGTCCCCATTGTGTGGTTTCACCGTTACCAGTCACGGGAGCTTGAAGAATGATGAGATCGCGTCGACGCCCAAGTTTTACCACCGTGATGCTGGTGCTGGGACTGCTGTTTTTGTACCTGCCCATGGTGGTGCTGGTGGTGTATTCGTTTAACGAATCTCGACTGGTAACGGTGTGGGCCGGGTTCTCCACCCAGTGGTATGGCGAGCTGTTCCGCGACCAGCAGATTCTGTCGGCGGTATGGACCAGTCTGGAGATCGCCTTCTTTGCCGCCAGTATGGCGGTGTGTCTAGGGACGGTGGCTGCGTTTGTAATGACGCGCTATGGCCATTTCCGTGGCAAAACGGCGCTTTCCAGCATGGTGACAGCACCGTTGGTAATGCCGGAAGTGATCACCGGCCTTTCGCTGCTGCTGCTGTTTGTGCAAATGGCGCAGCTGATCGGCTGGCCTGCCGACCGGGGGATGGCCACGATTTGGATTGCCCACACCACGTTCTGTAGCGCCTACGTGGCGGTTGTGGTGGCGGCTAGGTTGCGGGAAGTGGACCGCTCGATTGAAGAGGCGGCGATGGATTTAGGCTCACCGCCGGTCAAAACCTTCTTCTTTGTGACGCTGCCGGTGATCTCGCCCGCGCTGGCCGCTGGCTGGCTGCTGGCGTTTACCCTATCGCTGGATGACTTGGTGATCGCCAGCTTTGTCTCGGGGCCGGGTGCTAACACGCTACCGATGGTGGTGTTCTCATCGGTGCGCATGGGCGTATCACCAAAAATCAATGCGCTGGCGACATTGATTATACTGACCGTTTCGCTAGCGACGCTGTTGGCGTGGTACTTCATGCGCCGTAGTGAG
This sequence comes from Halomonas sp. SIMBA_159, assembly GCF_046536035.1. Classification (NCBI taxonomy): domain Bacteria; kingdom Pseudomonadati; phylum Pseudomonadota; class Gammaproteobacteria; order Oceanospirillales; family Halomonadaceae; genus Halomonas; species Halomonas sp. SIMBA_159. Next base: position 23,497 of record NZ_JAWJBT010000020.1, read on the forward strand.
TCCAAGCGTTTGGCGGCGATTCAGCAAGTCGAAGGCGCTTAATCAGAAGCCCTACGCTATAGCACGTCGTCGTCACGCCCTGTGATGACGGCGTCTAGCTCACCGGTGATGGGCGACACAATGACCTGGAGCTGAATGGGCGCGCAGCACTGGTGGCAATCTTCCCAGGTGTCGTGGCTACCCTGGGAAGTGTCGATCACAAAGGTGAGCGGTGTGTCACAGTAAGGGCAGTGGAAATCGTGATTGACTAGCGCGTCGTCGTGCATGGTGTTTGCCCTTTTTAGCGTTACACTCAATGTCGCCATCAGCATGATGGCTTCTTAGTGTAGCAGTGCTGTTTGCAAGCAGGCACCTGATGAATGAATCAGGTAGGATAATGGCGGATTTCCCTGAATTACCAAGCGAGATGAAAGCGATGATGAAACGATACATGGCAGTTGCGGCCCTTGCGGCCTTCCCGATGGTCGCCCAGGCGGAAACACCCAACGTGGCGCCCGGCGAGTGGGAATTCGTCAGCGTGACCAGCGTTAGCGGCGATATGCAGATTCCGGATCAAACGGAAACCGAGCGTCAGTGCATCACTCAGGAAGAGCTGGAAGGCGCTGACTTTGGCTTCATCGAAGAGGAAGAGGGCTGCGAGCTGCTCAACCAGGATATGAATGCCGACGGCCTCTCCTACAGCATGGTATGCCGCGCTGAAGGTGGCGAAGCCACGATCGACGGTGAAATGCGCTTTATGGGCGAGCAGATTGAAGGCACCGTGGATATTCTGACTCAGTCTCCCATGGGTGAGCTGACCATGAACACCGCGATTGAAGGCGAGCGTATCGGCGACTGCGAATAAGCACAGCCGTAGTGACGTTTAAACACTCAGGGCGCCTAATGGGCGCCCTGAGTGTTTCTGGTGGTGATGCTTTATCGCGATACTTTATCGCTCTGGCGTATCAAGCGGCGTGTGTTGAGCTGTGGGCGCGTTGGCGATCTCTTCTTCTAACTGGCGCTTCACCGCTCCAGGCGAGCCGGAGTAGCGGGCCAGCAGGTCGTATGCCACCGGTACCACAAACAGCGTAAAGACGGTGGCAGCCCCAACCCCGGCCATAATGACCGTACCAATCACCAACCGCGATTCCGCCCCGGGGCCGCTGGAGATGATCAGCGGAATAGCACCGGCCATGGTGGTCACGGCGGTCATCAAAATGGGCCTTAGGCGGGTCACCGAGGCCTCAATCAGCGCTGAGCGAAATGCTTGCCCCTCATCGCGCAGCTGGTTGGCAAACTCGACGATCAAAATACCGTTTTTCGCCGCCAAACCAATCAGCAGTACCAAGCCCACCTGGCTATAAATATTCAGCGACTGACCGCTAAGCAGCAGCGCGAGCAGTGCACCACTCATGGCCAGCGGCACCGTGAGCATAATCACAAACGGGTGGATGAGGCTTTCGAACTGGGCGGCCAGTACCAGGAATACTACGACGGCACCCAGCACTAGCAGGAACATCGTCGCGCCGCTTGCCTGCTGGAAATCCCGAGATGGCCCCGCCACGTTGGTTTGCACCTCTTCCGGCAGGATGGTGTCGGCGGTGTCTTGCAGGTAGGCCAGCGCCTCGCCCAGCGGATAGCCGTCGGCGAGGTTGGCTTCAATGGTAATGGCGCGCACACGGTCAAAGCGGTTCAGCGTGCTGGCACCGGCAAAATCAGACAGCGTCACCAGGCTTGCCAGCGGAATCAGCTCTCCCGTACGTGCTGAGCGTACCTGGATATTATCCAGCGCTCGCGGGCTGTTTTGGCGGCTACGGTCGCCTTCCACAATCACGTCGTACTCTTCGCCGTCGTCCACATAGCGGGTAACGTTACGGCCACCCAGCAGCACTTCCAGCGTGCGGCCAATCTCGGTCACGGTAACGCCTAACGAGGCGGCGCGTTCGTAGTTGATGTCCACACGCAGCTGCGGCTGAGTTTCGTCGTAGTTGCTCTCAATGGCGGTTAGGCGTGGGTTGTTTTCCCTCACGTGGTTAATCAACCGGTCGCGCCAGCGGGCTAGGTCTTCGTAGGTGCCGCCACCTAACACAAACTGCACCGGCTTTTGGGTGCGCTGACCGAAGCCCTGGCGCATCACCGGGAAGGCCTGCACGCCAGGGAGCGAGCTGAGCTGCTGGCGCACGTCGGCCATAATCTCCCAGGCGCTGCGGCGGCTACCCCAGTCCGCCATATTGACGATGATGAAACCGCTGTTGAAGTTTTCGATATTGCCGAAGCCACGCGGGGCACGCACCACCACGCGCTCCAGCTCACCGCTCTCTACAAAGGGCGTTAGCCGCGCTTCGATCTCATCCATGTAGTCCATCATGTAGTCGAAAGTGGCTCCTTCCGGGCCGTTGACCAGCACGATAAAGTTACCGCGATCTTCCTGCGGGGTGTATTCATTGGGCAGCTCTGACGCCAGCCAGGCCGTACCGGCGATCAGCAGGGCAAACAGGGCGACCACCAGCCACTTGGCCGCCAGTACGGCTTCCAGGGCTCTCTGGTACCGGCGTTTGGTGCCGTCTAGCAGCCACTGCACGCCTTGCCCAATGCGGCTGTCGTGCATGCCGGGCTTGAGGATTTTAGACGCCATCATAGGCGTTAAGGTGAGTGCCAGTAGCGTAGACACAATGACGGCAGCGGCCATGGTCAGGGCAAATTCAGAGAATAGCCGGCCGATATCGCCTTGCAGCATGCTGAGCGGTACAAACACGGCGACCAGCACTAGGGTAGTGGCAATGACCGCAAAGGCGATTTGCCGCGTGCCGCGAAAGGCGGCAACCAGCGGCGTTTCGCCGTAGTCGTGCATGCGTCGGTTGATGTTTTCAAGCACCACAATGGCATCATCGACAATCAACCCAATCGCCAGCACGAGTGCCAGTAGTGTCAATAGGTTGATCGAGAAGTTCATGGCTGCCAGTGCTGTAAAAGCACCAATCACGGCAATCGGCACCGTCACGGCGGGCACAATGGTGGTGCGCAGATTGCCCAGGAACAGGAAAATCACCACCACTACGAGCCCCATGGCGATAAAGAGGGTCATCACCACCTGCTCAATGGCCCCGGACACGAACACCGAGGCATCGTAATTCAGGGCAAGCGACATGCCTTCAGGCAGAGTGCCCTGAAGCCGCCCCAACTCTTCTTGAACCGCCTCAGAAAGCTCAATCACGTTGGCGGTGGACTGCATGATCATCCCCAGCCCCACCATGGGTACGCCGTTGGCGCGGAAAACAGAGCGGTCTTCCACTGAGCCAACTTCCACCCGAGCAACATCGGAGAGGCGAATCAGGTAGCCGTTGTCGCTTTGGGTGATGGCTAGGCGCTGAAAATCATCGGCGGTGGCAAAGCTGCGGGGCAGACGAACAATAAACTGACGGTCATCAGATTCAATCGAGCCTGCCGGTAACTCCACGTTTTCGGCGCGCAGGGCGTCTTCCACATCGCCGACAGTAAGGCCGCGGGCCGCCAAGGCGTTACGGTCAAGCCAGACGCGCATGGCGTAATCCTGACCGCCGCCCACGCGCACCCGCGCAACGCCAGGCTGTACCGAGAGGCTATCGACGAGAAAGCGGTTGGCGTAATCGGTGAGTTCTGCAATCGAGTAATCTGCGCCGGACAGGCTGAGCCAAACCACAATCTCTTCGCTGCTGTCGGCTTTGGTCACTTCCGGATTGTCGGCATCGTCTGGCAGGTTGCGCAGTGCGCCTGAAATGCGATCACGAATATCGTTCGCCGCAGCGTTGATATCCATGGTGATGGCGAACTCAATCTCGATACGCGAGCGGCCATCTTCGCTTTGCGAAGTGATCAGCTCGATGCCTTCTACCCCGGCAATGCGGTCTTCTAATACTTGTGTGATGCGTGTTTCTACTACGCTGGCAGAGGCACCGGGGTAGCGGGTATCAATACTGACAATAGGTGGGTCAACCGTGGGGTACTCTTGCAGCGGCAAGCGGTTAAGGGCCAGCAAGCCAAAAGCAATAATCAGCGCGGCGATGACCATGGCCAGCACTGGCCGCTGAACGGAAATATCGGATAAACGCATTAGCGGTCAGCCTCCAACAGCGAGCGAATGTCCGTGCTGTCGTCGGCAATGCCTAATATGCGCACTTCCTGGCCTTCGCGAGCGAGCTGTAAGCCGTGAATAACCACCAAATCGCCTTCACTAATACCTTCCAGCACTTCAACCTCGCCGATGCGCCGCTCGCCAATAGCGACTTCACGGCGCTCTAAGCGTGGGGTTTCCTCCTGTTGCTGAATCACCATCACAAAGTGGCGGTTGCCGCTAGGTTGAATCGCCGCTTCGGGCAGCACTAACGCATCGCGCACGCGCTGCTGAACAATGACTTCCATCAGCATACCAGGGCGCAGCTTTAAATCAGGGTTGGCCAGCTCGGCGCGCACGTTAACGCTGCGGGAGACAGGGTCGATGCGGGTGCCAATGCTGGATATCTCTCCGCGAAATACGTCGTCGGGATAGGCCGCCGTGGTAGCGCTCAGGTTTAAGCCTGCCGATAGCCGACCCAAAAACACCTCGGGAACGGTGAAGTCTAGCTTCATGACATCGAGCTTATCCAAAGTGACCAGCGCCATTCCTGGAGTGACGAGGGTGCCGATACTCACGTTGCGAAAGCCGACTCGGCCGCTGAACGGCGCATGCACGCGATAATTCTCCAGCCGCGCTTCTAAGGCTTGGGCATCGGCTTGTGCTTGGCGCAGCCGGGATTGGGTGTCTTCTACGTCGGCCCGTGCGGCTAAATTGCGCTGCTGTAATTGCGACGCGCGGCCAGAAGCATTGCTCCGCTCATCGGTAATCGCCTGGGCAGCTCTTAATAGCGCCTGCTCTTCGGCATCTTCTAAACGAATTAGCAAACGGCCGCGCTCTACCTGTTCACCGTCATCAAAGTTGATCTCAGCGATGGTGTCGGTCACGGTGGCGGATAATGTGACGCTTTCATCTGCGCTCAGGGTGCCCAGCGCTTCCAGTGGATCGGACCATGTTTCGGTCTTTACCTGGTAACCAATGACCGGCGGCTGTGATTGCGCGCTGGCAAAAGAGGCCCATCCAAGAAGTAGCAAGAGGCAGCAAAAGGAGCGTTTAAAAGCGAGCATAGGTGTCTCTATGTTATTGAATAGGGTGCGCAGTGTTCCGCAATGGGGGTGATAGTAAGCCATTACGCGCAGCGGTGTTGAGGCGAACAGGCGTTATCTTGTGCATTTCTTGTACACGAGTTTTTAAAATGTACAGTAGTTTGGTGCTTCTTACCTGTTAAAATGCCCGACTTTTCATCTTGGGAGCCTCAGTTATGGTCTACGACGTCGTGGTCATTGGCGCAGGTGCCGCTGGTTTAATGTGCGCGGCACAGGCTGGCTATGCCGGGCGACGCGTCCTGGTGGTCGACCATGCAAACAAAGCAGGCAAGAAAATCCTCATGTCTGGGGGAGGCCGCTGTAACTTTACCAATCTTGATACAGCACCTGGACACTTTTACTCTGAAAATCCTTATTTTTGCATTTCTGCATTAAAACGTTACCGCCCGGAACATTTTGTATCGCTGGTGGAGACCCACGGCGTTGAGTATGTGGAGAAAGCCCCTGGGCAGCTATTTTGCGCCGACTCCGCCAAAGAGATCGTACGGGTACTCTTGACCGAGTGTGAGTGGGCCGGGGCAGAGGTGAAACTGAATACCTCCATTTCGCGGCTAGAGCGGCAGGGCGAAGGCATGCGGCTGACCACCTCCCTAGGCACGATTGATGCAGGCGTGGTGGTGGTGGCGACAGGCGGGCTCTCTATTCCTACCATGGGGGCGACAGGCTTTGGGTACGATATTGCCCGCCAGTTTGGCTTAGAAGTACTGCCCACTCGCCCAGGCTTGGTGCCGTTTACCCTAAGCGATAGCTGGAAAGAGCGGGCGGCTGGGCTGTCTGGGGTCAGCGTGCCCACGGCGGTGAGCTGTAAAGAGAAGCGCTTTGTCGAGCCGATGCTGTTTACCCATCGGGGTCTATCCGGCCCTTCTATGCTACAAATTTCCAGCGTGTGGGAGCCGGGCAGCGCAATCTCCATCGACCTCTTGCCGGGTGAAGACGCGGCTGGCGCGTTGCGCCATGCTCGCCAGGAAACCCCTAAGCGGCTGCTGTCGACCTGGCTAGGCGAGCGTTTCCCCAAGCGCTTTGCTCAGGCGCTATTAGAGTGGTATCCCGATCAGCATTTAACTAGCCCGCTGGCGCAATACAGTAACGAGGCGCTCGATGCTTGGGCGCAGCGACTCAATCAGTGGCAGCTAAAACCGGCGGGCACGGAAGGTTGGCGTACAGCAGAAGTGACCATGGGCGGTATTAACACCGATGCCATCTCATCGAAAACCTTCGAGGTCAAAGATCTGCCGCAACTGCGCTTCATTGGTGAGGTGTTGGATGTGACAGGGCAGCTTGGCGGCTATAACTTTCAGTGGGCGTGGGCCAGCGGTGTGGCCTGTGGTCAGGCGTGCTAGAGCGCTGAGTAAGCGCTACTGAATAAGCACCTCACAACAAGCACCACACAACAAGCATCGCCAAAAAAGCCGTTACGGTGATCCCGTAACGGCTTTTTCAATGGCTAACGCCTAATCCTAGTGCTTACATTTCTAATGCACATTAACGGCGAATAGCAGTTGAATCGGGGTGCTAGGTAGCGACCTTAGCCAGCAGTTTTAGCTTACGGAACAGCATGTACCCTGCCAGGGCCTTTCTGCCTACTGCCATGGCTCCGCCTGGATGGCGCAGAATACGCAGGGCAGCAACGCCACCGATGGCATAAATGGGCAGCTTAAAGCTTCGCCAGCTGTTATCCAGCGGTGATGATGCTCGTTGTAGCGTGTCGCTATCGACTAGGATATCGATCCGCTGTTGCTCTAATTCCGCTAGCAGGGCGGCTTTTCGCTCTGCTCGGCTAGGCGGCTTAACGACGCTGTTGTGACGAGTCATCCTCATTCACCTCTAGCAGTGCGCGGTCGGCGGCCAGCTGCTTTAACGTCTCTTTCAGCAGCGTGTGGCGCTTGGCCTGACGCAGGGCAATAACTGCCAGCAGAATACTGAGAGCTATCAGTACACCCGCGCTGACACTAATGGCCGTTAATCGGTACGTATCCCAGAAGAGCACCACTACTAAGGCAGTCAGCGTTGCAACGCCTAGCAGTAGAAGCAGTAAGCTGGCACCTGCCAGTAGCAGCAGCACCAATAAACGTGCGCGTTCCTCTTCTAACTCTAAAACCGCCAAACGCAGGCGGGTTTCACTGTTAGCAACCAGTGATTTCAGCAGGCGTTTGGCGGCAGAAAAGACGCGTTGGGTAGGACCCAAAGCCATTAGCGACGTCCGAACAGCATACCCACAACTAGGCCGGCAGCGGCACCAATGCCAATGCTGGTCCAGGGGTTTTCACGGACGTAACGATCGCAGCAGTCAACCTGCTCGGAAAGCGTTTCACGGGTGTCTTCGTAAAAACGTTCACCGCGAGCCTCTAGGCGGGCACGAGTATCCTTCAAACGTCGTTCGGCACGCTCACGCAGGTCGCGCATTTCACCGCTGGCGTCTTTTGACGTCGCGTTCATCAGCTCTTCGACCGTTTCGCTCAAGTGACGCAGATCTTCTTTCAGTTGGTCAGCGCGTGCGGAGGTATCTGTATTACGTTTTGCCATGATGTCTTCCTTTGACGAGTAGATAAGTGACGGCTTCAGCATAGCAGCCGCCACCATATAGACAACCCTGTCGGGTTAACGGTTCAGCCCGGTGGCACTGAATAGCGGGTTGAGACTAAAACCAAGGCTTAGGCGATGTACGCGATTGTTGTAGTCAATCATGCTTTCCCCGTAGCCGTAGTAATACTGCACGTGCGCTCGGACACCGTTAAACGCAGGCCAGCTGTAATCAATTTGTGTGCCGTAGTTGCCTGCACTGGGATTGCCACGCAGTTGCCCAGCAAACTCATGGTTGTTTTGCAGACGCTTGGCAAGGCGAATATCGCCGTAGCCCATAAAGCGCTCGATATCAGGGTTATCGTCGTCGCCCTCAGACTCGGGAACACGCCAGTGAGGTGCTAGGGTGAGTGCCCAGTCGCCACTTTGGAACGTGCTTTCTAAATATACCCGGTTCCAGCTGCGCGACAGCGGATCTGAGCGACCGTTTGACTGGTGGATAAAGGAGAAACGGTTACGGGTATTCACCCAGCCAAGCGCGCTCCAGGCGTTGTCGAAGTCGATAAAGACTTCAGGCTCGTAGTTGGTTTCCCGGAAAGGGGAGGAGGCATCGGTGTTGTAGGCCTGCCACCAACTTTTCTGAGTGTAGGCGAAGTAGACGTCGCCGATATCACCAAAGACGTTTTCTGCCAAATTGAATTTGGCAGAAAACTGGAATTTGACTTCCCCGTTATCAGGCTCAACCTCTTCAGAAATGCTGCGGAAATTTTCAGCATTTTGATTGGTGTTGTAGCTGATAGGGAACAAGTAATTGGTGCGGTGTGTGGTAATCGCAAACGGGTTACGAGAGGACTCTTGTTCTAGCTGTCGCCGTTCACTTAAGTCTTCAAGGGCAACTTCGACCGGCAGTGGTGCAGGTTCAACGCCTTGTGCCGCTTCTTCAGGCGCCTCAATTTGCTGCAGTTGCTGGCGCAGTTGATAGAGTTCGGTATTGAGCGCTTGAATCCGCGCTTCAATCTCGTCTCGGGTCTCGGCCATGGCCGTTGTGCTGAGAATATTAGCGCCTATCAAGGCCGCCAAACCGGTGAACAGCAGTTTTCGGGTAACCATCAACGTGGCTCGCAAATTAAGAGTAAGGGTACCAGCGTTGTTTCTATACATGCGGCAGGTGTAAGTCAACTGTCGATGTCAGTAGACGCTTACCAGATTGCGTAACGATGTCTTACCCATGACAATAGGCATCCTGCCCGGCTTAGCGGGCTGACATGTCAATGAGGCATAAGTCACGTGGTTAGAAATGCCCTTAAAGCCGCCCTCTGCTGCCTGTGGCTGGTCACGATGTTGGCCGGAACCGCCGCTGCGCAAAGTACACCGGTTGAGCGCGTCCCTCCCCAATCTGAGCTGAGCGAACGTTTAGCGGCCATTGAGTCGTTAGAGACTGAATTAACGGCTGAACAGCAGCGTGACCAGGCGGCGTTGTCTGCTGCGTTGGAAGCTTATGACCGTCTGAAGGCCATTGAAGAGCGTCAGCAGGCGTTGGAGCAGCGGGTAAGCCAAGCCCCTGAGCTGCTGCTGCGTTTAGAGCGTGAGCTGAACGAGGCAGAAGAGGAAAGCTTACAGCTGTCAGTAGACAATCTTAGCGATATGCCGCTAGAGGCACTAGAAGCCGAGCAGGGTGACGCTGTGATTGAGCTCCAGCAATTGCAGAGCCAGATGGCGGAAGTGAACTCCCAACTGCTGGCTGCCCAAACGTTGCCAGAGCGGGCGCAGCAAGCGATTTCCGATGCACTGCAGCGTGCTGAAACGCTGCGCCGCGAGCACGATACCCGAGCGGCGCTACTAGCAGATCGCCAGATCTCGGCCCGTGAAGATGCCCAACTGATCCAGTGGCGGCTTGAGCGAGCGCTTGCTGAGCAGGAAGTCAGCTTGAACCAGCGCGAGTTGAGTGCCAACAGCCGCCTGCGCGAGCTGGCTCAACAGCGTCGTGACTTATTGGCTTTGCAGATCGATCAGCAGGAGCAGCAGCTTAGCTTGTTGCAGGGCGTGATCGACCGCCAGCGACGTCTTCAGTCTGAGCAGGCCATCGCCGACGCCGCCAAAAATGACCCGCTGATCGCCGAAGGTCATCCCGTCGTACTGAATGCTCAGCAGCTTAATCAAACGCTAAGCTTGGAGCTGCTGCGGGCGACGGACCGTGCCAATGGCATCGTGCGGGAGAACATCGAAGCCCAGCGCCAGTTAGAGCATGTACGCCAGCTTCAGCGTAGCCTTAATGAGCAGATGGAAGCCATTCGCGGCAGCCAGTTGCTCTCTCGTATTCTCCGCGAGCAGCGCCAGTCGCTGCCTGCCGTGGTGCCCCGGCGCGATTTGCAGGATGAGATTGCCGACCTGCGTTTGAAGCAGTTCGATCTGATTCGCCAGCGCGATCAACTCCGCCAAGGAGAGCGGCTGGCCGCTCAGCGCCTTGAGGAGGCGGGGGTCGATGTAACCCCTGGGCTGGTGGACTCGCTAACGCGCCTTTACCAGTCCCGCCGCGAGCTGGTGGAGCAACTTGAGCAGGCCTACGGTAACCTGTTGAGTTCAGCCATAGAACTACAGCTCAATCAGCAGCAGCTGCTCACTACTACCCACGACCTACGCGCCACCATTGATGAGCAGCTGTTTTGGGTAGCCAACAGCCGCCCGTTGGACGTGAACTGGCTACGTCAACTGCCCAATTACTTAAAGCAGGAGTGGTATGAAGGGGAGTGGCGCGCGGTGCTGCCTACCCGCTGGCAGGGGCTCTCTTGGGATATGCTAGTGGGCGCGCCGCTGCTGCTGCTTAGCGTGGCATTGGTTGCGCTGCGCGGGCGTATTAAGAAGCAACTAGCGCTGATTCATTCGCAAATTGGTCGCTTGAAGAGCGATACCCAGCTACACACCCCCAAAGCGGTCCTGCACAATGCGCTGCTGGCGCTGCCCGGGCCGCTGGCGCTGGCAGGGACGGGGGTCGCCCTGCGCACTGCGGAAGGCGGCCTAGCGCTGGGGCTTGCGCCTGCACTATTGCAACTTGGGCTTAGCTGGTTCGTGATTGCGCTAGGGCGGCGGTTACTGGTGCCTGATGGTGTCGCAGAGCGCCACTTCACCTGGGCGCCCGCTTACAATGCTCGGCTGCGCCACCTGTTGATCGGCCTGGGTATTGCCCTGGTGCCAGTGGTTGCCATTGCTGCCATGTCCGAGCAGATGGAAACACCGCTGGCTCAGCGCCCGGTGGCGATGGCGCTGTTCATGGGTGGGCTGCTTGCGATGGCCTGGTGGCTGGCGCAGCTTATTCTCGCTCATGTGCCAATTTTTGGTGTGCGGCTTTTCAGGTTAGTACTGGGGCTCGCCATGGCCTCAGTGCCCCTGGTACTGCTGGGGCTGGTGGCCTGGGGGTACGAGTATACGGCGCTCAGGCTGGTGGCTCGTTTTGCCATTACGCTCTATTTATTGGGGCTTTGGGTAGTTGTGGAAGCCACCGTGGTGCGCAGCTTGGCGGTGGCGGCACGTCGGTTAGCTTATCGCCGTGCGCTAGCCCGCCGCCGCGCCCAGGTACAAGAAGGCGCAGAAGGTGGGCTGGAAGTGGTCGAAGAGCCGCCGTTGGATATGGAAAAAATCAACGCCCAGTCGCTGCGCCTTTCCAAGCTCATTTTGCTGATCGGTTTTAGCGCGCTGCTCTATTTGGTGTGGTCGGACCTGCTCGCTGTATTGGGGTATTTAGATCAGGTGTCGCTTTGGAATGCGGCTGAAGGCGATTTGGTCGACAACGCGCTATCGATCTCGGACTTTGTCACGGCGCTACTGGTGGTAGCCATCACCTTTATTTCGGCGCGCAACCTGCCGGGCCTGCTGGAGGTGATGGTGTTATCGCGCCTGGCGCTCAAGCAGGGGAGTGCCTATGCGATTAGCTCGCTGCTCTCCTACACCATTGTGGGAACCGGTATCGTGATGTCGCTGGCGACCTTAGGCGTGTCCTGGGATAAGTTGCAGTGGCTGGTGGCAGCGTTGAGCGTCGGGTTAGGCTTTGGTTTGCAGGAAATTTTTGCCAACTTTATTTCCGGCCTGATTATTCTGTTTGAGCGGCCTATTCGTATTGGTGACACCATTACCATAGGCAACCTGCACGGCACGGTGAGCCAGATTCGTATTCGGGCCACCACGGTGACCGATTTCGACCGTAAAGAGATCATTATTCCCAACAAGACCTTCGTCACGGATCAGCTCATTAACTGGTCGCTCTCCGATAATGTGACCCGCGTGGTGCTCACTTACGGGGTCTCCCATGGCTCAGACTTGCCGTTGGTGCACAGGCTTCTGCGTCAAGCCGCCGACGAAAATGCCCGGGTGCTGGATGACCCTGAACCTCAGGTGTTCTGCCTAAGTTACGGGCCTCATAGCTTGAACTTCGAGCTGCGTATTTTCGTCAACGACTTGTTAGACCGTCTGTTTGCGGCCGATGAGGTGAATTGCCGCGTGGATGAGCTGTTTAAAGAGGCGGGCGTGCGGATTGCCTTCGAGCAGTTGGATGTGTGGCTGCATCCTGAACAGGGGGAGTCAGTGAAAGTGCAGTCCAACCCCACTCTCCCGCCTGCTACCTTGAGCTGACCGCTTAGCGCTTGCTAGCGAGAAGAAGAAACTCCCGATTACCGTCGCTGCCGGTAATCGGGCTCTCCTGCCAGTGGCTGATGGCGAGCCCGCACTGCTCGCATGCTGTGCGTATTTTTTGCTCGACCTCTGCGTAGCGACGAGGGTCTCGCACGACACCGCGCTTATCCAGCGCACCGGGGTCGAGCTCAAACTGCGGTTTCACCAGTGACAGCAGCTGCCCGCTAGGCGGCAGTAGGGCAGCAATCTCAGGCAGAATCAGCGTCTGGGAGATAAACGATACATCCATCACGGCAAAATCAATCGGCCGTTCGGCCAGCGTGCTCAACAGTGCCTCTGAGGTGCTCATATGGCGAGCATTGAGCCCTTCCAGACAGGTCACCCGTGGGTCGCTGCGTAAGTGGCTGGCAAGCTGGTCGTGACCAACTTCCACGCCGACCACGTGACGCGCGCCAAACTGTAGCGCGCAGTCGGTAAACCCGCCGGTGGATTGGCCAATGTCCAATACGCCTTTATCCTCTAAGCGCATCGTTAACGCCTGCAGCACACCTTCTAGCTTCAGCCCAGCGCGTGAGGCGTAGCGCTCTTCTGGGTCCTCTTCCACGCGGAGCGGGGCATCGGGCGGCCATTTTTCAGAGGGTTTGCTCAGGAGCGTACCGTCGTTTAAAAAAACGCGCCCGTTTTTAATCAGCCGTTGGGCACGGGTACGAGAACTGGCCAGCCCTTGGCTGACCAGCAGTTGATCGAGTCGTATCATCTGGGTCGTGTCTGTAGTGATTGGAAGGCCCCGTATTACTGGGGCCCTTGATCGGCCTGTAGTTCGGTAGGAGGTAGGCGTGTGGCCCCCCAGCTGCGATGGAGAAAGCCTTTGACGCGCTCTAGCTCTTCATCGGTCACCGTGGCGAGTTCGCCACTTTCCAGTGGATCATAGTGATAGATATAGAGCCGGGAGGTGAACTGCTCAAAAGGCAGCGAGGCCTCGCCAAAGCGCTCACCGTTGCCGGAGGTGCTGACCTTGACGCCATCGCCCCAATCCTGACCGCTGTCGTTATTGGGGTTGTAGAAGTAGACCCTCATCACGTCGTTAGGATCTAGGGAGGCGCGCAAAATCGTAATCGCGTGCCAGCCAATAAACCGCGCGGCGCTATCGGTTACCGCGATTCCAGCAGGCTGGGGATGAATCAGCGGCTGGTTGCCGTTGTAGTAGGGGTGGTAGCTGGCGTAGAAGTGGCGAATAAACGTATCCACTTCGCAGAGCTTACCGGTGGCGACATCCACGTTAATACTGAACCCGCGGCCAGACCACCAGCCGTGAAATTCGGGGTTCACCCAGCGGTGGGGGTCGCCTTCCCGGCCGATACAGCGTCTGCCCATCTCTGCGTAAATGCGGTCCAGGTGAGGCACCACGATCAGCGATACCGGATCAAGGTCCATTGGCAGGTGGGCGGCCACGCCAGATACGCTCTCGTTAGAGGAGATCGGCTGGCCCTCAAAATGCATGATGATTTCGTCATCTCGCGCCGCCCAGGTGACCATCTGCAGCAGGTAGTCTGGGTCGTTGTAGGCCCACATGGAGAGCGCCCGTGCCGATTGGCAAGTAGGGTTGTTGCCCTGGCCAACGCCCAGCGGCAGACCCAGCATGCACAGCACGCCTTCAATGAGCCGGGCGCGGGGGGAGGCAACGTCGCCATAGGCTAACGTAAGACGGTCTTCCGCCCACTCGGAGAGCTGAAGATTGAGCTGACGCCACATGGCCGGTGCCACCGGCGGCTGATAGAGGATACCTCGCTCCAACAGCAGAGCCAGCCCATACACCGCTTGAGCGGTGGCCGGGTAGACACCGCTGCGGATCAGCGCATGTACCAGCTCGCGGTAGCACAGCAGGCAGTCGCGGCCAGTGGAGGAGAGCCCCAGGGCTTCTGAAAGAAGATGGTCGCCTTCCTCTAGTAAGTAGCGCAGCAGCACTGCGTGATACGGGGAGACTAAACCAGTGTCGTGCATGGCGCGGGCAAAGCCGGTGGATTCTGCCTGTAGGGTGGCGTTATCCATCCGCTCAAGGCGCGCGCGGTATACATCAATGCCTGGGTCTTCCCGGCAGGCCTGAGTAGGGCCATAAAGCGAGCTGACCAGCCTGTCGGCGCCGTGGCCGCTAGCACCCAGGTCAATATCCGGGTTGGCTTGGCACAGGGCGATCTGTGTGATCATTTGTTTAATGGCATCGACTTGGATAGGGCGCTGCTTGAGGATGCGCCAAATCTCATCGATCAGCTGGTCGATTACGTACTCATAGCCGATGCGCTCGGCCAGATGTTGGAACAGCTGTCGGGATATGTTGGCCAGGCGCCCCTGAGTTTCTCGCTCGGCTTCGCTGGGCGCATTAAAGAGCAGCCACAGATTGATTGCCATTACCTGGGTGAGGTAGTGGTGAGCCTGCTCTTGGGAAATAAGGGTGTGGGGGTAATCGCCTTTGGCTACGGCCAGTAGTCGCAGCTCGCTCAATGCTTCAATGACGACCACATTGGCATCGGCGCTTTTAAGCGAGTAGGTCGTCAATGTGGGGATTAGGTATTGTGGAGTCTCCCAATCCGATCCGGCAAAGATGCCAGCGGATTCAAAATCCGCCGCCCGCGCCTCAAGAGCGGCGCAGCCGCCCGCTTGCATGAGTACGCGCCTAGCGGTATCAAATACGCGGGGCAGCTTTGCGGGTTTAGAAAAGGCGGGCGCCTGCGAAAGCAGGCGCACAGCATCATCAAATTTGCTCAGTAATCCATTGAGCTTGCCGTCTTCAGTGGAAGAGGCCTCTTGCTTGGTCGTCACGGTGACTCCTTATCCCAGCCTTGGCAGGGATTATACATAGAAGTCGAGATCTTCTTGGCGTTTCAGCAGATCGCGAATGGTATGCGCATCCTCGCCTTTAAAGTAAATCAACCCCCAGTGAGTACCAAACGCTGTCCGTTTTGTGACCGTTTCTTCGACGGGCGAGGTCAGCTCGTGGGACTCGAAGTACGGATGGTCTTCGGTCTCTTCTGGAATTTCCAGGCGGCTTACCACTCGGCGACGCGGGTACACGCCAAAGCAGCCAGCGAAGCCGTTGGCATCAACGATCTCTTTCGGGAAGAACTCGGCCACTTCTTCTTTGGTGCTTTTCGGGTCGAACACTAGCATAGAGGCCTGATAGGCATTGAAGCCGTAAACGCGCTCTAGTAGTTCAAAGACCTTGAAGCCCGGCGGACGATAGGCAACCTCACCGAAGTACATCTCACCGTCGCTAGTGACGAAGTACTCGGGGTGGATCAGGCCAAACTCGATATCGAACGCTTTAATCAGTTTTTCGATCTGTGCGGTGATCTGCTCGCGGTACTTTTCAAGCTCTGGCGAGGCAGGCACAAATACCGAGTAGCCCAGCGTGACGTACTCTGAAATGTTCAGGAAGGCGATTTTGCCATCGTGAATCCACGCTTCTACCGCGAACTCCCAGCCATCCAGGTGCGACTCCATCAGTACCGGAAACTCCTCATCCGGGATGGTATCGACTTCATCGGGCGTACGAATAACCCGGTGGCCCAGGCAGCCTGCTTTATCAAACGCTTTGAGGTGAATCGGGTCGTTGGGGTCGCCATCTAACTTCAGCAGCGTTTGGTTTACCCGTTTGAGGAAGCGAACGACATCTTCTTTATCGTGAGCTTCTTCAAAAATGCCGACACGAATACCGCCTAGCTGGGCGCGGCGCTTCATTAACGCCTTATCACGCAGTAACAGTGATTGGCCGTATAGGCGCGGATTGTCCAGTAGTACCGAGTTAATCGCACCGGCCCACTCAACGGTTTCCTCAAATAGGGGGATCGCCACATCGACGCCTTTCTCTTTCAGCGTTTCAGCGATCTCTATGGAGCGGTCATTGAGACGCTCGAAGTTCCAGGGAACGTAGGGGATGTCGTGCTTTTGGCAGTACTCTTCTGCCCAGTCGGGTGCCACCACGATATATCGACGGTCAAAATTTTCCGCCGCTTCGATCGCATTGAGGCTCCAGCCTAAGAGGGCGATATAACCCTTATTGGGATCCTTTTGCATGGTGTTGACTCCTATGGGGTGATGAATGGTCTTGCCAAATACTCTCTTTACCATACACGACCCGGGCCATCCTGGGCTAATTAGCAGCTTCTGAACCGAAAATAGCGGGAATTCGCTCGCTTTGGCGATGTCTGCTAAAGGGCAACCCGCGAATATGGTAGGCTTGCTTCTTAACGTTACGTTCAAATGGCAAGAGGAATAGGCCAAGATGGCGGCCAAGCCGATCTACCGTGTGGTGGTTCACCAGCAGGGTGAAATTTGGGATTTATACGTTCGTGAGATCTTTCAAAGCGAACTCTGGGGCTTTATTGAAGTCGAGGAGTTTGTCTTTGACGATGCGTCGCGGTTGGTGGTGGATCCAGGTGCGGAAAAACTGCAGCGAACCTTTGAAGGCGTCAAGCGCAGCTACCTGCCTCTTAATGCCATTGTGCGGATTGATGAGGTGGAGCGTGAAGGCCCATTAAAGGCTGTTAAAAGTGATGCCCGCGTCGCAGAGTTTCCTCGTCCCTTCCCGTTACCGCCCCGTGGGGAAGGGTAAGCGCCTAGACATGCGCAACGCTTTGAGCGATACGCGCGGTGGCTTCGTCGGCCACGCGCGTTTTTACGATCAGGACATGACGTCATGCAAGCAGAAAAAATTCGCAGTAATTGTTACGCCGCCGCTTTTGGTGTGCTGTTAAGTGTGAGTGGGCAAGCGGCGTTTGCTCAATCCGATAGTCAAGCCTGGGTCAGCGATGAGCTAAGCACCTACGTGCGCAGCGGGCCGACAGATGGCTATCGCATTGTGGGTACGCTGAACGCAGGCGAGCAGGTAGACGTGCTGGAAACCAGCGGTGACTACACTCGGGTACGCAGTAATAGCGGTGATACCGTCTGGGTGCTGAGTAATGAGATTCAGCAAACCCCCAGCGCCCGTCAGCAGTTACCTGAGCTTCAGGCTCAGGTGGAAGAGCTGACCCAAGAGCTTGACGGTATCAACGATACCTGGGAACAGCGGGTCTCTTCCATGACCGAAACGCTCGATGTTCGCGAGCAGCGTATCGCCGACCTAGAAGCGAGAAATCTCGAGTTGGATAACGAGGCAGAGCAGTCTCGCCAGCAGGTTCGTGCGTTGCAGGCACGCTTAGATACCCAAGAGGAAGATCTGCTGATGCGCTACTTTATGTATGGCGGTGGCGTGGCGGGCGCAGGCCTGCTGGTGGGTTTAATCGTGCCGCATTTGCCGCGTCGCCGTAAAAAACGCGATCGCTGGTTTTAACGATGGATAATCCCTGGCGACAGCGTTGGCAGGAGGGCCGGATCGGCTTCCACCTGCAAGAGACCCACCCTGCATTGGTGAAGTACTGGCCAACGCTGGAGGTAGCCGTTGGCACTAAAGTGCTGGTGCCGCTGTGTGGGAAAAGCCTGGATATGCGCTGGCTAGCGGATCAAGGGCATCCGGTGCTGGGTATTGAGCTTGCGCCAGAAGCCATTGAGCAGTTTTTAGCCCAGCGCAGCGGCGGCGTGTCTCGTTATACCCAGGCGGGCTTCGATGTGTCCCGCCAAGGCAGCGTAGAGCTATGGTGCGGTGACTTCTTTCATCTGCATATTCAGCAGGCGGCGGAAGTAGAGGCTTTTTACGATCGTGCATCGTTGATTGCCCTGCCGCCAGCGACGCGTGAACGCTATGCGTTCCACTTGGCGCAGCTAGTGCCGCCGGGGGCAAAAGGGCTTTTGGTGGGGCTGACTCACGGCGATGGCGAGGCAGGCCCACCCTTTTGCGTGCCGGATAGCGAAATTGAGCGCCTGATGGCGCCCAATTTTCGCATAGAGCGTTTGGCGTATTTACCTGCTGACTCCCGTGGCCGCAGTGAGAGCATTTGGGCGCTTGAGCGCCGCGGGCCACGAGTTTAACGAGCGAGTAGTCGACCAAGCTCTGGGTCGTTGAACGCCCGATTTAAGCCATCGCTCAGTAGATCGTTCAGCATGCGTGTATTGGCATCTTCACCTGGTTTGAGCGCATAGCCTTGGGTGCGGCGAGATGTATAAGTACCGGTATACGTCGTGCCCTGGTTCTGAGCGATGGCCCGGAAAACCCCTTCAATACGCGCTTCGTCAATCAGTGGCTGCCCGCTATCACCACGGCCGTAATCCAGGCTGGCAAGCTCTAACGTCAGGCTTGGGCGGCCTTGGGCGGCTTCACGAGTGGGAGTAAAGCCCATATCCCGTGCGGCACGCTCAGCTTCCTCTTGCAGGCGGGGGATTAGCTCATGGCTGCTAACGGTGATTTGCGCGGTCGACATGTTGCCGCCTGTGCGCGTACCAATCACTTCGCTCGGCCGAGCATCAACGGCCACCACGGTGACCTGTTGGCCTGAGCCTGTTTGCGGCACGTTGGCACTACGGGTGGGGTTTAACTGTAAATATTGGGGGCTTGCGCAGCCTGCCAGTAGCACCGTAGCTAGCAGCGCACCAGACGCGCGTAAAAAGTGACGCCGACGCATAAAACTCTCCGCAATCATCGTGGTTGAACGGGATAAATACCTGTCGCAACAAGGCATTAAGGGTGGTAGCCCTGTGGGTTAAAGCACCAGTATAGCCTTGTGCTGACGCGTGAAGCCAGCAACGGCTAAGCCACGCGTGCCTGCTGTTCAAGGGTTTTGGCGTCATCGTTAAAGCGGTGCCATTGGCGCGGATGAGCAAACAAGCGCTGCCCCCGGCGCATGTGCAGGCGTTCGAAATCAGCGTGGCGAACGGTGGCCAGCCACGGTTTTGCCAGCCAGTCGGCCTCTAGCTCCACACGCACTTCGGCACCGACCGGGGAAATAGCGGTAATCGTCACCGGCAGGTGGCTTTCAGCGCTAGGCTCTTCCGACAGCCGCACTTCATGCGGGCGCAGCAGCAGCTCTTCATCGCCATCGGGTAAGTCCACGTTGAGATGCGCATCGCCGCAGGTCAGCACGCCATTGCGCACGCGGCCCTCTAAGTGGTTCACATCACCCAAAAACTCAAATACAAAGCGGTTCTTCGGCGCGCGGTAGAGGCTGTCTGGTGTGTCGATTTGCTCGATCCGGCCGTTGCTCATCACCACCACACGGTCGGAAAGCTCCAGCGCTTCTTCCTGGTCGTGGGTGACGAACACGCTGGTAAAGTTCAGTTCGTCATGCAAGCGGCGCAGCCAGCGGCGAAGGTCTTGGCGAACCTTGGCATCCAGGGCGCCAAACGGCTCGTCTAACAGCAGGACGTCAGGCTCTACAGCAAGCGCGCGCGCCAGCGATACGCGCTGCTGTTGCCCACCTGAGAGCTGGGCAGGCAAGCGGTTGGCTAAGTGCTGTAGCTGCACCATCTCAAGCAGCCTGAAGACGCGCGCCCGAATTTCACCGTTGGAGGGGCGGCGCTTTTTCGGCATCACCGTAAGGCCAAACGCCACGTTGTCATAAACGCTCATATGACGAAACAGGGCGTAGTGCTGAAAGACAAAGCCGATGCGGCGGTCGCGCACATGCACATTGGTCACGTCGCGGTCGCCAAAAAGAATTTTACCCGGCTGTGGCGAGCTATCGGCGTTCTCTAAGCCAGCAATGATACGCAGCAGGGTGGTTTTGCCCGAACCGGAAGGACCTAGCAAGCCCACCAATTCACCTTCGTGAATATCCAGGTTGATGGGTTCAAGCGCCTGGGTGTTGGCAAAGTGCTTGGCAATATTCTGTAAGCGAATACTCATGAGTATGCCTCCCGGCGCGATGCGCGCCATTCCAGGCCTGCCTTGGCCGCAAGAGTTAACAGGGCAATCAGGGCCAGCAGGGCGGCGCTCGCAAACGCGCCCACGGCGTTGTAATCCTGATAGAGCTGCTCAAGGTGCAGCGGTAGCGTGTTGGTTTGCCCACGAATGGCCCCTGAGACAACCGAGACCGCGCCAAATTCACCCACCGCGCGGGCGTTGGTAAGGATGATGCCGTAGAGCAGTGCCCAGCGAATGTTGGGCAGCGTGACCCGCCAAAACGTTGTCCAGCCAGAAGCGCCCAGCGTCACGGCGGCTTCTTCTTCCCTTGAGCCTTGGGCCTGCATAAGCGGGATTAATTCACGCGCCACAAACGGGCAGGTGACGAAGATGGTGACCATCAAAATGCCCGGCCAGGCAAACATCAGCTGAATATCGTGGCTATCTAACCATCCGCCAATCCAGCCGTTGCGGCCATACAGCAGTAGATAAATTAAGCCAGCGACGACAGGGGAGACGGCGAACGGAATATCAATCAGCGTTTGCAGAATGCGCCGCCCAGGAAAGCTAAAGCGCGTTACTAGCCATGCCAGCGCGACGCCAAACACCAAGCAGATGGGGATGGTCATTAACGCTATGACCAGCGTGAGACCAATGGCGTGCAGGGTGAACGTATTGCTCACGTTCTCCCAAAATACCATGACGCCCTGGGAGAACGCCTGAGCAAAAATAGCCACCAGCGGCAGCAGCAAAAATAGCGCAGACAGCATTAGAGCTGCGCCAATTAATAAGCGCCGCATTAAAGGCGCATCACCAATCCGGCGCATTATCCTTTACCTCCATGCAGACGACGCACAAAGCGGCCCTGCCAGATATTGATGGCGAGCAGCAGCGCCAGCGAGACAAACAGCACTACCGAGGCAATGGCAGACGCCCCCGCGTAGTCATACTCCTGCAGTTTGACGAAGATCATCAGCGCGGTGATTTCGGTTTCGTAGGGCATATTGCCGGCGATAAAAATGATCGCGCCGAACTCACCTAATGAGCGCACGAAGGCAAGCCCGGTACCGGTGACGAGCGCGGGCCAAAGATGCGGCATGATCACTCGGCGAAACGCCACGCCATCGGTGGCGCCCAGGGACATCGCGGCTTCGTCCACCTCGGCAGGCAAATCTTCTAGCACCGGCTGCACCGTGCGTACCACAAAGGGAATACTGGTGAAGGCCATCGCCAGGGCAATGCCTACCCAGGTGTAAGCCACTTGAAACCCCATGGGCTCAATGATGTTGCCCACCCAGCCGTTGCCTGCATAGAGCGTTGCTAGGGTGATGCCCGCAACGGCGGTGGGCAGGGCAAAAGGCAGATCCATCAAAGCATCGAGCAGGCGTTTGCCAGGGAATTCATAGCGCACTAGTACCCACGCCAGCAGTAGGCCAAACACTGCGTTCACCAGCGCCGCCACTGCTGCCGCGCCGATGGTGACCATATAGCTGGCGACGACGCGGCCTTCGGTGATGATGGCAAAGTACTCGGCCAGGCTTAGTTCAGAAAGCTGGCCAAACAGCCCGGTAATGGGGAGAAGCAATACCAGCGAAATAAATAGCACGCTGATACCCATAGATAGGCCAAAACCCGGCAGCACGCGCGTGCTGCCGGATCGCCAAAATGCTAATTGGCTCATGGGGTTCCGTTAACGACGTTGCAGTTGATCAAGCAGAGCACCGCCTTCGAAGTGGTTCTCCATCGCTTCTTCCCAGCTGCCGAACACCTCTTCTACTTCAAACAGCTCGGTGTCGGGGAACTGGTCGGCAAACTCTTCTACCACGGTGTCGTTATGGACACGGTAGTTAAAGCCTGCCAGTTGACGCTGGGCATCTTCGCTGTAGAGGTACTCTAAGTAGCTTTGGGCTAGGTCGCTGTTGCCGTTACGTTCGGCGTTTTCACCCACTACCGCGACCGGGAACTCGGCCAGAATGCTGACCGGCGGCACGATCACTTCGTAGTCATCGCTGCCGTATTCGCTGCGGATGTTGTTCACTTCAGACTCAAAGCTAATCAGCACATCGCCAATGCCGCGCTCGATAAAGCTGGTCGTGGCACCGCGACCGCCGGTGTCGAACACCGCTACGTTGCGCAGGAAGGTGCGCATAAAGTCTTGAATCTGCTCTTCATCGCCGTCGAACTCATTATCAGCGAAGCCCCAGGCGGCGAGATAGGTGTAGCGGCCGTTACCGGAGGTTTTCGGGTTCGGGAAGACCATCTGCACGTCTTCTTTAACGAGGTCATCCCAGCTTTCGATGCCTTTCGGGTTGCCCTTGCGTACCAAGAAGGCCGTGGTGGAGTAGTAGGGCGAAGCGTTGTTCTCAAACGCATCCTGCCAATCTTCTGCCACCAAGCCAGCATCGGCCAGTACCTGAACGTCGGTCACTTGGTTAAACGTCACTACGTCCGCTCGCAGGCCCTGCATAATGGCGCGCGCTTGAGCAGAGGAGCCGCCGTGGGACTGGCTGATAGCAATCTCTTCGCCATGCTCCTCTTCCCACCACGCCTGGAATTCCGGGTTAATCGCGGCGAACAGCTCGCGGGCGATGTCGTAAGAGGAGTTCAGCAGCTCGCGCTCTTGAGCGACGGCGGCGCTGGAGAAGGTCATGCCAGAAACGGCGGTGCCAACGGCAACAGCAAGCAGGCTGCGGCGCAGGCCGGTGCGGAAAGAAGAGGATAGCGTCATTATAGACTCCTTGATTCTGGGGGCGATTTAGTCGCGATGACGCTAAGGTTAAACCTAGGATTGTGGAATTACAATTGTGTTTTATATTCTATTTGGAAATATCTGTTTAAGGATATGCATTGACGGCAAGCGTGCTGCATGACCGTCACGTGTAATAGGGCTTCGTGTGTGGCTCTGGTAAGATGGCGCCTTTATTTTTATTACCTGAGGACCCCTTCATGAGCGCTGCACAGGATTTCTTGATTGCCCCTTCGATACTCTCCGCTAACTTTGCGCGGCTGGGTGAGGAGGTCGACAACGTGCTGGCGGCCGGCGCCGATGTGGTTCATTTCGACGTTATGGACAACCATTACGTGCCGAACCTGACCATTGGGCCGATGGTATGTAAGGCGCTGCGCGACCACGGCGTGACGGCACCCATTGATGTGCACCTGATGGTGAAGCCGGTGGATCGCATGATTAGCGACTTTATTGAGGCGGGTGCCAGCTATATTACTTTCCACCCTGAAGCCTCTGAGCATGTCGACCGCTCGCTGCAGCTGATTCGTGATGGTGGTTGTAAAGCGGGGCTGGTGTTTAACCCGGCAACGCCGCTTTCGTATCTTGATTACGTGATGGATAAGGTCGATATGGTGCTGCTGATGAGCGTCAACCCCGGCTTTGGCGGCCAGTCGTTTATCCCCGGCACGCTGAACAAGCTGCGTGAGGCACGTGCGCGTATCGACGCTTCAGGCTTGCCCATTCGCTTGGAGATCGATGGTGGCGTGAAAGTCGACAATATCGCGGATATCGCCGCCGCCGGTGCCGATACCTTTGTAGCGGGTTCAGCGATCTTTAACGCCCACCAGGCAAGCGACCCCCACGGCTACGACAGCGTAATTCAGCAGATGCGCGCGGAGCTGGCCAAGGTTCGCTGATAGTTAACGGGTTTACCTACCCATTATGCTGAGTAAGCCTGAGTGGGAGGCCGCTTTAGCGGGCGAATGGCGCCGCTAGGCGCCTTAGCGAGCCCCCGTCGCGAGCTGAAGCTCCCTCCCATAACCGCTAACTATGCTTAACTGAATGGTATTAGGGTAGATCTCCCGCCCTTTGCATGTCTTTAGTGCAGTTTCATACGTGGCTTGAGGTAGCGGTTTAATTTATCCACTAGCCATGCAAGCCCGGTTTTTGGCGCACCGTGAATCGAGAGCTGATGCATGCGGTAGAGCGATGCATAGGCTTGGCGCGCCAACCAGCCCTCCAAAAACAGACCCCGCGATGCTGAGCTGCGCATCAAATTCCCTACGGCATCGTAGCGGGCTAGCGACACCAGTGAGCCGTGGTCATGGTAAATGAAGTCTTGCAGCGGCTTTTTGGTCAGACAGCGCTCAAGGTTCTTCGCCAATAGCTTGGCCTGCTGATGGGCGGCCTGAGCACGAGGCGGCACCGTTGCATCATCGCCTTGGGGGCAGCAAGCGCAGTCGCCCATCGCAAAAATATGCGGGTCGTCCACGCTTTGCAGCGTCTGCTTGACGTTGATCTGGTTGCGCTTGTTGGTGCTTAAGCCCAGCTCGGTCAAAAACGGCGGCGCTTTAATGCCTGCGGCCCATACGTTGAGATCGGTTTCAATCACCTCCCCATCGCCTGTCACCAGCTGGTACTCCTGGGCTTCTTGAATGGCCGTGCCTACATGCACGGTGACCCCCATGCTCTCCAGCTCTTGCTGAACGGTTTGGCTGATGCGCTCAGATAAACCGGGGAGCAGACGCGGTGCCGCTTCAATCAAATGAACGCTGATTGTTTGGTGATCAACAGCCGTGACGCCATAGGCATTGAGCAGGCGCGAGGCGTCTAACAATTCCGCCGAAAGCTCCACTCCTGTGGCACCGCCGCCGACAATCCCAATGGTGAGCTGGGTATTCTGACGCAGCTTGGGGTCGGTATAGCGCAGAAAGGTATTGATCATGTCCCGCTGGAAGGCTTTGGCCTGCTGGGGCGAGTCAATAAAGTGGCAGTGCTCTGCAACGCCTTGGGTGCCAAAATCATTGGAAACACTGCCCAGCGATATCACCAAGTAGTCGTAGGTGAGCTGGCGGGCGGGCAGCACCTCCACGCCATCTTCGTCTTCAATGGGCGCCAGGTGAATGACCTTTTGTTCCCTATCCAGGCCGTTGAGGGAGCCGCGCTGGTAGCGGTAGTAGTGGGCCGAGGAGTGCCCACGATAATCCACTTCATCCATGCTGGAGTTCAGCACCCCGGTGGCTAGCTCATGCAGCAGCGGCTTCCATACGTGGGTGGCGTTGCGGTCAAGCAACACGATCTCGGCGCGCTTTTTTTTACCTAGCGTATGTCCAAGACGCGTGGCTAGGGCTAGCCCGCCCGCGCCGCCGCCCACAATCACAATTCGGGGAATGGCCATTACTCTCTCCTTGGCAAATATAGCCACAGCATAGAACTTTCTGCGGTGTCTGACGAAGGTCTAAGCAGGTAAGATAATCAAATCCATCACTATTGTGGCTAGACAACAGTATTAACGGAACCAGTGAGGGCACAGCGTGCATACCATTTTGCAAGGAAAGCGGTTAATCGCCTTTGATTTAGACGGCACGTTAATCGACTCAGTGCCGGATTTGGCCGTTGGCGTGCAGCGGGCGCTGCAAGAGGTTGGGCTGGCTCAGCCGAGTGAAGTGCAAGTACGCGATTGGGTGGGCAATGGCGCGCAGGTGCTGGTGGAGCGAGCGCTGAACTGGGCACTCAATGCCGCACCCGAGGCAGCGTTGCAACAAAACGCCTACGAAGCGTTTATGCGCCATTACGGGGCCGCGCCCAATGCATTAACCAAACTCTACCCGGGCGCGTCTGAAGCGCTGCATGCACTGCATAAGGCGGGGTTTGTGTTGGCCTTGATTACTAATAAACCTGAGCGGTTTATTGCGCCTATTTTAAGCCACTTTGGTGTGCTGGCGCTGTTTACGTCTACCGTGGGCGGCGACTCGCTGGCCGAGAAAAAGCCCAGCCCGCTGCCGCTTTTACATGTTGCCCATACGTTGGATATTGCCCCCTCGGCGAGCGTGATGGTGGGGGACTCTCGCCATGATATCGCGGCAGGTAAGGCGGCAGGCTTTACAACGGTGGCGCTGCCGTATGGCTATAACCACGGCGACCCCATCGAACAGAGCCACCCTGACCTGCTAGTGGCATCTCTTCGCGAGCTGGTGAGCTAACACTACTCTTCGGCCCTCGCGCCCCCCAGCGCTTCATGCAACAGCTCAGCATTATGGCGCAGCATGGCGGGGTAGTTGTAGGCAGGGCCATCAGTATCACTGAGCGTATCGACATAGAGCGGGCCTGCCAGTGTCAGGCCGGTTTCTCGCGCTAAGGCATCCATATGGATATAAGGTGTCGTGCTCTCATAAAACAGCGCAGGCGGGCGCTTGTCGGCTAAGTGCTTGCTCATGGTTTCCATGGCTTGGGCACTGCCCAACGTTTCGCTGTTTAGCCCCCAAATAGCGGCGACGTCAAAGCCGTAAGCGTGGGCAAAGTAGCTAAAAGAAGCCTCGCTGGTGGTGAGCAGGCGATTGGTTTGCGGAACCCCCTCTAGGCGCTCTTTAAGCTGCTGATCTAGTAGCGCTAGGGCTTCTTTAGTGTCCGCTGCCCGTGCTTGAAATAAAGAGGCTTTATCGGGGTAGCGGGCGCTCAGCGTTCGGGCAATCACGTCGATATAGGCAGACGCCCCTTTAGGGTCCATCCACATATGCGGGTCAGGGTTGCCTTTATGTTGGCCCACTGGAATGGTAAGCGGCGCGTAATTGGCGGTTTCGGCCAGTGCCATCAATGTCAACGTATCGCTGGCCATCGCTTCTAAGTGTCTAATCCAGGGCTCTAACCCGTGGCCGTTAAAAAATACGATGTCGGCTTCTTCTACGGCCAGCACGTTAGGCGGCGTGAGCTCCCAGCGGTGAACGTCCTGGCCCACCGGTACAATGGTCGTAATACTGATATCGTCGCCCGCAACACGCTTAACTAGGTCTTCAATCACTGAAAAAGAAGCGATGACCTTCAGTGACGAGGCGGCCAACGCTTGGGAAGAGGTAAGTATTGCTGCTAACAAGAGCGTGATTATCCAGGGTGTTCGCTTATCCATGCCACACTCCTAACCTATTAAAATGACGGCAAATCATAAAGAGAGTCTGGTCCCGTTGCCAGTCTTGCTCTGCTGGGCGAGCTGCTGTGGCAAGTGGCAAGAGACTGAAGGGCGCGATGGTTTCCCCGCTGACGCTTAACCTCTATGCTATGAAAAAGCCGTCAACGCAGGCATCGCTCGTGGCGGTCTGCTTCATTAAGTCGCTATCTCAACGTTTAGACGCTTAATTGAGCATAGCGGCTTTGACGACGGTGCTTGTAACGTTCTTTGGCCTAGCTCTGGATAGCGCGTCATGACCTCTCAAACTGGTACGTCCTCTCGCCGTCGTCGCGGTTACCCGAAAGGGCGCGATGTGGCTCCTGTTGCGCTGGCGGCACTGCGCAGTCTATTAGGCGATGAACGCCTTAATGCACGTTTGCAACAGCGTGATCTACTGATTGAGCATCTACACGCTATTCAGGATGCCCATGGCTACTTATCGCTTGTGGAACTGCGCGCCCTGGCAGCCTATATGAACCTGCCCATGGCAGCGGTGTACGAGACGGCGACGTTCTATGCCCATTTCGATGTGGTGCACGACCACCAAGCGCCCCCGCCGGATACCACGATTCGCGTCTGTGATTCTCTTTCCTGCCAATTAGCGGGGGCCAGTGCGCTGCACAAAGCATTAGAGGACCGCGTCGATCCTGACTGTGTGCGGGTGATCCGTGCACCCTGTATGGGGCGCTGCGATACCGCGCCGGTGGCCGAGGTGGGCCATCACCATGTGCTGTATGCCACCGCAGAAGGCGTCGAAGCCGTAGTGGATACCGGCCACTTTCATCCTGAAGCGATTTTGTGGCAGCGGCTTGACGCCTATCAGCAGGCTGGCGGTTACCAGTTACTGGCCAATGTCCGCAGCGGTAAGGTCAGCATTGATGATGTGCTGCAGGCGCTTGAAGTCTCAGGCCTGCGAGGCTTGGGGGGCGCGGGCTTCCCTACGTTTAAAAAGTGGCAGGCGGTGCGCCAAGCCGCCGGGCCGCGCTACTGTGTGATTAACGCTGATGAGGGCGAGCCGGGGACGTTTAAAGACCGCTATCACTTAGAGCGTGCGCCGCATCAGTTTCTTGAGGGCGCGCTGATTAGCGCTTGGGCGATAGAGGCCGAGGCGCTCTATATCTATCTGCGCGACGAATACCCCGGCCTGCACCGCGTGCTCCATGAGGCGATTGCGGAGCTTGAGCAGGCGGGCATCGTCGCACCTGGATTCATCATCATGCGCCGGGGCGCGGGCGCTTATATCTGTGGCGAGGAGTCGGCGCTGATTGAATCCTTGGAAGGCCAGCCGGGTAAGCCGCGCCACCGCCCGCCTTACGTAGCCCAACAAGGGCTTTTTGGCCGCCCCACGCTGGTCAATAACGTTGAAACCGTCTATTGGATTGCGCCCATTTGGCATAAAGGCGCTGAATGGTTTGCCGGACATGGGCGCAACGGTAGGCGCGGTTTACGCAGTTTTTCCGTCTCCGGGCGAGTGAAAAAGCCCGGCGTGTACTTGGCGCCAGCAGGCATCACGCTGCGCGAGTTGATAGAGGAGTATGCCGGCGGCATGGCGGAAGGGCATAAGCTTGCCGCTTACCTGCCCGGCGGCGCCTCGGGTGGCATTCTGCCCGCCAGCAAAGCCGATGTGCCGCTGGATTTTGACACGCTGCAGGCGTACGGCAGTTTTATTGGGTCAGCGGCGATTATCGTGCTCTCTGAGCAAGACAATCTTCAGGCGGTGGCCACCAACCTGCTGGCTTTTTTTGCCGATGAATCCTGTGGGCAGTGCACGCCTTGCCGGGTAGGCACCGAGAAAATGCTCAGCTTGCTAGAGCAACCCACATGGGATGTGCAGGCGCTCACTCGACTGGCACAGGTGATGCAG
The DNA here is from genome assembly GCF_046536035.1 of Halomonas sp. SIMBA_159. Lineage (NCBI taxonomy): Bacteria > Pseudomonadati > Pseudomonadota > Gammaproteobacteria > Oceanospirillales > Halomonadaceae > Halomonas > Halomonas sp. SIMBA_159. The sequence continues at coordinate 52,340 of NZ_JAWJBT010000020.1, forward strand.
GACGCCTCGATTTGCGGCCTGGGGCAAGCGGCACCGAACCCCGTGTTAGGACTACTCAAGGATTTCCGCCCTGCGCTCGCCCAGCAGCAGATTATCGTCAGCGATGCCGCTGAAGGGAGTGCACCATGACCGCTTCGTTCACTATTGTCTTGGATGATAAAGAAGTCACTGCCTACCCCGGAGAATCCCTTTGGCAGGTGGCCAAGCGCGCTGGAGAGACCATTCCCCACCTCTGTTTTAAAGACGCCCCCGGCTACCGCGCCGACGGCAACTGCCGGGCCTGTATGGTGGAAGTGGAAGGCGAGCGAGTGCTGGCGGCAAGCTGTATCCGCGAGGCCAAACCCGGCATGGTGGTACGCAGCGCCCATTCGCCTCGCGCCATACAAGCGCGTGAAACGGTATTGGAACTGCTGATGGCCGACCAGCCCAGCCGCGCCCAAAGCCCTGACCGCTCCAGCCACTTCTGGGAAGTAGCCGAGCAGTTGGCGGTGGATGAGGCTGCTGTCAAAACGTGGCTACCACCACGCCGCAAAGCAGCCGTCAGCCATGCGGCGGCTGCACCACAGGTGCAACAGCCAGACATCAGCCACCCAGCGATGCATGTCAACTTGGACGCCTGCATTACCTGCAACCTGTGCGTGCGCGCTTGCCGCGAGGTGCAGAGTAACGATGTGATCGGCATGGCGCAGCGGGGCGCTGCCGCCACCGTCGTGTTTGATTTTGCCGACCCGATGGGCCAGAGCACCTGCGTGGGCTGCGGCGAGTGCGTGCAGGCGTGCCCCACCGGCGCGCTAATGCCTGCCACCGTGGTCAATACCCAAGGTCAGGGCGATTCTCAAAGCCAGCGGCAGGTGGATTCCGTGTGCCCCTACTGCGGGGTGGGCTGCCAGCTGACGTACCATATTAACGACGATGCCCTGGCCTATGTGGAAGGGCGCAACGGCCCCGCTAACCAGAACCGCCTGTGCGTGAAAGGCCGGTTTGGGTTTGATTACGTGAGCCATCCCGCACGCCTGACCAAGCCACTGATACGCTTGCCTGGGATTCCCAAGGCGCTCGACCCTACCTTTGACCCCGCCAATCCTTTCAGCCACTTCCGTGAGGCCAACTGGGACGAAGCGCTGGAAATCGCGGCGGGCGGCCTGATGGCAGTTAAGCAGGCGCAAGGCCCAAAAGCGCTGGCGGGCTTTGGCAGTGCCAAGTGCTCTAACGAAGAGGCGTGGCTGTTTCAGAAGCTGGTGCGTACCGGCTTTGGCAGCAATAACGTGGACCACTGCACGCGGCTTTGCCATGCCAGCTCCGTCGCGGCGCTGATGGAGTGCTTAGGCTCTGGCGCGGTGACCGCTTCGTTTATGCAGGCGCTGGAAGCTGACGTGGTGATCCTCACCGGCTGCAACCCGGCGGTGAATCACCCCGTAGCGGCAACATTCTTCAAGCAGGCAGCCAAGCGGGGTACCGAGATCATTATTCTCGACCCTCGCGGGCAGGCGTTGGATGCTTATGCCAGCATGAGCGTGCGCTTTACACCGGGGGCAGATGTATCGCTGTTCAACGCGCTGCTCCACGTGATCATTGCGGAAGGCCTGTATAACCAAACCTACATCGACGCCCATACCGAAGGCTTTGAAGCGCTCAAGCAGAGCGTGGCTCACAGTACACCGGACGCCATGAGCACGCTGTGCGGCGTAGCCCCCGACACCATCTGTGAGGTGGCGCGCCGCTACGCCAACGCCGAGAAAGCGATGATTTTCTGGGGCATGGGTATTTCTCAGCATACCCATGGCACCGACAACGCCCGCTGCCTGATTTCGCTGGCACTGGCCTGCGGCCATACCGGTCGCCCCGGCACGGGCCTGCACCCGCTGCGCGGCCAGAATAACGTGCAGGGTGCCTCGGATGCGGGGCTGATTCCTATGGTGCTGCCGGACTACCAGCCTGTGGGCGATAACCAGCTGCGCGCCGCGTTTGAAGAGCTATGGAACACACCGCTGAGCGATGAGCCTGGGCTGACGGTGGTGGAAGTGATGAATGCGATTCACGCAGGCGAGGTGCGCGGTATGTACATTTTGGGTGAAAACCCAGCGATGTCTGACCCGGATCTTACCCACGCCCGCGCCGCGCTGGGTAAGCTTGAGCATTTGGTGGTGCAGGATCTGTTTATCACCGAAACCGCTCAGTTCGCGGACGTGATTCTGCCTGCATCCGCGTGGCCCGAAAAAGACGGCACCGTGATCAACACTAACCGCCAAGTACAGCTGGGCAGGGCGGCCTTACCGCTGCCAGGAGAAGCTAAGCCGGACTGGTGGATCATCCAAGAGATCGCTAATCGCTTTGGGCTGGGCTGGCGCTATCAGCACCCGCAAGAAGTGTTTGCCGAAATGCAGCGGGGCATGCACTCGTTCAACCACATTAGCTGGGAGCGGCTGGCGCGAGAGAACTCCGTCACGTACCCCTGCCCAGCCGAGGATGCCCCCGGCCAGGACGTGGTCTTTAGCGACGCCTTTCCGCGCGCTGGCGGGCTGGCGAAATTCGCCCCCACGCGCCCGCTACCGCCGGATGAGCCGGTGGATGACGCGTACCCGACGGTGCTCACCACGGGCCGTCAGTTGGAGCATTGGCATACGGGTTCGATGACGCGGCGTGCCCAGGTGCTCGACGCCCTTGAGCCAGAAGCGGTCGCCAGCCTTTCACCGGGTGAACTTCATCGCCTGGGGGTAGCACCGGGCGAGAAGCTCACCATTACCACGCGGCGTGGAACGATTACGCTGACCGCCAGAGTGGACGATAAAATCCCCGATGGGATGGTGTTTGTGCCGTTTGCCTACGCCGAGGCCGCCGCCAATCTGCTCACCAACCCGGCCCTGGACCCCTACGGCAAAATACCCGAGTTCAAGTACGCCGCTTGCCGCTTAAGCAAGGCAGAGCCAGCCTTAGTTTCCTAAGCGCTGGCAAGCCCTGCAATGAGCCCCTCGGTTGGGGTATCATCCTGGTAATGCGGTTTTATTTATGTAATGGAGTAAGCGGGGCGATGGCGCAAGCGCAGGCAGTGCAACGGGTATTGATGCTGGATAACTACGACAGCTTCACGTTTAACATCGTCCAGTACCTGGGTGAGCTGGATGCCGAGGTGATGACCTATCGCAACGATGAGATTACCCTGGAGCAGATGTGCGCCCTGGCGCCTACCCATCTGGTGATTTCGCCCGGCCCGTGTACGCCCAACGAAGCGGGCATTTCGCTGGCGGCCATCGAGTACTTTGCGGGCAAACTGCCTATTTTGGGCGTTTGCCTGGGGCATCAGGCCATCGGCCAAGTGTACGGCGGCAAAGTGGTGCGGGCACCCCAGGTGATGCACGGCAAAACCTCGGCCGTTGTACACCGTGGGCAGGGGGTGTTCAGCGGGCTGGAAAACCCGCTGGAAGTGACGCGCTATCACTCATTAGTCGTTGAGCAGGAGAGCCTGCCCGACTGCCTGGAAGTGACCGCCTGGACGGCGGATGACGATGTTACCCCTGGGCTCATTATGGGGTTTAGGCACCGAACCTTTGATATAGAAGGCGTGCAGTTTCATCCTGAGTCGATACTCACGCGCCAGGGCCATGCGTTATTGGCCAATTTTTTACAACGCGGCTGATCGCCAAATTCATACGCTTTAGGGGCTTTCCTGCTCATGCAAATGCGAGACGCAATTAACGCGGTGATGCGCCGCGAAGACCTCTCTTTCAATGCGATGCACGCACTGATGCGCCAGATCATGACCGGCGAAGCTTCCGACGCGCAAATTGGCGGCCTGCTGGTGGGGCTGGCCATGAAAGGCGAAAGCGCTGAAGAGATCAGCGCCGCCGCCCAGGTGATGCGCGATTTAATGAAACGCGTCGAGCTACACACCGAGAACGTGGTGGATATCGTCGGCACCGGCGGCGATGGCGCGAACCTGTTTAATGTGTCCACGGCGTCTAGTTTTGTGGCCGCCGCTGGCGGTGCCCATGTGGCTAAACATGGCAATCGCAGCGTCTCCTCTTCTTCTGGCAGCGCCGATTTATTCGATATTGCCGGCATCTATCTCGACCTCAAGCCTGAACAAGTGGCGCGCTGCATTGAGCAGGTAGGCGTTGGCTTTATGTTCGCACCTAACCACCATCCAGCCATGCGCTATGCCATTGGGCCACGGCGGGAAATGGGCGTGCGTACGCTGTTCAATATTCTTGGCCCGCTCACCAACCCCGCCAGTGCGCCCAATCAAGTGCTGGGCGTGTATTCTGCGGAGCTGGTGCCGCTGATGGCCGAAGTATTGCGCAAGCTGGGTAGCCGCCATGTCCTGGTGGTGCATTCTGAAGATGGCCTGGATGAAATCTCCCTGGCAGCACCCACTCTGGTGGCAGAGCTAAAAGAGGGCGAGATTACCCAGTACATCATTACGCCGGAATCCCTGGGCATCGAGCGCCAAAGCCTCGCCACCCTTAAAGCGTCCAGCGCGGAAGATAGCCTGCGTTTGGTGAAAGCCGCACTTAGCGGTGAAGGAGCGGCGGCAGATATGGTGGCACTCAACGCCGGGGCTGCGCTTTACTGCGCGGGCGTGGCCGATAGTTTGAAAGAGGGCGTGATGGTGGCCCAGGATGCCCAGGCCTCCAAACTACCGCTTGAGAAGCTCAGAGAGCTTTCGCACTTCACTAGCGTCTTTAAAGGGTAAAACTTCCAATGAGTGACCATGCAACGCCGACTATTTTAACGCGCATTTTGGCCCGTAAAGACCAGGAAGTCGCTGAGCGTCAGCAAGCAGTTTCTGAAGCGGATCTGCTAGCGCTAGCGGAGAAGCAGAGTGCGCCCCGTGGCTTTATTGATGCATTGAATCAGCGTATTGCGGCAGGCGACGCGGCAGTCATCGCCGAGGTGAAAAAAGCCTCGCCCTCTAAAGGCGTGATGCGTGAAGAGTTTCACCCAGCGGATATCGCCAAAAGCTACGCCCAGGGCGGCGCAGCTTGCCTTTCCGTGCTCACCGATGCCGACTTCTTCCAGGGCCATGAGGATTACCTCATTGCCGCTCGCGATGCCTGCGACCTGCCGGTGATCCGTAAAGACTTTATTACCCACGGCTATCAGGTCACTGAAGCGCGCGCCATCGGTGCGGACTGCATCCTATTGATTGTGGCGGCGCTCAATGACGCTCAGCTGCGCGACCTGCACCAGCAGGCCAACGCGTTGGGGATGGACGTGCTGGTGGAAGTTCACGATGCAGAGGAGCTAGAGCGCGCCCTGGCGCTGGATCTAAAGCTGGTAGGTATTAACAACCGCAACCTACACACCTTTGATACCAGCCTGAATACCACCTTGGACCTGCTGCCGCGTATCCCTGAAGGCGTGACCGTGATTACCGAGTCAGGCATTCACACGCGTGATGACGTAGAGCTAATGCGTGACCACGAGGTCAATGGCTTTTTGGTGGGTGAAGCGTTTATGCGCGAAGAGGACCCTGGTTTGGCCCTCAAGCGGCTGTTTTTCTAAACGCCCACACGGATATCAGCAAGCCCCAGCAGGCCAGCCGCGTTAGCGGCTGGCCTGTTTGATACTGGTCAGCAGAGCTTGCAGAGGGTGGGGCAGGGTTTGCGCCGAGTAGCGTTTCACCTGGCTGCGGCAGGAGTAGCCGGTGGCCAGTAGCTTACCGCTGTTCTCTTCGGCTTCCACCTGTGGCTGCCACGACTGAGCGTAGATCGTTTTCGAGGTAGCGACGTTACGGGTCTCGTGGCCGTAGGTGCCGGACATGCCGCAGCAGCCCGTGGTGGCCAGCTCTAGCTGCAAACCAAACGCTGCAAATACCTGCTGCCACGCTTTTGGGCTGCCCGGCGCGTTGGTTTTTTCGGTGCAGTGGGAAAGCAGCTTAAAGCCTGGGTCTTTGAGCGTTAGCTGGCCGGGGGCGAGGGTGTTGACGCGGGTGGCTAGCCACTCCTGCAGCATCAGTACGTTCGGCACTTGCTCAGGGCCCAGCGCTTTGACGTACTCCTGGCGGTAGGTCAGCGTCATGGCAGGGTCGATGCCTACCATGGGTACCTCGAACTCACTAAGCGCGCGAAGGCGTTTGGCCTGCTTTTCTGCCGTGCGCTCAAAAGCACCTAAAAAGCCCTGTACGTGCAGCGGCTTGCCGTTGGCGGAAAACAGCATGACAAACACGCGCAGGTTCAGCCGCGATAGCAGCTCTACCACATCCATCACCAGCTTGGCTTCAAAGTGGGTGGTGAAGGCATCTTGCACAATCACGACGCTGTTGGCCCGCTGCTGCTCGGTGAGTAGCGCAAGCGATGTGGGCGTGGCTTCCGCAACGCCCCAGGCGCGCAGCTGTTTTTTCACGCTAGCGCGAGATAGCGCGGGGGAGTCGCTAATACCGAGCCCCTTCTGCATCAGCTGCTCGACCCAGCGCTGGCCAAGGACAGCGTTATATAGCGGGGCCATCTTGGTTAACGCAGGCAGCATAAATTCGGTGCCGCCAATCACGTAATCCCGCAGCGGGCGCAGGTAGCGGCCGTGATACACCTCTAAAAACTGCGAGCGGAACTGCGGTACGTTGACTTTGATCGGGCACTGGCCCGCGCAGGATTTACACGCCAAGCAGCCCGCCATGGCGTCGTAGACTTCGTGGGAGTAGTCGTGGTGCTGCTGACGGCTCAGTGTGTTCATCACCCGCTTGGGGAAGCTTTTGATAAAACCCCAGCTGCGCTCGGCTTTCTTTTTGCGCGACTCTTCCACCACGTCGATGCCCGCTTGCGACTGCAAGCGCAGCCACTCACGAATCAGGCTGGCGCGGCCTTTAGGGGAGTGGCGGCGGTCGCGGGTGGCCTTCCACGATGGGCACATGGGGTCGTCCACATCGTAGTTGTAGCAAGCGCCGTTGCCGTTGCAGTACACCGCTGCGTCATAGGCCTGCCAGGCCCGCTCATCAATCGTGCGGTCTAGTTGGCCGCGCATGGGCACGCCGTCAACGGTGAGCAGCTCCGGGTCGCTCTCTTTCGCAATCAGCGTGGTACTTTCAGAAGGTGACGCGATCTTGCCGGGGTTGAGCTGGTTGTGCGGGTCGAATGCCGCCTTGACCTGCTGCAGGCAGGGGTAAAGCTCACCGAAGAACTTAGGCCCGTACTCGGAGCGCACGCCTTTACCGTGTTCGCCCCACAGCAGCCCGCCGTACTTCTGGGTGAGCGCAGCGACTTCATCAGAAATCTCGCGAATCAGCGCTTCCTGGGCGGGGTCTTTCATATCCAGCGCCGGGCGCACGTGCAGTACCCCCGCATCCACATGGCCAAACATGCCGTAGGAGAGCTGGCGCGCATCCAGCGCGGCGCGGAACTCGGTAATGAAGTCGGCCAAGTGTTCCGGCGGAACAGCGGTGTCCTCCACGAACGGCAGCGGACGCTTCTCCCCCTGAACGTTACCCAGCAGACCTACCGAGCGTTTGCGCATGGCGTAGACTTTTTGGATCTGCGGGCGGCCTTCCGCCAGGGTGTAGCCCAATCGCTCTACGGTGGCATCCTGGCTCAGGTGCTGGGTAAACGCCGTTACACGCGCTGCCAGCTGTTCGGGGTCATCGTCGTTGAACTCGATCAGGTTGATGCCCTGAATGGGCGTGCTGCCCGCCGGGAAAAATTCCGCCACGCTGTCCCAAACGAAGTCTTCCATCGCCAGTTGCAGCACGGTGTCGTCCACGGTTTCAATGGACGTTGGCTTCGCGCTGCTGGCCATCAACGCTTTGGCATCCCGCAAGGCATCCATAAAGCTCGGGTAGCGCACGTTGACCAGCGTGGAGTGCTTGGGGATCGGCAAGACGTTGAGCACGGCTTCGTTTAAAAAGCCCAGGGAGCCTTCCGAACCGCACAGCAGGCTATTCAGGTTAAGCTGGCCATCCTCGCGCAGGTGGGCCAGATCGTAGCCGGTCAGACAACGGTTGAGCGGCGGGAACGTCGCCTCAATCAATTCGCGCTGCTGATCGATAATCGCAGCGGCGGTTTGGTGTACTTTACCCAGCACGCCTGCTTGAGCCAGCGCCTGCTGCTCCTCTTCCGCACTGAGTGAGCGGCTGTGTAAATGCTGCCCGCCGAGCAGAATCGTATCCAGCTCTAACACGTGGTGGCGGGTTTTGCCGAACTGGCAGCTACCTTGCCCGCTGGCATCGGTGGAGATCATGCCGCCAATGGTGGCGCGATTGGATGTCGAAAGCTCAGGGGCGAAAAACAGCCCATGGGGCTTTAGCGCGGCGTTTAACTGGTCTTTGACCACGCCTGCCTGTACCCGCACCCGGCGGGCAGCCACATCGATCTCAAGAATTTGGTTCATGTGGCGGGAGACATCCACCACGATGCCATCGGTCAGCGACTGGCCGTTGGTGCCGGTGCCGCCGCCCCGTGGGGTCAGGACGATATCCCGGTGGGGCAGCTCGGAGGCGAGCTTGGCAAGGCGCTCTAGGTCTTCGGCGTGTTTGGGAAACACCGCCGCCTGGGGCAGACGTTGGTAAATCGAGTTATCCGTCGCCAGCACGGTGCGGTTGGCGTAATCCGGCGCTATTTCACCTTCGAACCCACGCGCGCGGAGGGCTTCGATAAAACGCACGTAGTGGCTGCCAATACGTTCGAAAGGGGCCGTGCGAGAATCCAAGGATGCAATCATAGGAGGTTGAGCCGTCACTGCTGGAAGCGGATAGGGGATAGCGCTACTTTACCGCAGCTACTGCGCCGGTGCATCTTGAGGTGGCGTCTCAGTGGCTGCCTAACGCCTCTTTGACGAGCGCTGAACAGGCGTCGTTCATGGGCAGCGTCAGGGCCAGCGCATGCGCCTGCGGCGACATCTTGCCCCAGGTCTTTTGTACAATACGCACCATGTGCTCGTGCTCCACCTTGCGGGAGAAATCGGCGAAGTAGTTTTCCAAGAACACTAAGCAGGCGCAGTCTTCCAGGGCTTGCACATCGCTATCGCGGCCCAGGCCCTGCTTGCGAATCATGCTGGCGACGCGTTTGGCCTCCTCTTGGGAATAGCCCGCTTCTTCTATGATCGCCGCCGCGGTATCACCTGCCTGGGCACTTTGGTCACGGCGCCAGGTTAAATAGCCAATACGGCCTTCTGGGTAATCGCTTCGCGGCTGTTGCCAGCGCTGCAGATGCTGGGCGCGTACGGCAATGCGCAGCAGATCGCTGGGAGCGTTGTGCAGCTGCTCCAGCCAGTGGCTCATGCGCTGGGCATACACCAGCTCTTGGGGCTGAGAGGTGCCATCCGCAAGGTCGGCATGCTGCGGGTCCTGGGCATGCAGTTCATCGATATCGGCAAGAGTGTTTTCTAAGGCGGAAGGCATAATGGCTCGCTTGATAAAGTCAGGATGATAAATGAAGGATAAGAGCATCCTAGCAGCTTGCCGATGCGCATAAAAAACGCCCGCAGCCAGAGGCAGCGGGCGCGGAACTGCATGGCTAACCAATTAAGGGCGGCTGGTGTTATAAATCTCTTCGTTAAGCTCACCTTCGCTTTTACCTACCAGGGTGGTGACCATCAGATCGCCCGCCACGTTAACGCTGGTGCGCGCCATGTCCAGAATACGGTCAATACCCGCCACCACGGCGATGGCTTCCAAGGGCAAGCCAATTTGTGCCATCACGATGGAGAGCATAATCAGGCCTGCACCAGGAACACCTGCGGTACCAATTGAGGCCAGCGTGCCGGTGGCAACAATCATGCCGTAATCCATCATGCTTAAATCGGTACCGGTCATCTGGGCTATAAACAGCACCACCACGCCTTGATACAGTGCGGTGCCGTCCATATTGATGGTCGCGCCCACGGGCAGTACAAAGCCGGACACCCCTTCTGAGACGCCCAGGTTTTTCTGCGCACAGCGGATTGAGACGGGCAGGGTGCCTGCTGAGGAAGCAGACGAAAACGCCACCACAATGGCATCCAGGCTGCCTTTTAAGTAGCGCACCGGGTTTAAACGTCCCATCAGGGAAATAAAGCCAGAATAGACCACGAGCACATGCAAAATGCTGGCGAGATAGACCACGCCGATCAGCTTGGCGAGTGGAAGCAAAATCTCCAAACCGTACTGGCCCGAGACATGGGCAATCAAACCAAACACCCCGAATGGCGCAAACGCCATTACGAGGCCAGTGAGTTTGTACATGGCTTCCGCGAAGCTATCGAAGACCTTCATCACCGGCTCGCCCTTCTCACCGATGAGCGTTAGCGAGATGCCCAAGCCAATGGCAAACACAATGATCTGCATAATGTTGCCATTAGCCAGGGCATCGATTGGGTTGCGCGGCACGAGATTAATTAGAATCGACATCAGCGATGGCGCTTCGCTAGCCGAGACTTCAGAGTCAAAGCTTAGCCCGACGCCCACTCCAGGCTGCAGCAGGGTAGAGAGCACAAGGCCAATGCTGATGGCAAAGGCGGTAGTCACTAAGTAAAGGGTGATGGTGCGAGCGCCAATGCGGCCCATCTTCTGTGGGTCGCGCATGGAGGTAATACCCACCACCAGCGTCGAAAAGACCAGTGGCACAATCAGCATCATAATGGCGTTGATGAAAATGTCGCCCAGTGGCTTAAATACACTCGCTGTCTCGCCGAGCAGTGCGCCTGCCAAGACACCCAGTGCCAAACCAGCCAGGATTTTCTTCCACAGGGCAATGCGCCGCCACCAACCCAATTTTCCTTGCGTTGCGGTTTCCTGCACAACTTTTCTCCTTTTTTAAAACCCGTTATTAGTGGTTCTTGCTATGAAGCGGCGGGCACTCTATCACTTTTGGCTAATAAGCGGGGAGGGATATGCGTAAGGGTCATGGTGTATACCTACCAACGGTTAAGTTCAGCATGGTAGTGCGCTGCCATAGCCCCAACTCACGCTTTTGCCTACAATAGGCCCCTTTGCCACGGCCTTTGCGTGCCGTGTTTCACAGAATTCTGGCCAAGGGATAACTCATGCTCGATCCGAAACTGCTGCGCGGTGATCTTGATGCAACTGCGCAACAACTGGCCCGGCGGGGCTTCGTACTCGATAAAGCGGCACTGCAGGCGCTTGAGTCGCGCCGTCGTGAGTTGCAAATCCAAACCGAGCAGTTGCAGAACGAGCGGAAGACGCGCTCCAAGGCGATTGGTAAGGCTAAAGCCAGTGGCGAAGATATCCAGCCGCTGCTGGATGAGGTGAGCGACCTAGGCGACCGTTTGGACGCTGCCAAGCGCGAGCTGGCGGAAGTTCAGGCCGAGTGGGATGACGCGATTAGCGGTATTCCCAATCTGCCCCATGAGAGTGTGCCGGAAGGCAAGAGCGAAGACGATAACGTGGAGCTGCACCGCTGGGGAACGCCGCGTGAATTCGACTTCGAGGTGCTGGACCATGTGGATTTGGGTAAGAAGTCTGGTTATCTCGATTTCGAGCTAGCAGCCAAGCTGACCGGCGCGCGCTTTGCAGTGATGCGTGGTCCTATTGCCCGCCTGCACCGTGCGCTGGCGCAGTTTATGCTGGATACCCAAACTCAGCAGCACGGCTATGAAGAGTGCTATGTGCCTTACATGGTGAATCGTGATTCGCTCATGGGCACTGGCCAGCTGCCCAAGTTTGGTGAAGACCTTTTCAAGCTGGACGATGAGCGTGAGTATCACCTGATTCCCACCTCAGAAGTCCCGCTGACGAATTTTGTGCGCGATGAGATTGTGGAATTAGCGGCGCTGCCGATGAAGCTGACCGCCCACACGCCGTGTTTCCGCTCTGAGGCCGGCTCACATGGGCGCGATACTCGTGGCATGATTCGTCAGCATCAGTTCGATAAAGTCGAAATGGTGCAGATTGTTGAGCCTGAGAAGAGCTACGAAGCGCTAGAAGAGATGCGCGGCCATGCAGAAGCTATTCTGCAGGCGCTTGAGCTGCCGTATCGGGTGGTCACGCTGTGTACCGGTGATATGGGCTTTGGCGCTACCAAAACCTATGACTTAGAAGTGTGGCTACCAAGCCAAGACACCTTCCGGGAAATCTCGTCTGTCTCTAACTGCGAAGATTTCCAGGCGCGTCGGATGCAGGCTCGTTATCGCCATCCGGATGCTAAAAAGCCGCAGCTGCTGCATACCTTGAACGGTTCAGGCTTAGCGGTAGGGCGTTGCCTGCTGGCAGTACTTGAAAACCACCAGCAGGCAGATGGGTCAATTACTATTCCTGCTCCCCTGCAACCCTACCTGGGCGGCCTCGAGCGTCTTGCCCTCTAAGCGTCCACTCAACATTCACTCCGGCATCAATGCGAATGGTGCCGGGGCGGTAGTCGCTGGCTGAGCCGCTACCCATGGCGTTGCTTTCAGCACGCATGGACATCATGCGGGGCTGAAAAATCGGCGCCTGGGTCTCTTCAATACGTTGAACGGTGCCCAGCGTGACGCCCAGCGTACTGGCCATCAGGTCGGCTTTGTGGCGTGCTTTTTCTAATGCTTTGGTCAAGGCTTCGTCGGTGGCGGCGTCGCGATCTTGCAGGTCAAACTGCACGCCATCCAAAGCATTCACACCAGCGCCAATCATCGCGTCCAGTACATCGCCTAATTGGTCTATATTAGTGAGTTCAACGCTGAAGGGGCGCTCTAAACGGGTGCGCATCAGGGTGTCTTGCTCGCCGCTATCATTGCGCGGGCCCGCGACGTGTTCAGGATAAACGTTGAGTGAGCCGGCGTTGATGGCACGCTGTTCAATGCCAATCTCTTCCATGGCAGCGATCAGTTCGCTGGCGCGCTGTTCCAGCCGCTCACGGGCGCTACTAAGCGCTTCGCTATCGGTCTCTTCCAGTGTGGAAACGGCCGGGGTGTTTTCCCACAAGCGTGCGGAGAGTGTGGCTTTATCGGGTTCGACTTCCACCCATGACTGCGCTTGTACATGCAAACTAGGGGGAGCAGGAGGGGCTGCGTGCACGCTAGGCGCTACCATCAGGGCAAGTAATGCACCGCCCAGTACGCCGTGGCGCAGTCGTTTGAGAGGGTGAGTTGCTGTCTTCATAGGTCACTTCCTTGCTGAGAGCCATGCGTTAAATGAACTGACGACGGTTAGTTGTCGCTGCTTTGAAGGGAGCCTGGTCATAAAGTTCACAGGCTAAGCGTAGACGAAAAACAGTTACTTAATGTTTGCATGGTTTGTGCAATACCAAGCAAGCGGCCATCATGTATAGATACCATGCTAAGGAAAAGGCTATGTCCAAGCTGTCTGATGAGGATTATCGAAGTATTCCGCTGAATGCCACGTTAGCGCTTGCCGCGCTGGTCGTCATTATTGCGGGCATGAAAGTGGGGGCTGACCTGCTGGTGCCGCTGCTACTGGCCGTGTTTATTGCGGTAGTGTGCACGTCTCCTGTGCAGTGGCTGCATCATTGTGGCTTGAGCAGACGGATATCGGCTCTGATTACCCTGCTGGTACTGGTTGGGTTTATTTCGCTGATTGGCTTGCTGGTGGTGAATAGTTTCAGCACCTTTGTTGAAGCGTTGCCGGATATTGAATCCAGGCTCTACGAGCACTATTGGGACTTGCTCAATGCGCTAGCCTCTCGTGGGTTGGCCATCGACCCCGACCAGCTTAGCTCTATGTTTGCCATGGAGGATGATGGCTCCTGGGTAGCCACTTTGCTGGGGGAGATTGGTTCGCTGTTTATGCAGGGCAGCATCGTCGCGCTGTTGGTCATTTTCATGCTGTTTGAGACGCTAAATTTTCGCGATAAAGTGTCTCGTGCGCTTGAAAATCCAGCGCCCAGCCTGAAGCGGTTTAGTGAGTTTAGCCTGACCCTCAAGCGTTACTTGGCGGTTAAAACAGTCATTAGCCTGGCAACCGGCGTACTGGTGTGGCTCTCGTGTCTGATGGTCGGCGTTGAGTTTCCGCTGCTGTGGGGTGTCTTGGCCTTTGCGCTTAACTTTATTCCCAATATTGGCTCTGCGTTGGCCGCCATTCCGCCGGTACTGCTGCTGTTAGTGTCTCAAGATGGAGGAGTGTTACAGGCGCTGTTGCTGGCATCGGCCTACTTGGTCATCAACTTTATTTTGGGCAATCTGATTGAGCCAAGGGTGATGGGGCAGGCGCTGGGGTTATCCACCTTTGTGGCGTTTCTTTCACTGGTGGTGTGGGGGTGGATTTTTGGTGCGGCGGGTATGCTGCTCTCGGTGGTTCTTACCATGACGCTTAAAATTGCGTTGGATAGCCATCCTCAAACCCGTTGGATCGCCCACTTATTAGGCCCAGGAAGGCAACGTAATGTGCAGCTTAAACGCTCTGGAGATGCGCGGCGACCGCCATGGAAGCGCGGGGAGTGGTTAAAACGGGAAGGGCGCGACGTTTAGAGAGAGGGTAGTGCAGGGCAGGAAGGAGTGAAGCAGAAAGGACTGACAAGAGCGTTACCGCTGGCAGCACCAGCGGTAACGTATATAGCTTAAGCGTTCTGGTCGATAAACTGAGTCAGCTGCGACTTAGACTGCGCGCCTACCAGTGAAGCGACTTTGGTGCCAGACTTGAACAGCATCACGGTGGGAACACCGCGCACGCCCTGTTCAGCAGCGATTTCCGGAGCGTCGTCAACATTCACGCTGACCACTTTCAGGTTGTCGCCACGCTCAGCAGCGACTTCATCAACAACAGGTGCCATGACTTTACATGGGCCGCACCAAGGGGCCCAGAATTTCAGCAGGACAGGCTGTTCGGCGTTGAGGACTTCTTGCTCAAAATTGGCGTTGGTGACATCAACATTGGTAGCCATTTGCTTCTCCCGTTTGCGTTGCTCTTGCTGTTTCGTTGCCTCAAATGGAGCAACGGTCATTACGCGATATACTAGCGCACTTTCACCGCGCCAAGTTGCCAGATGTTAGCGGGCGCGGCGGGTGCTGGCAAATTCCTGATGCGATTTATCCTTAAATAGAAAAAATTAATAGATGCTCATAGTCTCTATTTTTTATACTATAAGTGAATTATAAGACGTTTTTTTATTCAAAAACGTGCTCATTGAACGATGAGAACCGGGCGCTTGGTTAAGCACAAATTGGTTAAGCATACAGTGGCAGCGCGAGGATGCGCTTTTACGTGCTTCCTGCATAGATAATAAGGTGAGGATATGAAGCTACAGCAACTTCGCTATATCTGGGAAGTCAATCGACATAACCTGAATGTCTCGGCAACGGCGCAGAGTCTATTTACCTCCCAGCCAGGTATCTCAAAGCAGATCCGTTTGCTGGAGGATGAGCTAGGCGTTGAGATTTTTGCCCGAAGCGGCAAGCATCTCACCCGTGTGACGCCTGCTGGCCTCTCGATTATTGAGTTAGCGGGGCAGGTGCTTAAGCTGACAGAAAATATCAAGCAGGTAGCACAAGAGCACAGCGATGAGCGACGCGGCAGCTTGGCGATTGCCACTACCCATACCCAAGCTCGCTACGCACTACCGCCCATCATCAGTGAATTTACGCTGAAGTATCCTGAAGTGGCGCTGCATATGCAGCAAGGTACACCCAAGCAAATCGCCCAGATGGTGAGTGAAGGGCAGGCAGATTTTGCCATTGCGACGGAGTCATTGGAGCTATTTACCGATTTGGTATTGCTGCCCTGCTACCGCTGGAACCGCTGTGTATTAGTGCCGAAAGAGCACCCTCTGGCTACCTTGGATGGGCCGTTGACTCTGGAGGCGTTGGCCGAGCATCCGCTGGTGACTTATGTCTTTGGTTTTACCGGGCGCTCCCAACTGGATGATGCGTTCAAAGCGAAAGGGTTAACACCGAATGTGGTGCTGACCGCCGCCGATGCCGACGTGATTAAAACCTACGTGCGCTTGGGTATGGGCGTTGGAATCGTCGCACACATGGCGGTTGACCCGGCGCTGGACAGTGATTTGGTCGCGCTCGATGCCAGTCATTTGTTTGCCAGCTCGACGACGAAAATCGGTATTCGTCGCGGGACCTTTATGCGCGGCTACATGTACGACTTCCTGGCGCGCTTTGCGCCGCACTTGACTCGCGATCGGGTAGATGAAGCGTTGATGGCCGGGCCACGCTTTGAGCAGGCGCTGTTTGAGGGTGTTGAACTGCCTGAGTACTGAGCTAAAAAAACCTGCTCTGACGCTACGTCAGAGCAGGTGGCTTGTTCATCATGGCTGAATTAGTGCTGTAGATGCAGCCCACATTCGCGTTTCTCTTCCACTTTGGTGGGGTCGAAGTAGTCGAAATTGTTGGGTAGGTCGTGAGCCTCTAAGTAGTAGTACATATCCTTGGCCGTCCACTGCAGCAGTGGCGCCACTTTCAGTAAGCCGTCGCTGTTGCGGCTAACTACCTGCATTTTTGCCCGTTCGGACGTATCTTCGGCGCGCAGCGCGGTAAACCATACATCGGGCTTCATCTCACGCAGAGCGCGCTCGAAAGGCTCCAGTTTCACCTCTTGTGTAAAGGCGTCATGGCGCGGGTCATCGATGCCGGGCATGGGGCCTTCCAGCGCTTCGCGATGGGCGCGAGTACGCTTTGGCAAAAAGCTGACGATGTTCAAGTTGAGGCGCTGGATCAGCGCATCGGCAAACTGGTAAGTTGCCTCAGTGTTATAGCCGCTATCCATCCATACAATGGGGATGTCAGGACGTACCTGCGTCACCATGTGCAGAATAACCGCTTCGAAGGGGCGGAAGTTGGTGGTGCAGATAGGGCGCTCACCCTGACTGAACGCCCACTCAATCAGTGCTTGAGGGTTGTTGGCAAAGTCGCGATTGATCTGTTCCAGCGTTGAGGGCATGCGGCCTCCTATGTGAAAAAGCGTGCAATGCCCCTAGGCTACCAAAGGCGGGGGGCTTCTCCCCAATACCGTTTGGTTAGGCTTTTATATTTCTTTTTGATGTAAGAACGCTGGTCGCTTATTCCAAAGCACCAATCAAATGGCGAATCTTATCCAGCGTCTCGGTGTACTCCTCGTCTGCTTGGGAATCCGCCACCAGCCCGCCGCCGCCCCATACATGCAGGTCGCCGCCGTCAGCCACCATCGTGCGTATGGCGATCGACGTATCCATGCTGCCACGCACATCGATATAACCCAGGCTGCCGCAGTAAACGCTGCGCTGGCAGGGTTCCAGCTCATCAATAATCTGCATCGCCCGAATTTTGGGTGCGCCGGTAATTGAGCCGCCGGGAAAGGCAGCGGTGAGTAGCGAGAGGGGTGTATGTTGAGAGGCTAGCTGGCCCTGCACCACGCTGACTAAGTGATGCACATTAGGGTAGCTCTCAAGCTGGCACAGCTGCGGCACACGAATGGAGCCAGGTACACACACACGCCCTAAATCGTTACGCAATAGATCCACGATCATCACGTTTTCGGCCCGGTCTTTGGTGCTGCTGAGCAGGTCATCGGCCAGTGCGCGGTCCTCTTCGGGCGTTTTGCCCCGTGGCCGGGTGCCTTTGATGGGGCGTGTCTCCACCAAGCCGTCACGGCTTTGGATGAAACGCTCGGGAGAGAGTGACAGCACGGCTTGATGGCCCCAGGCCATAAAGCCGGAAAACGGCGTAGGAGTTGCTTCACGAAGCTGGAGATAGGCCTGCCACTCATCGCCTTCATAACGCGCCGAAAAACGCTGCGCGAGGTTGATTTGATAGCAATCCCCCGCGCGAATGTAGCGCTGAACGGCGTTAAAGCGCTCGGTATAGGCTGCCTGGCTCAGTTCTGCCGAAAATGGCTGAGTGAGTTTGAACGGCACCCTAGGTGCAGAGGGGCCGCTTAACCATGCCATTACTTGCTGGTGGCGTGCCTCACTGCCGATGAACCACGCCTGCTCTTTGATGTGATCGAGGGTGATGCACCAATCAAATAGCCCTAAGCGTGCTAAGGGGAGCTGAGTGACGGATGAGTGCTGGCTTGGGATATAGGCCTGATTGCGGCCAAGATCATAGCTCCAGTAGCCCATCAGGCCACCGAGAAAAGGCAGCTCGCTCTCTAGAGTTGCGCGGGGTAGCTGTTCGAGCAGCCACTGCTGCTGTGCCGTTGTGTCGCTCTTAAGGGAAGCGGGTAGCGTGAGCGTTTCAGACTCAAACGTTGTTTGACCGTTAGGCCCTATTTCCAACGTGGCGAGCGGGTCGCTGGTCAGGATGTCATAGCGCCCGTTGGTGGCTTTAGGGCGGCCACTATCGAGCAACACCGCGCCGGGGCGTTGCCTAAGTTTGGCAAAAAGTGCCAAAGGATCAGAAGAGTAGGGCAGGGCTGTAATCGTCAACGCCGTTGTCATGAAGCAAACGCCTAGCCAGTGGGGGCGGCATATTTTAGAGGTCTGGCCACTATCACACCAGCAGAAGCCGTCGACGGCTTTCTCACGCTCGGCTGATTGTTGACACTTGCTTTGTTGTTGGTAGCGCTATTGCAACGAAAGGCGAATAAAAACGCCTATTTTACATGGTTGACTAGAGAAATAGGGCGGGCTAAAGTTCCTCTATTCCCTAATTGTCGACAATTTGCCATGACGTTACTTGCTACAACTTCCGCACCTACCGATGAAACTCTTCAAGAGCCTGTGTCACCTGAGGTGCGTACGCTCGCTGAACGTGTCTTTCATCAGTTACAAAGCGCCATTGTGCGCGGTGAGCTAGCGCCGGGCAGCAAAATCACTGAGCCTGGGCTATCTAAAACCTACGGTATTTCCCGTGGACCGCTGCGTGAAGCCATGCGTCGCCTTGAAGCTCATCGCCTTATTGAGCGCGTGCCCCATGTGGGAGCTCGGGTGGTCAAACTCTCGATGAAAGAGCTATTGGAGCTGTTTGACGTTCGCGAAGCGCTAGAAAGCATGGCTGCCCGATTGGCCGCCGAGCATATGTCGCCAGAGGAGATACAGGGGCTGCGCGACGTGCTGGCACTGCATGAAAGCCAGGGCGATTTAAAACGCGGTGAAGCCTACTACCAGCGCGAAGGCGACTTGGACTTCCATTATCGCATTGTTCAAGGCAGCCACAACAAAATGCTCATGAACCTGCTTTGCGATGACCTTTACTACCTGGTGCGCCTCTACCGAACTCAGTTTAGCGCCAGCGGCACACGCCCCCAGCGGGCGTTTGTCGAACACCACCGTATTGTCGATGCCATTGAAGCCGGTGACGCCGAACTGGCCGAGCTGTTAATGCGCCGCCATGTCAGCGCTTCCCGTGCCAATGTGGCTGACCGCTACGCCGCTATTCTCGAACAACAATCAACAACATCTGCCGACTAAAGGAGCTAACGCCCATGTCTACCACACCATCATCCAAGCTTACCCCTGGGGCACGGTTTCGTGCTGCGCTGGAAGCCAATCGCCCGCTGCCGATTTTAGGCACCATCAACGCCTATACGGCCATGATGGCTGAGCGGGTAGGGCATCAAGCCATTTACCTGTCAGGTGGCGGTGTGGCGAACGCGTCGTTTGGCCTACCGGATCTGGGCATGACCACGATGAACGATGTGGTGGAAGATGCGCACCGTATTTGCGGCGCCACTGACCTGCCGCTACTGGTAGATATCGATACCGGCTGGGGCGGTGCGTTTAACATTGCCCGAACCGTGAAAGAGATGCAGCGGGCGGGTGTGGCCGCCGTTCACCTGGAAGACCAAGTCGCGCAAAAGCGCTGCGGCCACCGGCCGAACAAAGCCATTGTTTCGCAACAAGAGATGGTAGACCGCATCAAAGCCGCTGCCGATGCCAAGCTAGACCCGGATTTTTACCTGATTGCCCGCACCGATGCGTTCCAAAAAGAGGGGCTGGATGCGGCCATTGAGCGGGCGAATGCCTGCGTGGAAGCGGGTGCCGACGCTATCTTCGCTGAAGCGGTACATACGTTAGATGACTATCAGGCGTTCTGCCAGCGAGTGAATGCCCCCATTCTGGCCAACATTACCGAGTTCGGCGCGACGCCGCTGTTTACTCAGCAAGAGCTGGGTGAAGTGGGCTGCCGCATGGTGCTCTACCCGCTTTCGGCTTTCCGCGCCATGAACGCCGCCGCGCTGAAGGTGTACCAGAGCATTCTAGAGAATGGCCATCAGCGTGACGTGGTCGACACCATGCAGACCCGCGATGAGCTGTATGACTTTTTGAACTACCACGACTTTGAGCAGAAGCTCGACGCGCTGTTTGCCGAGCAGAAAGACGTTTAAGCCGCGCGTTCCTTTGTAATGACATTGATCAACGACATTGACCAACAACTCTTATAAATAAGTACGTCAGGAGACATCACATGGCTGATAAACCGTTAGCAGGTGCAGGATTACGAGGGCAGAGCGCGGGAGCCACCGCGCTATGTACGGTGGGTAAAACCGGTTCTGGCCTTACCTATCGCGGTTTCGATATCAAAGAGCTGGCTGAAAAGGCCAAATTTGAAGAAGTCGCTTACCTGCTGCTGAAAGGTAAGTTGCCTAACCAAGCCGAGCTTGACCACTACATTGCCAAGCTAAAAGGCCTGCGTGGCCTGCCTGATGCGCTGAAAACCGTGCTGGAGCAGATTCCTAAAGACGCTCACCCGATGGATGTGATGCGCACGGGGGCCTCCATGCTAGGCAACCTGGAAACCGAAGAGAGCTTTGACGAGCAGCAGGATGTTGCGGACCGCTTATTAGCCGTGCTGCCCTCGATTATTTGCTACTGGTACCGGTTCAGCCATGACGGCGTGCGTATTGATACCGAAACTGATGATGCCTCGGTAGGCGGCCATTTCCTGCATATGCTGCGCGGCGAGCCAGCCTCCGAGCTGCATGCCCGCGTGATGAACGTCTCGCTGATTCTCTATGCCGAGCATGAGTTCAACGCCTCGACCTTTACTGCCCGGGTGTGCGCTTCGACGTTGTCCGACATGCACTCCTGCGTCACCGGTGCGATCGGTTCGCTGCGTGGCCCTTTGCATGGCGGTGCCAACGAAGCGGCCATGGCGATGATCGAGAACTGGGCATCGCCAGAGGAAGCAGAGCGTGAAATGCTGGGCATGCTAGAGCGTAAAGAGAAAATCATGGGTTTTGGCCACGCGATCTATCGGGAGTCGGACCCGCGCAACGCCATTATTAAAGAGTGGTCGAAAAAGTTGGCGGATGACGTCGGTGACACCGTGCTCTATCCCGTCTCTGTTCGCTGTGAAGAGGTAATGTGGCGGGAGAAGAAGCTGTTCTGCAACGCAGACTTCTTCCATGCCAGCGCCTACCACTTCATGGATATTCCGACCAAGCTGTTTACGCCGATTTTTGTGATGTCTCGGCTGACGGGCTGGGCTGCGCATGTGTTTGAGCAGCGTGCCAACAACCGCATTATTCGCCCCAGCGCCGATTACATCGGTCCTGAGAAGAGCGAATGGGTACCCATCGAAGCGCGTGACTAATCGGTTGCGTGGTGACTAAGTGAGAGGCGTTATGAACACGAATTATCGCAAGCCGCTACCGGGCGTTCTGGTAGAGGGCGAGCCGGTAGAGTTCTTCGATGCACGCCAAGCGGTCGAGGATATCCAGCACGGCGCCTATGCCAAACTGCCCTACATCTCGCGCGTATTGGCCGAACAGCTGGTGCGTCGCTGTGACCCTGAGCTGCTCACCGATGCTCTAAAACAGCTCATTGAGCGCAAGCAGGATTTAGATTTTCCCTGGTACCCGGCGCGGGTGGTATGTCACGACATTCTTGGCCAGACCGCGCTGGTAGATTTAGCCGGCCTGCGTGACGCCATTGCTGACAAAGGCGGTGACCCGGCCAAAGTCAACCCGGTCGTGCCCACTCAGTTGATCGTCGACCACTCGTTGGCCGTCGAACATGCGGGGTTCGAGAAGGATGCCTTCGAGAAAAACCGCCAAGTGGAGGATCGTCGTAACGATGACCGCTTCCACTTTATTAACTGGACCAAGCTTGCGTTTGAAAACGTCGACGTTATTCCCCCCGGCAACGGCATCATGCACCAGATCAACCTGGAGAAGATGTCCCCAGTGGTGCAGTGCCGCCCCGACGAGCAGGGTATGCGCATCGCCTACCCGGACACCTGTGTGGGCACCGATAGCCATACGCCGATGGTGGATGCATTAGGGGTAATCTCCGTGGGGGTCGGCGGCTTGGAAGCGGAAAGCGTCATGCTTGGCCGCGCTTCCATGATGCGCCTGCCGGATATTGTCGGAGTCGAGCTTACCGGCAAACTGCAGCCGGGCATTACCGGCACAGATATGGTGCTGGCGATTACCGAGTTTCTGCGTAAAGAGCGGGTAGTGGGCGCTTACTTAGAGTTCTACGGCGAGGGGGCTGACGCGCTGACCGTGGGCGACCGCGCCACGATTTCCAATATGACGCCGGAGTATGGTGCCACGGCGGCGATGTTCTACATCGATAACCAAACCATTGAGTATCTCAAGCTCACTGGACGTGAAGATGAGCAAGTCGCGCTGGTGGAAGCGTACGCCAAGCATACTGGGCTGTGGGCAGATGATCTCAAGAGTGCCTACTACGAGCGAGTGCTAACGTTTGATCTCTCAAGCGTGGCGCGCACGTTGGCTGGCCCCTCTAACCCCCATGCCCATCTGCCTACTTCCGAGCTGGCAAAGCGGGGTATCGCCATCGACTTGGATAAAGCCCGGGCCGATGAGCAGGCAGGCAGAATGCCGGATGGTGCGGTGATTATTGCCGCCATCACCAGCTGCACCAACACGTCTAACCCGCGCAATATGGTGGCGGCTGGGTTGATTGCTCGCAACGCCAACCGGTTAGGGCTGACCCGCAAACCGTGGGTGAAGTCGTCGCTGGCCCCTGGCTCAAAAACCGTCAAGATGTACTTAGAAGAAGCACACTTGATGGATGAGTTGGAAAACCTCGGCTTTGGTGTGGTGGCCTACGCCTGTACCACCTGTAACGGGATGTCTGGCGCGCTGGAACCAAAAATTCAGCAGGAAATTATTGACCGTGACCTGTATGCCACGGCAGTGCTCTCCGGCAACCGTAACTTTGATGGCCGTATTCACCCCTACGCCAAACAGGCGTTTCTAGCCTCACCGCCGCTGGTAGTGGCTTACGCCATCGCGGGCACCATTCGCTTTGATATCGAAAAAGACGTGCTGGGGTATGACCAGCAGGGCAATCCGGTCACGCTTAAGGATATCTGGCCCGACGATAGCGAAATCGACGCCATCGTGAAGTCGTCGGTGAAGCCCGAGCAGTTCCGCCAAACTTATATCCCGATGTTTGATCTGGATAAGAGTGCGCGCACGCAGGTAAGCCCGCTTTACGAATGGCGGCCCCAGAGCACGTACATTCGCCGCCCGCCCTACTGGGAAGGCAACATGGCGAAAGAGCGCGGGCTGAAGGGCATGCGCCCGCTGGCGATTCTGCCGGACAACATCACCACCGACCACCTCTCGCCGTCCAACGCCATCATGCTCGATAGCGCGGCGGGGGAGTACCTAGACAAAATGGGCCTGCCGGAGGAGGACTTTAACTCCTACGCCACCCACCGCGGGGATCACCTGACCGCCCAGCGGGCAACGTTGGCGAACCCGAAACTGTTCAACGAAATGGTCCACGACGAGCAGGGCAAGGTGCTGCAGGGGTCGCTAGCGCGTATCGAGCCAGAGGGAACAGTGACGCGCATGTGGGAAGCCATCGAGACCTATATGGCGCGTAAGCAGCCGCTGATTATTATTGCCGGCGCGGATTACGGCCAAGGCTCATCCCGTGACTGGGCGGCCAAAGGCGTCGCGCTCGCAGGTGTAGAGGCCATTGTCGCCGAAGGCTTTGAGCGCATCCACCGCACGAACCTGATCGGCATGGGTGTGATGCCCCTGCAGTTTGAAGCGGGCACCACGCGACAAACGCTTGGGTTGGACGGCACGGAAGTCTTCGATGTGGAGGGCACGCCCGATCCGCGCGCCATGCTCACGCTGGTCATTCACCGCACCAGTGGCAGCACCGAGCGCGTGCCAGTGGTTTGCCGATTGGATACGGCTGAAGAAGTGACCATCTATTCAGCCGGTGGCGTGCTGCAGCGGTTTGCCCAGGACTTTTTGGAATCCTCCGTTGCCTAGTGGTCTCAGCGCAATGGTAAGGGTGTGATTGATAGCGAATAGCCTGGCAGTTGCCAGGCTATTTTTTAAGAGGTGCGTCATGGCTCATAAAGCACAAATCAGTATTCCCGCCACCTATATGCGGGGCGGCACCAGTAAAGGGGTGTTTTTCACTCTGGGCGACCTACCCCCCGCCGCTCAGGTGCCCGGTGAGGCGCGGGATAAGCTGCTGCTGCGGGTAATTGGTAGCCCCGACCCCTATGAAAAGCAGATTGACGGTATGGGCGGAGCAACCTCAAGCACCAGCAAAACGGTGATCCTCTCGAAGAGTGACTCTCCCGATCACGATGTGGATTACCTATTTGGCCAAGTCTCCATCGATAAGCCCTTCGTGGACTGGAGCGGTAACTGCGGCAATCTATCTGCGGCGGTAGGGCCTTACGCTATCGCCAACGGCTTAGTGGACCCCGCGAAGGTGCCGCACAACGGCATCGCAGAAGTGCGTATTTGGCAGGTCAATATTCAGAAAACCATTGTTGCCCAAGTGCCCATTACGGATGGTGAGGTGCAAGAAACCGGTGATTTTGAGTTGGATGGCGTGACCTTTCCAGCAGCAGAAATCCCCGTCGCGTTTATGGACCCCGCCGATGGCGAGGGCGCGATTTTTCCCACCGGCAACGTGGTCGATGACCTGGATGTGCCGGGCGTTGGTGTGCTGAAAGCAACGCTGATTAACGCCGGTATCCCAACGGTGTTCGTCAATGCTGAGGCGCTGGGTTACACCGGGTGTGAGCTGCAAGAGGCGATTAACGGGGATTCCCGTGTGCTGGAGATGTTTGAAACGATTCGCGCCCACGGGGCCGTCAGCATGGGGTTGATTAACCACGTGGATGAGGCCGCCAGCCGCCAGCATACTCCCAAAGTGGCCTTTGTGGCCCCTGCGGCTAGCTATACGGCATCGAGTGGGAAAGCTGTTAATGCAGAGAGTATTGACCTGGTGGTGCGGGCGCTCTCGATGGGCAAGCTACACCACGCCATGATGGGCACAGCGGCGGTGGCGATTGGTGCTGCTGCAGCGATTCAGGGCACGTTGGTGAATTTAGCGGCCGGTGGCATTGAGCGTGAAGCGGTGACGTTTGGGCATCCTTCAGGGTCACTTCGGGTTGGGGCGAAAGCCAGCCTAGTAGACGGGCGCTGGCAGATTGATCAGGCAGTGATGAGCCGCAGTGCGCGCATCTTAATGGAAGGACGAGTACGAGTGCCTGGCGATACAATGTAAGCGGTGTATGGGAATGGCCACCGTCGGCGTGTGTCGCGCGGTGGCCGAACACATCGTGCTGCTGGGGTTTACTTGTGACGTTTACTCGTCAAATGTGATCTGATCGCGCATGCGGTCAACGGTAGCGGGCCCAATGCCGCTGACACGCGTCATGTCGTCGGCATCTGTAAAGGCGCCATTCGTTTCACGCTCTTCAATGATGGCTGCCGCGCGGCTGGGGCCAATACCCGGCAGTTCGGCAAGAAGCTCTGCGTCTGCACTGTTGACGTTGATAGGCGCAACGGCTTGAGCCATCGCTGTGCCTGATAAACCAAGGCTCAGGCTAATCAGTAAAGC
Organism: Halomonas sp. SIMBA_159; assembly: GCF_046536035.1. NCBI lineage: Bacteria > Pseudomonadati > Pseudomonadota > Gammaproteobacteria > Oceanospirillales > Halomonadaceae > Halomonas > Halomonas sp. SIMBA_159. Next base: position 77,920 of record NZ_JAWJBT010000020.1, read on the forward strand.
GGCTACAAAACATTTAAATTTTGTCTGCATGGTGAATATCCCTTCTGCATTTCTATTGAACCACCGGTTTGCTCAGCGTGGTGGCTGATGGTTGCGACCACCTTCTTGGTCGGCGCCTTAGTAAACTTAATCGTTTCAAACCGTAAGTTCTGTAAGCAATTAACGATACTTTTTGTAAGCATTTGGCTATAGGTAAATGGTGAATCGCTTACACTGCAAGCCGAGTAGGGCTGGTACACTAGCGACCTTGAGGTACCAGCGGTGCAGTCTTCTTCACGGAGCTGTCCGGCCCTTACATGAGCCTTTTTAAGCCTTTACGAACACGGAGTAAGCGCGTGTCCCCCGATTCCCCTCTGATTATCGCTTTGGATTACCCTTCGCTTGATGCAGCGCTATGCATGGCTGACCAGCTTGATCCAGCACGTTGCCGTGTCAAAGTGGGTAAAGAGCTTTTTACTCGTAGCGGTCCTGCGGTGTTAGAGGCGCTCCATGGTCGTGGTTTCGACGTGTTTCTTGATCTCAAATTTCACGATATTCCCAATACCGTTGCGAGTGCCGTGCAGGCGGCCGCAGAGCAGGGCGTGTGGATGGTGAATGTTCACGCCTCGGGTGGGCGTAAAATGATGGAAGCTGCCGCTAAGCGTCTGTCAGACCATCAGCTGACCACCCACCTAATAGCCGTAACCGTGTTAACCAGTATGCAGGCTGAGGACCTTCAAGAAGCGGGTGTGAACGCCACCCCGGCTGAGCAGGTGATGCGTTTGGCAGCGTTGACTCAACAAAGTGGATTAGGCGGCGTTGTATGCTCTGCCCAGGAAGCCGGGCAGATCAGAGCGCACTGTGGCAGCGATTTTTTGAAGGTGACTCCGGGGATTCGCCCAAGCTTTGCAGCGGCAAACGACCAGCAGCGTATTATGACGCCGGCGGATGCGATGCTAGCGGGCAGCACCCACTTAGTGATAGGTCGCCCAGTGACTCAGGCAGAAGACCCTATGGTCGCTTTAGCGGCCATTGAGGCTGAATTAGCGGGTGTGTGACGCTACTCGCCTTCCACGCCGGTAATGGGTTTGATGGTGCCCCAGCGGCGGCAGCTAGGGCACTGCCATGCAAGATTGTCGCTGCTGAAACCGCAGCGACGGCAGCGATGGCGAGGCCTGCCTGTCAACAGTGCGCCCGTATGATGTTTGAGCAGCATCAGGCGGGTGTCAGGGGTAGTTTTACCCGCCAGCCGCTCACTTTCTAAGTAAAGGTCCACTAAGTAATCAAGCCCTCCGAGGCTTGGAGCTTCACTTAGCCAGGCACCCGTTCGTTCAATTGCGCTGTCCACGCCGTCTCTTTGATGAACGAGCGCCCCCAGCGCCACAATCACGCTGGTGTAGGGGGCTTGGCTCAGCAGGTTTTGCAGATGGTTTTCCAGACCAGGTAAATCGTCACTGCGCATATAAGCGCGCTGTAGCGCGGGTAGCATGGTGGGGACGTGGGCGACATCCTGCTGTGGGATATGGCTAAGTCGCTCAATGGCTTTGCCGTAGTGGCCATTATCCATTTCAAGCTCTGCCAGCATCAGGGTGGCGCGGACACAGCGCTCATCTAATTGCAGTGCTTTTTTAAGGTGTTTGCGTGCCAGTGCGCGACTCGATTGGTTAATCTCTTGCTGTGCCAGCTCACACAGCCAGTGAGAGGCAGGGCGACGCATGGCGGGCTGCTGTTTAATCAGCGGTTGCACAATCTCTAATGCGTCCTGCCACTCTTTTTCTCGCTCCAGCAGATCAATGAGCAGTCGCTTTACTTCTAAGCGCAGCGCTTCATCGGCTGCGTTCTCAAGCAAGCTACGTAGCAGTCGCTGCGCACGGTCATGTACGCCCAGCGCCATGAAGTCGCGGGCGAGCTCAAGCTGAACGGTATCATTAGTGGCGGTAGACAGTGCCGGGCGCGCTAGCAGGTTTTGATGAATGCTAACCGCTTTATCAGCCTCTCCCCGTGCACGAAAGAGCTTGCCTAGGGCGATGTGGGTATCGACAGTGTCGCTATTCACATCTAGGGCATGAATAAAGGTATTGATGGCTTCGTCGGGCTGCTCATTCAGTAAATAGTTGAGCCCGACGAAGTACTCTCGCGATGGGCCGGGAGAGCGCGTTGTGGGAAGGCTTTGCTGGCGACGGTAAGCGAAGCGCGCACCCAGGCCAAAACCGATGGCAATCGCTGCCATGAGTACGCCTAGCAGTACCGCGTCATGCATTTACGCCAGTTCCTTCAACCCCTGGGTGCGTAACTGGTCAAGCTCTTTGCGCTGCTGCTTATTGTGGCGCTCGCTGCGTGCCAGCCGGGCCTTCAGGCGAACATAAACACCTAGCATGGCCAGCATTCCGACGATGACGCCTACCGTCAATGTGGCCAGAAGCCATACGGAGAGTGACGCGGCAGGCAGTTCTGCCCAAATCAAGTTCAAGGCAATCGCCTGCTGGTTGTTCACAGCAAACAGAATGCCGACCAGCAGCACTACCAATAAAATGACGGCCAGAATCAGCCCTTTGATCCAACGCATGAGAGTTTCCTAGTCAGTGACGTTCACGGTGATGCTATTGTGTCTGAGTCTGGGCGCGACGTCATCCCGCAGAAGGTCGGATGGTGCTATTAACGCATTTAATAACCTAATGCGCGACTTGCATCCACCTGCTCGCGTAGCTCTTTACCCGGTTTAAAATGTGGCACGTACTTGCCATCTAAGTCTACCGGGTCGCCGGTTTTAGGGTTGCGCCCTGTTCGCGGCTCACGGTAATGCAGCGAGAAACTGCCAAAACCACGGATTTCCACTCGCCCTCCACTGGCCAGGGCGTCCGTCATATCATCTAAGATAATACGCACCGCCGTTTCGACTTCTTTGGCGGATAGCTCCGGTTGACGCATCGCGATTTGTTCGATTAGTTCAGATTTGGTCATCGGTTGGCTCCCTGCGAACTTTAAAGGCCGTAACGCACATGCGACCTCGATAACTTCGAAATCAGCATACTGCGCATAACCGCATAAAACAATTCAGATAAAACAAGGTACTAGGCAAGTTAGTACGAAGCTGAGTAACAGCATAGGCGAAGCTCGGCGCTGGCGCGACCCCACAGCTTCGGTATACTGACATTTCATTTCATTTACTCGGAGAGGCTAACGTTGAACGACGATACTTCCCCTGCTGCGGTACTTCGTAAGCGGCTTTATTGGCACTCCCGGCGCGGTATGTGGGAGCTGGATTTACTGTTAATTCCGTTTCTAGAAAAACGCTTCGACACGCTGAGCGAACAGGAGCAGTTGTCCTATCAGCGCCTGATCGAAGAAGAGGATCAGGATCTGTTTGTTTGGCTCATGCACAGGGAGTGGCCTGAGGATCCTGAGCTACGCCATCTTGTACAAATGATTGTTGAGCATGCTGAAACCACCGATAACTCTGCTTATCGCACGCTCTAAGCTTAGCGGTGGGTTGCAAGGTGTGTTGACCCTGGGGCTGGCTGCCACCACTGGTTGGGTGGCGGGCCTCTGGGTGGGTGGGATTGTACTGATCGGTGGGTTGTGGCTTGTATATCGCGCTTATGGCGCCCAACCATGCGGCGTGTTACAGATTACCGATACGGGCAGTCAGTTTGAGGGTGGCTGGCTGCTGAGTACGGGAGAGAGTGGGCCTTCATTCGGTGTGGGCTGCGACTACCTTGGGCCGTGGCTGGTGGGGTTACGTATCGGTTCACAGCGGCTGTGGGTGTGGCCAGACAGCCTTTCCACTACTAGCCAGCGCGCCCTGCGACGATGTTTCCATCGGCCAGGGCGCTAACGTTAGGCGGGTTGGGCTAGGTTTTTTAGCGTTAGCCGAGAAGGGCTAGAAGAGGGAAGGTGGTTTGGCCAGTCAATCGAGTAGTGCAGGCCTCGTGACTCATGGCGCTGCTCGGCCGCTAGCACGGTGAGTTGAGCAAGTGTAATCGCCTGCTTGAGTCGCACGCTTTCTGGGTGTGACAGCGTGTTATCGACACGCTTCAATTCTGCTCGAATGCCGATGAGTGCTTCTCTGGCATCGGCAAGTCCCTGATTACTTCTGACAATGGATACGTATTGGCTCATCACGCGACGCATGTCACGGCGCAGTGCGCTGAGTGTTTCTAGATCAACGTGAAGGGTCGGCTGAATAGCGAGCGCTGGGTGGTTGTTTGCGTTTGCCGGCTGGTTCAGCGGTTGGGGGAGCGAGAGCAGGTACTGAGCGCAGCTTCGGGCGTAGACCAAGCATTCCAGCAGCGAATTGCTGGCCATGCGATTCGCTCCGTGCAAGCCGGTATAGGCTGTTTCTCCAATCACATAGAGATTGGCCACATCGGTGGCGCCTACATGATTGGTGGCGACCCCGCCACAGCTGTAATGAGCAGCTGGTACGACGGGAATGGGCTGGCGCGTAATGTCTATTCCCCGTGAGGCGCAGTGAGCCTCGATAGTGGGGAAGTGGTGACGAATAGCGGTTTCGCCCAAATGACGAATATCCAACCATACATGCCCTAAAGTGCCTTGTTGGATGTTCGCATCAATGGCTCTGGCGACGATATCCCTAGGTGCTAGCTCCCCACGTGGGTCTAGGTCGAGCATAAAACGCTGACCTGCTTCGTTGAGCAGGTGTCCGCCTTCTCCTCTTACGGCTTCGCTAATTAAAAACGCGGGGCCGTTTGGGTCGAAGAGGCAAGTAGGGTGGAACTGCTGAAATTCAAGATTGCACAGCGTTGCCCCTAGCTCGGCTGCCATCATCATGCCTTCTCCGCTGCTGGGCGCGGGGGTGGTGGTATGCCGATAGAGCCCGCTAGCTCCCCCGGTGGCGACCACCGTGTGATGGGCGAAAAGTGTTTGCAGGCGTTGCTCTCTATCGACACCCTGCGCACCAATGCAGCGGCCAGATGGGTCGGCTAAGAGAGTAAGTACCGTGAGGTCGCTGCGCTGTGTGATGCGAGGGTGGGCAGCCACCTTATTCACTAGGGCTTCGACCACGGCGCGGCCTGTTGCATCATCGGCGTGAATAATACGCCGTGCGTTGTGACCGCCTTCTCGCGTTAAGTGATATGGGTAGCGAGCATTAGGGTCGGGGTCTGGTGTAAAGGGAACGCCATTATCAATCAGCCACTGAATGGCTTCAGGCCCATGGGTAACGGTAAAGCGAACCGCCTGTTCGTCACACAAGCCGTCACCCGCAATCAGAGTGTCATTCACATGATCGTCAAGATGGTCGTCTGGCGATAGCACGGCAGCAATCCCGCCTTGAGCCCAGCGGCTGGCGCCCTGGTCATCTAGCGCTGGGCGTACCAAGGTAACTGACAGGTGATCAGCAACGTCGAGCGCTAGGGTGAGGCCAGCAACGCCGCCGCCAATAATCAAAATGTCAGATGTTGGCGTGCTCATTCAGCCCGCTCCTTCAAACCGTTAATACAATAAGAAGGGCATCATAGCGTGACCGCTGATGCTAAGCGATGCGTTCAGACAAAAAATCGGAAGGGTAGAGAAGGGTGCTAAAGAAGGGAAATACACATACAAAAAGCCGCGTAGATGGTGACATCTCGCAGCGTGATCATTAAATAATTAATGATTGAATGGTGCCCGGAGCCGGACTTGAACCGGCACGGAGTTACCTCCGAGAGATTTTAAGTCTCTTGCGTCTACCAATTTCGCCATCCGGGCAGTGTATCGGCGCTGTATTAGCGATCGCTACACTGAAAATGGAGGCTGGAGTCGGAATCGAACCGGCGTACACGGAGTTGCAGTCCGCTGCATAACCACTCTGCCATCCAGCCTAACAAGTCATTGGTGTGAACCAAATGGAGCGGGAAAAGAGATTCGAACTCTCGACCCTCGCCTTGGCAAGGCGATGCTCTACCACTGAGCTATTCCCGCTCGACTCGAGGGCGAATTATACGCATCGTTTCGCGCTTGTCAAACAATCAATTTCCTAATGGGTTCAAGAAGCTACTGTGATACCCACTGTCTTGCTTTGTTTACTTACTCTGGGTTTGCTCTCTACTTGTACTACATGGAGCGGCTGAGGTGCGGCCAGGCAGCTTTCAGGTACTGAATCATCGACCACAGCGTAAGGGCCGCTGCCGCATAAAGAATCACCACGCCCAGTAGCGCAATCTCATGCCCGGGCGGGAAGGCCAGTAGCACCAAAATGGCAATCATCTGCAGCGTGGTTTTAAGTTTGCCAACCCAAGACACTGCCACCATGCCGCGTTTTCCCATTTCGGCCATCCACTCTCTAAGAGCCGAAATCACAATCTCACGACCAATGATCACTAGGGCAGGCAAGGTAAGAACGAGTGTGTCGAAACGCTCAATTAGCAGGGCCAGTGCCACAGCAACCATTAGCTTATCGGCAACGGGGTCCAAGAACGCGCCAAAAGGCGTGGACTGATTCCAGCGGCGAGCAAGATAGCCGTCAAGCCAGTCGGTGACTGATGCTAGGGCAAATAGCCCGGCAGCCACTGGCATGCTCCAGTTAAATGGTAGGTAAAACAGCACTACCAATAGCGGGATAAAGACGATTCTTGCCAGTGTGAGTATGTTGGGTATGTTCATCGCAGGGCGCGATCCTTGCCGGAGAATCATGAAAGTCGGAGTGTAATGTGCTGGGTCATTCTATCCCCCTTAGCGCATTGCATCCATGTTAAGAACAGGTTTATCGATTGAGTGCCGTATAAATGGTCTCTGCTAGGGCCGCGTTAATGCCCGGAACTCTGGCTAGCTCGTCGCGGCTGGCTTTTTGCACGCCCTGTAGGCCGCCAAAGAAGCGTAAAAGTTCACGTCGCCGTTTGGGGCCTATGCCGGGTATGTCCTGCAGCGTTGACGTTCTTCGCGCTTTGTCTCGTGCTGCGCGGTGGCCAGCAATGGCAAAGCGGTGAGACTCATCGCGTATGTGCTGGATTAAGTGCAGTGCTGGAGAGGCCGGATCTAATGGCAGAGGATTATCGCTGGTCTCTAAGAACAGCGTTTCCAGCCCTGCTTTGCGGGTGGTGCCTTTGGCAACGCCCAATAAAATGATATTGGTGACGGCTAAATCGTTTAATACGCCGCGTGCCATGTTGAGCTGACCTTTCCCGCCATCCACAATCAAAATATCAGGCGCTACCGCTTCTCCACTTTTTACCCGCTTCAGACGACGCGTCAGTGCTTGTTGCATGGCCGCGTAATCATCCCCTGCTGCGACGCCTTCAATACGAAAGTGTCGATAGTCACTTTTGCGCGGGCCTTGGTGGTCAAAAACCACGCAGGAGGCCACTGTGGCTTCACCTTGGCTGTGGCTGATGTCAAAGCACTCAAGGCGCTCTGGCACTTTCTCCAGGCCAAGCGCTTTTTGCAGGGCTTCAAAGCGCTGAGTGAGCTGGGTTTTGTTGGCCAGTTGGGAGGCAAGCTGCTGCTCGGCATTGGTCACGGCGAGGTGCTGCCACTGAGCGCGATGCCCGCGCACCTGGCTTGCCACTCTGACTTTTTTGCCTGCCTGCTGAGACAGTGCGCTGGCAATCAGCGAGCTGTCTTCCAACGGGTGGCTGGTAATGATTTCCCCAGGCACGTTGTGGGGCTGGCCAAAATAGTATTGGCTGACCACTTCGGTCAGCAGCAGTTCCAGTGGCAAGTCGAGATCGTTTTTGGGGGTGTGGTGTCGAGCGCCCAGCAGACGGCCATCTCGAACACTTAAAATGGATATGCCGATAGCCCCCGGGCGCTGGGCCAAGGCAAATACATCGGCATCGCCGCTTTCGTTGTCTACAAATTGGCGCTGTTGGAGCTGTCGCAGCTGTTGAACCTGGTCGCGCAGGCGAGCGGCCTCTTCAAAGTCTAGCGCTTGGCTGGCTGTTTCCATCTCTTGTGTTAAGAGTTGAGTCACGTGTTCGCTTTTGCCCTCTAAGCACATCACCGCATGCTCAACATCCTGGCGGTACTCCTCTTCGGAGATGTAGTCGACGCAAGGAGCGCTGCAGCGCTGGATTTGATACTGCAAGCAGGGGCGAGAGCGGTGGGCGAAAACGCTATCTTCGCAGTTGCGGATGCGAAAGATTTTCTGCATTAACGTTAGGCTCTCTTTCACCGCGCCGCTGCTAGGATAGGGGCCTAAATAGCGTCCGTCATCGCGACGCTGGCGAGCGCGTTTATATTCCAAAGCGGGGTAGGGGTGCCGATCAGTCACAAACACAAACGGATAGGATTTATCGTCCCGCAGCAAAATATTGTAAGGCGGACGAAGCTCCTTAATCAGCGTTTGTTCAAGCAGCAGGGCTTCTGTTTCGCTGCGGGTGACGGTGATTTGAATATCGGCAATGCGTGCCACCATCGCCTGGGTTTTGGTGTTGAGCTGGCCTCGGAAATAGCTTGCCAGCCGCGCCTTTAAACGTTTGGCTTTGCCGACGTAGAGCGTGTTTTGCTCTTCATCCAGCATGCGGTAGACGCCCGGTGAAGAGCTTACGGAGCTTAGAAACTGCTTGGCATCAAAAGTCATAGCTGGGCATCGGCGCTCTCAAACGGCAAGAAGCTGCGATGGTAGGTCTATCCCAGGATGGCGTCAAAGCCCTCGACAAGTCCATGGCGGAGTGCGAGATGGGTTAGCTCAACATCCGTGGCCACTTGAAGCTTGTCAAACAGGCGATAACGATAGGTGTTAACCGTTTTGGGACTTAAGTGTAAACGGTCAGAGATATCCTGGACGCGCTGACAGTTAACAATCATCAAAGCAATTTGTAGCTCTCGATGGGAGAGGTGGCTAAAGGGGTTATCTTCGTCTGTGAAGTGCGCCAGCGCCAAGCGTTGGGCAATTTCTTGGCTGACATATCGACGGCCATGAAAGACCTGGCGGATCGCCTCAGTCATTTCGACTGCGTCAGCCCCTTTGCTGAGAAAGCCTGATGCACCCGCCTCCAGCATTCGCCTCAAGACGCTGTCTTCTAAGTGGGCAGTGAGGATAATGACTTTAACGTCGGCCAGCGTGCGATGGATGCGGCGAGTGGCTTCCAGGCCTCCAATGCCGGGCATACGAATATCCATAAGAACGATGTCGGGTTTCAGCTGCCGACATTGGGCTACCGCACTTTCCCCATCATCGACTTCACCTACGATTTTAATGTCGCACTCTTCGTTCAGCAGGTGAGCGATACTGGTTCTCACCAGGTGGTGATCATCGGCAATTAAAACGTTGATCAAAGGTCTGGCTCCTGCAGGTAATCATCGTGGACTCGGGCGATACGCACGCTGCGAACCTATAGAGTGCCACAGCTCTTGGCGAAGGAGAATTAGTAGTTGCTTGTTTGCTTTAAACCTTGACCTAATACACGTTGTCACTTAGTATTCGCACCGCTGCACGCAAATGCAGCCTGTGGGGCCTTAGCTCAGCTGGGAGAGCGCAACACTGGCAGTGTTGAGGTCAGCGGTTCGATCCCGCTAGGCTCCACCATTATTTCAAAAACGCCACGTTACTCGTAACGTGGCGTTTTTTTATGCTGTTTGGAATTTGGTCGCGCTAGTTTTAAGGTCAAGCTCCGCCCTGCAGTAACCCGCAGGGCGGTTGCGGCGTTACGCGTCGATTTTGCCTAGCAGCAAAAACTCAATCAATGCTTTCTGGGCGTGCAGGCGGTTGCCTGCTTCTTGCCACACCACTGATCGTGGGTCGTCTAACAAGGTATGGCTGATCTCTTCACCACGGTGCGCAGGTAAGCAGTGCAGGAATAAGGCATCAGGCTGTGCGGTATCCAGCATGGCCTCGGTGACCTGGAAGCCTGCAAAGTCCGCTTCTCGCTTCGCCTGTTCCTCTTCCTGACCCATCGATGCCCATACGTCGGTAGTGATTAAGTCAGCGCCTTTAGCGGCTTCTTGCGGGTCGTGGAGCAGGCTGACGCAGTCACCCGCCGCGGCCATGATGTCTTCGCGGGGCTCATAGCCTTTCGGGCAGCATACCCGCAAGTTGAAGCCAAACTGGCGTGCGGCGTTAATCCAGGAGTGGCACATGTTGTTGCCATCGCCAATCCACACCGCGGTACGGCCTTTAATATTGCCGCGTAGTTCTGTCCAGGTCATCACGTCTGCCAGCAGTTGGCAGGGGTGGTAGTCGTCGCTTAAGGCGTTAATCACCGGAACGCTACTGGCACTGGCGTAAGTTTCCAAACCCTGATGAGAGAAAGTACGAATCATCACCGCATCGACCATTTCAGACAGTACGCGTGCGGTGTCTTCAATGGGCTCGCCGCGGCCTAACTGGGTGTCGCGAGGAGAAAGGAACAGCGCGTGACCACCAAACTGTGCCATGCCTGTTTCAAAGGAGACGCGGGTTCGGGTGGAGGATTTTTCAAAAATCATCGCCAGCGTGCGGTTGGGTAGCGGTGTGTAGACCGGGCCAGTGGCTTTTAGATCGGTTTTGATCTTAATGGCACGTTGGATCAAGTACGCCAACTCATCTGGGCTTAAATCCAGCAGGGTAAGGAAATGGCGTGTCGCCATGATGACTTCTCTCCGCGCAAAAACACCATCCTAGCGATGCGGCGGGGGATGCGCAACGCGGGCAGCATGCGTAGAATGGCGCCCACGCGTTAAGGCCGAGTAACTTGCTCAGGTATTGGTGTAGCGCCATGCCAAGGCATTGCTGGGTCGTGGGGTTAAAGCGAGTTGACGAATTGCGTAAACTGGCTTGGATCACATCACTTGTTTAGGAGCACATCATGAGCACGACTGCCGAAAATATTCAGCGCCAAATCAGCGAAAACCCGATTTTGATTTACATGAAAGGCACGCCGCAGCTTCCTCAGTGCGGATTTTCTTCGCAAACGGTTCAGGCGCTGATGAGCTGTGGCGAGCGTTTTGCGTTCGTCAACATCCTGGATAATCCCGATATCCGCGCAGAGCTGCCGAAAATTGCTAACTGGCCGACCTTTCCCCAGCTGTGGGTAGAGGGCGAGTTGGTAGGCGGTTGCGATATCGTGATGGAAATGCATCAAAACGGCGAACTGGAAATGCTGGTGAAAGAAGCTGCCCAGCGTGCCGCTGCTGCTGAAGGTGGCGACAACGCTTAAGCGTAACGCCTTGTGCCGCCCGGCAGTGGCCGGGCGGTTGGCGGGCTGCGGTGCAGCCGCTAGAATGGTGCATGATTAAACACCAACACTTAGCATTAACGGTGATCGTTTGGCCGTTTAGCATCGACTGTCAGCCCGCCTAAGGAAGTTTTGCTCAATGAGCTATCAGGTTCTGGCCCGCAAATGGCGGCCACGTACATTCCATGAGCTCGTGGGCCAGGCCCATGTTCAACGTGCCTTAGTAAACGCCCTCGATCAGGGTCGCTTACACCATGCCTACTTATTTACCGGTACCCGCGGCGTTGGTAAAACCACGCTTGCGCGTATTTTAGCAAAATGCCTTAACTGCACCGCCAAAGGGCGTGGAGATGAGGGGATTACCTCGACCCCTTGCGGCCAGTGCGACAGCTGCCAAGCCATTGATGAAGGCCGCTTCGTGGATCTCATTGAGGTCGATGCCGCCTCGCGTACCAAAGTAGAAGATACCCGCGAGCTGCTTGATAACGTTCAGTACGCCCCCACCCAAGGGCGCTATAAGGTGTATCTCATTGATGAGGTGCACATGCTCTCCACCAGCAGTTTTAATGCGCTGCTGAAAACGCTGGAAGAGCCGCCTCCCCACGTAAAATTCCTGCTAGCGACCACCGACCCGCAAAAACTACCCGCGACGGTGCTTTCTCGCTGCCTTCAGTTCACCTTGAAGCATATGCCACCTGAGCGTGTGGTGGAGCATTTGACCTATGTGCTGGGGCAAGAGGGCGTTGAGTATGATGAAAGCGCGCTGTGGCTATTAGGTAAAGCGGCCGAAGGTTCCATGCGTGACGCGATGAGCTTGACCGATCAAGCCATCGCGTTTGGCCAAGGGGCCGTTCGCCATGCTGATGTGGCCGCCATGCTTGGCACGTTGGACCATCGTCATGTGCTGGCCCTAGTGGAAGCGTTAGCAGACGTCGATGTTCAAACACTGTTGGCAGAAGTGGCTCAGCTTGCCGAGCAGGGCCCGGATTTTGCTGCCGTATTGGATGAGCTTACGGCCATCCTGCACCGCTTAGCCGTTGCGCAAATGGTGCCTGATGCCGTGGATAACAGCCATGGAGACCGCGCGCAAATCCAGCAGCTGGCCAGTCGATTTACCGCCGAAGATATTCAGCTCTATTACCAGATTGGCATTCAGGGGCGCGGCGATATGGTCCACGCGCCGGATTTACGCAGCGCCTTGGAAATGACGCTGCTGCGTATGCTGGCCTTCCGCCCCCAGGGCGTACCAAAACCGCCTGCAACGCCTTTACCGTTGCGCCGTGAACCGGCCTCTGGTGCAAACGCCTCACCTGAAACTCCAGCAGAAACCGCTGCTTCTGTGGATGAATCAAGCGCAAAAAAGCCTGAGCCTGCACCCGTAGCCGCCGAGGTTAAGCCTCCTGCGCCTGCTGAGGTGCAGGCAGCAGCGCCACCCGACGATAATGCCGTTGAGGTGGCTGATCAGTATGGCCCTGAAGTGAACAATGATGCGCCGCCGCCATGGTCGCTTGAAGAAGTAGAAAGCGCCGCTACGCTTTCGCCAGAGCCAGAGCCAGAGCCAGAGCCAGAGCCAGAGCCAGAGCCAGAGCCAGAGCCAGAGCCAGAGCCAGAGCCAG
>NZ_JAWJBT010000021.1:0-72066 GCF_046536035.1 Halomonas sp. SIMBA_159
CTGGTCGACGGCACCATCACCGTGGTCGCCGACGTCACCGACCAAGCGGGCAACCCGGCCAGCGACACCGAAAGCGCAGTTCTTCAGCCACCAGCATCCTTACAAGTAGGTAACAATGATGATAATGAAATAGTTGGAGACGGCGGCGATGATGTTTTGATTGGTGACCGAGGGGGCAAAGAAACTATTATCGATCCCGCTGCTAACTACAATATTTCATTGATTGTGGATGTTTCAGGAAGTATGGCTTGGGATGTGAATGGAAATCGCATACCTGATGGAAGTACTACTCAGTCAAGGTTAGAGCTTACTAAGCAAGCTTTGATAAATCTTGCGGATCAGTTGAAAGATCACGAAGGGATGATTAATATTCAGTTGGTCGCTTTTGCTAGTTCGGCTTCTACACCTTTAACTATACAAGGGCTGAATGCTGGGAATGTACAGCAATTAATCGATGAGATTAACGGGTTGCAAGCTTCGGGTGTTACCAATTATGAAGCTGCATTCGGACAATCTGTGTCTTGGTTTAACGATCAAACTAGTTTGCAGCAAGTTGGTGGGATCGAGTTCGAGGATTTAACTTACTTTTTAACAGACGGTGATCCCACTGCTTACACTGGACGTGATGGCCAGGTCGTCTCAAATGGATTTGTGACTGCTGAAGTGTTTGAAACTTCTGTAACTGCCTTTGACGGCCTGTCTAATATTTCGGAAGTTAATGCAATTGGTATTGGGTCTGGTGTTTCAGAAAATTATCTACGTTTCTTTGATAACACTGAAGTCCAAGGAACAGGAGAGGAGAGTTTTGTAGTAGGGCGAGAGTATGTCGGGTTCTGGCCATTCGGTAGGTGGGAGGATACCGTAAAAACGGTTTCAGGTTCTGTTGGCGATGTCAATATTGTCAATACAGCACAAGATTTAGCAGCTGCGCTGGATGGAAGTTCTGAATTCGATCAACTGGCTGGGCTGGGTGACGATAGACTCATTGGGGGAGCTGGCAATGATATTATTTTTGCTGACTCGATTAACACTGATCACCTTGAATGGACTAATGAGGATACGGGAGTCTTTTTTGCTGAGGGTAGCCATGATGGTTTAGGTTATCAGGGACTTCGTGAATACCTAAAATGGGAAGTTAATGATGGCTCAGTCGCAGAAGATTCACAGATTCTTGATTACGTAAGAGATAATTTTGAATCGTTGATAGATACCACTCGGATTGATGGGGGAGATGATTATTTAGATGGTGGGGTTGGAGAAGATATACTTATCGGTGGTGCTGGCGAAGACACTCTTATTGGTGGTGCTGGCAACGATATCCTCTTTGGTGGTGAAGGTGAAGACACCTTCAAGTGGGAGCTTAATGATCAAGGCTCTACCGGTCAACCTGCCACTGATACGGTGATGGACTTCAACGCTAGTGAAGGAGATGTCTTGGATATCTCTGAGTTGCTTCAGAACGAAGAGAATGTTGCTGATCTGAGTACCTATATCGTTGCAGAAGAGGAGGGAGCGGATACGGTTCTGTATATCAGCTCGGACGGTAACTTGGCCGGCAATAAAGAGAACGCAGACCAAGTAGTTCGCTTGGAAGGGAAGAGTTTCTCTGATTTCGGTGGTGGAAGCGCCCAAGATGTTATTCAGCATATGTTGAATAATGATCAGCTGAAAATCGACCAGTAATATCTAACCCAACCCAAAGGCCGCCTCCGGGCGGCCTTGTCGTCTCTAACCCAGGTTTACTTTTCGCAACTAATCAGCGCGTTTACTTACAGAGGAAGCCGCTATGCTCTACATCAAACGAAATACCCGTGGGGAGATTGTGATGCTCAGCAAAGAGCCCTCGCCTGAGTGTAATGACACCATCGCGGCGGATTCGCCAGAGGTGTTTGCCTTTCTGGCCCAGCAAACGGGGCAGTCGGCGCAAATGATCGCGTCGGATTTAGCGTTTGTGCGGGTAGTGGAAGATATGCTGGAAGTGCTGCTAGAGAAGGGTGTGCTCAGCTTTACCGATTTGCCCGCTGCCGCTCAGAGCAAGGTGATGGAGCGTAAGTCGCTGCGTGCTAATAACGATGTGAATTTGATTAGTGATGATGGCGGGATTATCTGACGCGGCAAATGCCGCGTCGTGGTTTACCTGAACAAACTTACTACAGAGAAGCCTGAGCGATTAGCTCAAGCGTACGCCTGGTCCCGTCGCCCCATCCACACCTGTGCGGAACAGGCTTTCTAACTCCTCAGAGGTTGAGACTCCTTCGGCAATCACCTGAATCCCCAGCGAGTGGCACAGTGTGGCCATACCGCGCACGATGGTTTGCTGCTCGTTCGAGGTATGGATACCGCGAATTAAGCTGCTATCCAATTTGAGGTAGGCAAGCCCTACATCGTGTAAGTCGGCCAGCTTAGTAAATTCCGCTCCCACGTGCTCAATACCGAACTGGCAGCCCAGTGGCCGCAGTGCGCTGCACAGCCCGCGTAGGCTTCCAATGGAGTGCGCTGTCAGCGTAGCAGGCACTTCGAAGCAGAGCTTGCTAGCGAGGGCAGGCTGTTTCTCTAGCAGCAAACGAAGCTCGTTGACGAACTGCGCAGTGTTGATTGACGCAATCGAGAGGTTTACGCCAATAAACTGCCCGGGGTTTGCTTCCAACTGAATGAGTGCCTTTTTCACAACGGCGATGTCCAGTGCTGGCTCAAGCGCAAAGCGGGTAACCCAGGGAATGAACAGGCCTGCGGTTTGCCAAACGCTGGCTAACTCTAGTCGAGCCGGGCATTCATAGTGCAGTACTCGGTTCTGGGCATCGACCACGGGGAAATAAGCAAGCTGCGGGCCTAGGGCAATAGCCGCGGTTAGCGCGTTACGCCAATCGGTATGGTTACTGAACAATGAACCTTGTTCACGTTGGCGAAGGGCGATATTACTCGTACTGCTGTCACTTTCAGCTTCGGCCAGGGCATCGTCTAGCGTTGCCAGCAGTGGACCGCGCTCGTCGTCTGAGTGGTAAGCCACTACCGCCGTCGCTAGGCGTATGTCTGCCTCTGGGGCACTAGCAGCGACCTTTTTCAGTGCCTGTTGCAAACGGGGGAGTAGGGCGTCTGGCTGCTCTTCCAGCGGCAACATCAGCAGGAAGTCGCTGCCGTTTAAGCGCCCAATCATCGCTTCGTCGGCGCTGGTTTCCAGGGCGGCCAACTCTGAGACCAGGGTGCTAAGCAGTTTGTCAGTGGCTTGGTGGCCTAGCAGGTCGTTCAAACTCTCTAGGGCTTGCACGCGTACCATCACCATCAGGCCTGTGGCGCGGGCATCGTCGCTGCCTAATAGCGATGCCAGTTTGCCCATCAGAACATCACGGTTTAAAGCACCCGTGACGCGATCATGCTGCAAATGGCGGCGCAGTTCATCGAGCTTTTGGCTCTCTTGGCTGAGCATTTGGCGCACGTTGGCGGAAAGCACGTTCATCGCTTGGGCGACTTCACGCAGCTCTAGCGTGCGGGGTTCCTGGATGGTGGTAAAACGTCGCGCGCTGATATCTTTTGCCTGAGCGACAACACGTACCAGCGGATGTTTGATGCCTCGCACCATCACGGTGGCACTCGCTAAGCTAATAGCTCCAGCGAGTAAAAACCAGCCGGCGAGTTCTAGCATGCTACGCCAAAGCGAGGCGTAAGCGTAGCTGTGCTGGCTCTCTAGTTCCAGCGTGCCGAACTGCCGCCAGCCATCTTGAATCGTAGCGGTGCCAGTGGGTACATCGAACTGCACCAGGCTGCGAAACCATGCAGGAACATCGCCACTGTACTCACCGGCGCTGCGCTCAATCAATACCTCACCTTCGGCATCGCGCAGGATAATTGAGCGGTAGTAGCCGGTATCGAACTGAGCCGAGATCAGCAGTTCTAGAATCACTAAGTCTTTATCCAGCTGGCTCATGGAGAGCGCCAGAGTCGTGGCATTGTCTTCGTTCTTAATGCGCACTTCCTGCTCGATGTAGTCACGGCTGCTGGTAATACTGATCGCCAGGCTGCCGACAAACGACAACAGCAAGAGCGCAATAATGGCCAGCCAAAGCTGTTTAATCAGCGACATAGCGCCAGTCCTCTTAAATAAATCCTTGTGATTGCATCCGCCCGATCACGCTACGCCAGCGCGACAGCCGTGCCAGCGGGTCGGCGCGGGATTCTGAGCCGCCACCTGCCCAAAGGCCATCGCTGTTAAAACTGAAGACGGGGTCTAGGTCGTTGCGCTGAGAAGCCGGTGAAATAGAAGGCGCAATGTTGTCTAGTACCAGCGGTTCGGCATTTGGCGTTGAGTAGTAGCCTAGCACCATGTGAGCCTGGGTGATTTGGCTACGGCCAATACGGGCGCGAACGTAGATCATACGCAAACGCTCCCCCGGCACACCAAGTTGCTTCAGGGTAATGTACTTCGCGATGGAGTAATCCTCACAGTCGCCTTGCCCTTTACCCAGCGCCTCTAAGGGCGTTGCCCAAAAGTCCTCTTCTCCCCAAACGCGGATATCTTCTACCCAGCGCACGCGCCGGTTAAAAAAGTCGTTCACATCGCGAAGCTGTGCTTGCACGTCCTGGCCACGTAAGCGCTCCAGCAATGCAAACCACTCTTCTAAAACGTTGAGACCGCCTTGCCCATACAACTGCTGCATGCTTTGCCGCAGCTGTTGTGGATTGAAGGCCACCGCAGAGGAGGGATGTATCCCCAGCCCAGCACCCAATAGCAACGCGCCAGCAGCTGTTAAAAACTGCCGACGCGAAACGGTAGAAAGCGGGCGGGATGAGGAAGTAGACATGGACGCCATTAGCGTTGGTCAAATATCGCTCAAGACTACAAGCTAAGGCAAAAAAGCGCTATATCTCCTCAGTAGAAAGTATCAACGTTTACATGACTGGTTCTTCTTGGTGTGGTTTTGCCGTCAAGTCCATACCCAGTGCACGCATGACGGCCAACATCGTCTTCAGCGTTGGGTTGCCTTGCTCGCTGAACGAACGATAGAGCTGCTCACGGGAGAGGCCGGTTTCGCGAGCAAGCTCTGTCATTCCCTTAGCGCGCGCTACGATACCCATCGCTTTAGCAACATAAGTGGCATCTCCGGTTTCCAGCGCATCAGCGAGAAAGAGAGCGATGGCTTCATCGTTCTCTAATGCTGCTGCCGGGTCATAGTCGTAAATCTTATCGCTCATGATTCCTCCCATTCTGCTGCCAGACGCTGCGCTGTATCGATATCGTTTTGCTGCGTGCTTTTATCGCCACCACATAACAGGATGACAAGCTCGTTACCGCGTTGTTTAAAATAGACACGGTATCCTGGGCCATGATGAATACGCAGTTCACTGATGCCTTGGCCAACGGGTTTTACATCGCCAGCTAATCCGTTGGCCAGCCTGAAAATACGGGCAGCAATCAGTGCTTTTGCGCGCGAATCACGGAGCTTACGTTCCCACCATCGGTAAGTGTCGGTCTGTTTAATAGCGAGCATAAAAATATTGTAGTTCTTAGACTACATGCGTGCAAGTTATGAAAAACGGTGCTTAGCCAGTCAGTGCCGTGCGCAAAGTATACTACTGAGAAGAAGCCTGATACGTCTCTTCCAGCATGGGTTCAAGCTCAGGCCATACGTTATCTAGGATAATGGGCTGGGCTTCTGCCGTGGGGTGAATGCCATCGCTTTGCATCAGCTGTTGGTTGAGGGCGATATCTTCCAGCAAGAAAGGCACTAGCGAAAGGTCGTACTCCTCCGCCAGAGAGTGATAGACCCCGGTGAAGGCATCGCGGTAGGCTTGACCGTAATTTGGCGGGATATCGATACCTAACAGCAGCACCTCTGCGCCTGCTTGCTGGCTTTGCTCAATCATGGTGGCGAGATTGGCGCGCATTTGGGCGGGTGGTAAACCGCGCAGGCCATCGTTGCCGCCCAATTCTAACAGAACGATATCCGGCTCACGCTGTCCGATGATATCGGCAAATCGCTGGGCACCGCCTGAGGTGGTCTCGCCGCTAATGCTGGCATTTACCACCTGCGCTTCACCGTCAAGGCGCTCCGCCAGCAGCGTGACCCAGCCCTGCTCCTGCTCAATACCATACGCCGCGCTCAAGCTGTCACCCATCACGAGGAGCATCGGTAGGTTCTCTTCAGAAGTGTTGGCGTATAAAGGGGTAGCACCCAAGCATATGATCAGCATGACGGCGCTAAATACACCACGGCGGGCGGCCGATTGCCCCTGCTGAAGGGCCAGTGTCTGGATAAACAGTTTTTGAATTGCTTGTTTTTGAATTGCTAAAGGGAATCCACGTTTCATGCCTTACTCCTCTGACCCAACATCCAATACCACGACCGAAGATGCGCCTTCGCGCTCGCCCAACACCGACCCATCGGCTGCCCAGAAGGTTCCCCATGATGCGGTGAGCCAGCCAGTGCTTCATGCGGAAAAGCTGGCCAAACGAGTGACCAGCGGTGAACGCACGCTAACCATCTTACACGACCTGTCGTTAAGCGTAGCGGCGGGAGAGAGCGTTGCCATTTTGGGCAAAAGCGGCGCGGGTAAATCCACGCTGCTGGGCTTGTTAGCAGGGTTGGATACGCCCAGCGACGGTGAGTTGACACTCTTTGGCCATGCGCTGAGCCGCCTGGATGAGGATGGCCGCGCGGCATTGCGGGCAGGGCGAGTGGGGTTCGTGTTCCAAAACTTTCAGCTGCTGCCGACGCTCAGCGCGCTGGAAAACGTGCTGCTGCCGTTGGAGCTTTCGCCCCGCGCCGGAGAAACACGCACCGCCCAGCAGTGGTTGGAGCGTGTAGGGCTTGGCGAGCGTACTTCCCACCAGCCCAAACAGCTCTCTGGCGGTGAACAGCAGCGGGTCGCCATTGCGCGTGCCTTCGTGACGGACCCTGAGCTAGTGTTCGCCGATGAGCCGACTGGCAACCTGGACCCGGATACCGGTGCGCAGATTATCGACCTGCTTTTCACGCTGAATAAAGAAGCGGGCACAACGCTGATTCTCGTCACCCACGACCACGCCTTAGCGCGCCGCTGCGACCGCTGCCTGCGCCTCACCAACGGCCAGCTAGTCCCGTTCGAGCCAGCCCCAGCCAACAGCGGGGAAGACGATGAGTGATATTAATTGGCGTTTGGCCGCTCGGAGTTTAAAGCGCGACCTTCGCGCGGCGGATGTGCGGGCGCTGTTTGTCGCGTTGGTACTGGCGGTGGCCGCTTCAACCATGATTGCCTTCTTTCTTGATCGCTTGGAGCGTGGCCTTGAGCGCCAAGCCGGGCAGATGCTGGGTGGCGATTTAGTGCTCGAACAGCGCGACCCTTTCTCAGAAGAGTTACGCAATACGCTAGAGCTGGCGGGTTTTACGCTGAGCGATCAGGTGGACTTGGTCTCCATGATCAGCCAGGGGGAGCGCTTCCAGCCCGCCAGTCTCAAAGCGGTGGATGACGTGTACCCGCATTACGGTGTTTCTCACGTAGATAGGGGCAGCGGCGTCGAGCAAATCGCCTCTGGCCCACCTGCAGGCGAAGCCTGGGCAGACCCACGGTTAGCCGAGCTGATTGAGATAGAGATTGGTGACCGCGTGCAGGTGGGGCAAACGGAGCTGACCGTTAGCGGGATTATCGAGCGCGAAGCGGACCAGTCTGCAGGTTTTGGTAACTTCAACCCGCGCTTGATGCTCAATACCGCTGACCTTGAAGCTACTGGGTTGGTACAGCCAGGGTCACGCATTGAGTTTGAACTGCTGGCTGCCGGGCCGCCCGCCGCGTTAGAGCAAGTGCAGAGCTTATTGGCACAGCTACGGCGTGATGGGGTAGAAGTGCGTGATGTGCGGGTAGACCGCCCGCAGTTGGGTAACGCCCTGCAACGTGCGGAAAGCTACTTAGGCCTGGCCGGGTTAGCAGCGGTGCTGTTGGCTGGGGTGGCGGTTGCTATGTCGACCCGCCGCTACGTAGAGCGTCACCTGGATACCGCTGCGCTGCTGCGCTGCTTTGGGGCCAGCCAGTATCAGCTTGTGACGATTTTCAGCCTGCAACTCATTGGGCTGGCGTTAATGGCCTCCCTCATTGGCGCGCTGCTGGGCTTGGTCGGCCAAGCCGTACTGCTGTGGCTGTTGACCAGCTTTCTGCCCATGACACTGCCACCCCCTGGCATTATGCCGCTATGGTTGGGTATCTTCACCGCGCTAGCGGTACTGGTGGGGTTTGCAGGGCCAACGCTGCTGCGTATCAAGCAGGTGAGCGCGCTGAAAGTCCTGCGCCGAGAGCTGGACCCGCTGCCGCCCGCCGCTTGGCTGGTGGTGGGGGTGGCCAGCATCGTATTTGGCGGCCTGCTGTGGCTCTATTCAGGCAGCTTCTCTCTAGCCTTGGCGCTTCTGGTGGGGGGCTCGGCTTTACTGGCGCTGCTGTGGGGCGTGAGTTCTTTATTGCTGAATGGTTTGCTTCGCGCTGTGCAGCGCCTTAAGGGCGGCGGCGAGTGGGTGCAGGCGTTTCGCCTAGGCGGGCGTCAGCTGGCCCGCCGCAAGCAGGCGGGGCTTGGCCAACTGCTGGCATTTTCAGTCACGTTTTTTGCCATGGCGATGATCGTCCTGGTGCGTGGGGATCTGCTCACTACTTGGCAAGACCAGCTCCCAGAAGATACGCCCAACTACTTCGCCATCAACATTCAGCCCGGCGAGCGGGATGCGTTCGAGCAAGCGGTGGCGCCTCGGGTCGATACCCAAAGCACCCTTTATCCCATGGTGCGTGGGCGTATTACCGAGATTAACGGACAAGCGCCAAGGGATGCTGTTCCCGCCGATGCCCGAGGCGACAACTCGCTGCGCCGTGAACTTAACCTGACGTGGCAATCCGAACTGCCCGAAGGTAACCAAGTGGTGGCAGGGCAGTGGTTTACGCCTGCCAGTGAGCCAAAAGGCTGGATGAGCGAAGTGGACGCGACGCCTCCTAGCGACTCAGAAACTGTTCCCATTTCGGTGGAGGATGGTTTGGCTGAGCGTCTTGGCTTGGGATTGGGAGACGAAATCACATTCGCCGTGGGCAGCGACAGCATCACAACACGCATTGAAAGCCTGCGTAGCCTGAATTGGGACAGCTTTAACCCGAACTTCTTCGTGATCTTCCCGCCTGGCGTGCTGGAATCGTTCGGCCATAGCTTCATCACCGCTTTCCATCTGCCAGACGAAGAGCAGGGCTTGGTGCGTGAGCTGGTCAGCGACTTCCCCGGTGTCTCACTGCTCAACGTAGATGCCATTCTAGGGCAGGTGCGCGATGTGTTGACCCAGGTAACCCGCGCCGTGGAGCTAGTGCTTATTCTGGTGCTGTTAGCGGGCGTGAGTGTGCTCTACGCCGCGCTCACCGCCAGCCGCCCGGTACGCGCCCACGAGAGTGGCCTGCTGCGGGTGTTTGGTGCAGGCAACCGGATGATCTCCCGCGTACAGGGGGCCGAATATGCCTTGCTCGGGTTTGCCAGTGGCCTGCTAGGGGCGGTGCTTGCAGAGCTCGCCACCGCCGTGCTCTACCTCTACTGGCTCGACTTAACCCCGCGCCTGCATATCGGCCTATGGCTAACGCTCCCCATCGGCGGCGCGCTGCTAATAGGTGTCATCGGCCACGCGCTCTCCTACAGCCTGCGCCGCCAAGCCCCGGCTGCTAGCTTAGGATTATTAGGCGAAGCATAAACCTACCAGCAATAAAAAAGGCGGCTATTTATAGCCGCCTTTCCTATGCAAGAGCCACCCTTTATTATCATGCAGCATAGCTTTTCAATAGCGGCCAAGCGCCTTGTTTTGAGGCTTCAAGAACCACAATTTCGACGATGGTATTGTCATCAGCGTAGCTAATGTGGGTGTTCCAATCTTGAGAGACCTCTCTAGCAATCGGTTTCTCAGAAAGGTGGAGCACCAGGATATCATCAGCCTCATCGTAAGTGGTTCTCATGGCATGGCCTCCCAGTCAAAATGATGCATTACCGTCTTTACCACTAATAAATCTTCTAACACGATCGCCGCACACGAGATTATCGGTGCGCTTAGGAAGTGCTTTCGCAATCCAGAGTCGAGTGTCATCTTTAAAGCGGGTATCGCCCGTTTCGAGTAACTCGATCAATTGTTCTTCGCTAATGTTGCGCTCAAGCATTCGTTCTCGCGCGTGGCGAGTGATATGTACTTGGCGTTCAAAACGTCTGCAAAACATACCTAGATGCTCAAGTTAAGATTCATTGTTCGCACATCACTAATTTGGTGAGAATAGCATAACTCGTATGGCCTAACCCTCACCCATCTACACCTCAAATCGAGATGGCGGCGATGCAGCTTGGTGATATGCTAAAACCTTTCAACAGGGAGGTCGTGTCATGCAGGCGAAGGTGATGAAGTGGGGCGCTGCAGGGGTATCGCTTTGGCTAGTGGCGGGAGCCGCGCAGGCGTCGCTGCAACAGCTAGAGGCCGATTTACAAGCAGAGCTGGCAGGCGATGGCGCTAGTATGGTTATCGGGCAGCTTGTAGAAGAAGCCAACAGCTACGTGGCGGAAGATGTGGCGATTACCTACACCAACGGTGATTTGCTCTCGATTGATCGTTACCGCGTGGAAGGTCGTTACGCACGGCCAGCGTCAATTACCCTAGATGGCATCAGTATGACTGAATTGGGTTTCGACTCGCCGGTGTTGACCGTGGGCGAGCTGGTAATACGAGAGCCTGGCGCTGCCGTTCCCATGTTAGAAACCTTCGAAGCGGAAGGTAGCATCATCAACGCACTCAGCCTGAGCGATATTACCTTCCGGCTAGAGGGCAGCCTAGCAGATGAGTTAGCCGCTGAGCTTGAGAGCCAAGCACTAGCCGGTGTTCTCTCCATTGATTCCCTAGAGCTAGAAGACGCGAGCAGCAGTGCCGTTGGTCTCATCGCGTTACAAGGGGTTAGCGGTGAGCTGAACGACCTCGCCACCGGCATCTCCGCGACGTTGGCATTAGGAGATATGCGCATTGAAGCGCTGGAAGGGCTTGACCGCCCTGGTGAAGAGCGCCTTGAGCATGCCGAACTCAACGGTTTCAGTTTAACCGGCGAGCAGTGGAGCGTATTGCTGGACAACGCTTGGGTAAAAGGTAACAGCTACGTGGGCGAAGCGGGCTTTAGCGGTGCGGAGTTTGATCTTGGCGAGTTAATCCATCTAGTGCCCCCCGCCGAGCGTGAAGAACTACAAGCCTTGAATCGTGTGTTGACGGGCGGTACTGGGCGTTTAAGTGCCGAGGGTCAAAGTGCCTCCCAGTGGCATGACTCAACCTCTAATGAACCGAGCAGCCGCAACCGCCTTACCTCGGAAGGGTATTTGCAGCTGGACGGAGCCGGTGGCCTTGAGTTCTCCATAGATGTGCCCATCAGCTTGCCCAAAGGGGCCAGCTTAGAACAGTCCACACAAAACCCCGCCCTGTTTGAAGCGGCGACGCTGTATGGTGGTAATGTCACCGTGGCTTACAGTGATGAAGGCATGTTACCGCGCATTGCCACTGAAATAGCGGCTCAAGAAGGGATCAGCGAAGAGCAGGCGATCTCTCAAGCCTGGGCGCAGGCGCAGCAGTTAGGGCCGCTGCTTGGCCCGCAAATCACCAAGCTCATGGTGGGCATGGTAGATATTATGGCGGGCAAAGCCCAGTCGTTAACCGTTAATGTGGCGCTGCCCAATCCGTTTATGCTTAACCAATTCATAATGAACCCAATGGGCAGCAGCGAGCGCCTCACCTTCACCTTTGAGCTGAAGTAGCGTGGTTGTCCGGTCGGTCAGGTTTGAGGGTCGGCTGACAACATGAAACATGCTCATGCAGGACCTGACGCGGATGCGATGAAAGTCGCGTCAGGCTGCGGTATGATAGCCGCCTCGCTTCTCCATGATGATCCTTTTGTAACGAGGTTCCCGCCGATGTTCAGCCGCGATATGACAATTGCCGGATTCGATGATGCACTGTTTGATGCCATGCAAAAAGAAGTGGCACGCCAAGAAGCTCACATCGAATTAATTGCTTCTGAAAACTACGCCAGCCCCCGCGTACTAGAAGCGCAAGGCAGCCAGCTGACCAACAAATACGCCGAAGGTTACCCAGGCAAGCGCTACTACGGCGGCTGTGAGTTTGTCGATATCGCTGAAAATCTGGCCATCGACTACGCCAAGCAGCTGTTCGGCGCGACCTACGTTAACGTGCAGCCGCACTCTGGCTCTCAAGCCAACAGCGCCGTTTTCCAAGCGCTGGTTACGCCGGGCGACACCATCCTCGGTATGAGCCTGGATGCGGGTGGTCACCTGACTCACGGTGCCAAGCCCAACTTCTCTGGCAAGCACTACAATGCCATTCAGTACGGCCTGAATGAGCAGGGCCTGATCGATTACGACCAAGTCGCTGAACTGGCCCGTGAGCACAAGCCGAAGATGATCATCGCCGGTTTCTCTGCCTATTCTCAGATTGTGGACTGGGCGAAATTCCGTGAAATCGCCGACGAAGTAGGCGCTTACTTGCTGGTGGATATGGCGCACGTTTCTGGCTTGGTCGCTGCTGGCGTTTACCCCAGCCCGCTGCCCCACGCCCATGTGGTGACCTCCACAACGCACAAAACTCTGCGCGGCCCGCGTAGCGGCGTGATTCTCTCGGCAGAGAACAACCCGGATATCGAGAAGAAGCTGCAGTCGGCGGTCTTCCCCGGTGGCCAGGGCGGCCCGTTGATGCACGTGATTGCTGCCAAAGCGATCTGCTTCAAAGAAGCCATGGAACCTGAGTTCAAAACCTACCAGCAGCAGGTGGTTAAGAACGCCCAAGCCATGGCGAAGGTCTTCATCGACCGCGGTTACGACATCGTGTCCGGTGGCACCGAAGATCACCTGTTCTTGCTATCACTGATCAAGCAGGGCGTGACCGGTAAAGATGCGGATGCTGCCCTTGGCCGCGCCCACATCACCGTCAATAAAAATGCCGTACCGAACGACCCGCAAAGCCCGTTCGTCACTTCTGGCCTGCGTATCGGCACCCCAGCCGTGACCACGCGCGGCTTTGGTGAAGACGAGTGCACGCACCTGGCAGGTTGGATTTGCGATATTCTCGACGTCCTGGCCAAAGGCGAAGATACCAGCGCTATCGAAGCTCAAGTGCTGGATAAAGTTGCTGACGTGTGTGGCCGCTTCCCGGTGTATAAGTAAGTCACCATTAAGGGGCACTAGGCTGGGTAAAACCGCCTAGTAAAAAGCGCTAGCCTTGACAGGCTAGCGTTTTTTTTATGGCTCAGCGGTGAACGGCCAGCGCCGTGCATTAAGACGTGGAAGGAGGGTCTTGGCGAATAATGCTGACTTTTTGCTGCTCCTTGGTCCATTTTCCCGCTTTTTTATCAATGTACTGAAAGTGCTCATTAGTGAAACTGCCTTGGTTACAGGCATGGCGATAAGACACGGTCGGCACTTGCTCTTGGTCCAGCAGCTTAATGAACACTCCAGGCCCCGTTAACTCGAACACATTGGTAAGCTGATTCTCCTCAATGTTGCGATGTACCTGCTCAATTAATTTAAGCACATTGGGATTGCCAGGACGGCTGGCAATAAAGTAGTTGCTCAGCTCGCCCTTGCGAGTCGTCACATAGAGCTCCTCTAAGTCTGCTGATACGACTTTGCCCAGTGGCCAGATAGCATGAGCATCGATATCTAGGTACACACCACCATGATGATAAAGGGCCAATAGGCGCCAGAAATCCGCTTGAGCAGCACCGATTTGCAGCTTGGAATAGCTGTCCAGCCACGCAGAGTCAAAGTGCTGTTCTATAAAGTCATGGCGCGCTTGGGTAATCATGAAACGGTACTCAAAGCGTGGCGCCATTAAACGGTTAAACAGGTAATTGAGATACACCGGTAGGGTGACTTTGTTGGTGAAGTTGGTTTGCCAAATAATGCGAGGGATCACAGCGTCATGCTGCGAGGAGAGCCAAGGGGCGCCGCGCTCAGGCAGCGTAAAACGCTTGTTGGGAAAGAGTGCATGAAACCCATAGCTCAATACTTTGGCAACGTTAGCAACCAGTTTGATGACCCGGCTGACGGCCACAATATGTGGCTTACTTTTACGGCGACGTGCAGACATAGTCGTCCTTTCATTGAGCAAATGAAAAGCCTAGCGTATCGCTAGGCTTTCAGTCTGACATTGGCTCGGGAGCTTATGATTACCAGCCGCCCTGAGCCTCCAATAAGCTGCGCATATTATTATCCAGAGGAAGCTGGAAGTCTGCGCTGCCCAACACCATGGCATCGCCTGCGCGAACCACTCGGGCACTCACATATAGATAGTCCTGCCCTTGGGCATACGTACCCATCAAAATGGAGCGCGCATTATGCTGCGAGCTTAAACGTTGAACCTGACGAGAGAGAATAAGTTCACCCACGCTCTCTTCAATGAACATGCTGTCGCGCATTTTGACTTCGCGCACCTGCATACCCTGTTGAGCTAACGCCGATGCCATGATCTCAGAGCTGATACGGCCGAACGTAGATGATTGGCTTAGGTTATCAATACTCACAAAGGTTGCCGCAATCATCGGGCTGTATCGCGTCAGGTCTGGATTATTGGTGACCATTTGTAGAGCCGCTTCGTGGGCGAGCTCTGAGAGGTCCGGCTTGGGTTCTTGAGGTTGAGCGTTATTGCCCAGTGTCGTACAACCCGCTAGCAGCATCATAAGGCAAAAGGCCACGATGGCCCTGGCGCGAAAGGTGCAAGCCGATGGAAACATAAGCAGAGAGTGTAAAGACATAAATATTACCAAGTATCCGTGATAGAAACCGTTGGCGTGGTAGGAGCCTGGGGGACTCGGTGAGGCGCATACTGGCGGCGGTCACCCGAGTTAATGTAATAGATGTTGGAAGAGGAGTAGAGAATTTGATCCTGTTCCACAATTTGCGTGGTGACGATGATCTCTTCGTTACCTTTGTCTGTCCAACTGCCGTTGGTGGTGTCTGCCACCATAGCGGCTGGAATCAATGCAAGCGCTGGCTCACTCCAGTTTCCCAGAGGAATACTAGCAACGGCTATACCGCTCGCCAGGGCAGTAAACGCACCAAAGGGCGGACGGGTATAGCCCCTATCGCGATGCGCGACAACTTCCACGTCAATGTTGATGGTGGCACCGTTAGTGCGAGGCTGGGTCGTGACACTACCGCCACGAGAAACCAGTTCGCTGGTCAGTAGTGTTCTAAAGCCGCGTTCGAATTCGCCGCCGCTGTAGTAAGAGCCATACTGCTCATGTTCTGGTGCTGCAATATGCAGATCCCGAAAACGTACCCGTTCACTGCCTAAAATACCGGCGGCTTCATGCTGGGCAAGCACCTCCCAGTGCTGTGCGGCCTGCATTTTTTGCTGTTCCGTATAGGGGTAGGTCGTGGCAATGGGGGCTTGCGATGTGCTGGCGTAAAAACAGCCACTTAGCATCAGGCTAGCCAGTCCCAGGCCAACGGGGCGTAAAAAGTGGACAATGGGAGATGACATAGGTTGGATGCGCACCTGGTAGTTCCTTATCGCTACTAAACGGCTTTTTGATAGACTAGTTTGCCATGCTTAGCATAGATCGGCCACGAGGTTAAAAACTTGAATGAGTAATCACCCCAATGCTTGAAGACCATCGCAGCGGCCCGCGTCATGATTCTCTGCTCTCCAACTACCCCGAAGACGATAGCAACAACGGTTGGATGATCAGCTATATCGATATCATGACGCTGCTGGTGGCGCTATTTGTCATTATTATTGCCGCTGCCGGGGTGACCAGCCCTGATTGGTCGCCTGCCACGGCAGAGCCTGATACGGGTGACAGCATTGCTGCACCGCTGGGAGTACCGTTGCCCGCTGTGTTGGATGAGCGCCGCCAGCAGAGAAGCTCCACGCTGGCGGCCGTGCCCGGCACTCTTAGTCCGATGGCTATTAGCGCTGCGCTAGGGGTGGCAGGCTTACCGCCTCGTCCTACCACCGTTCCCAGCGTGCCGCCGCTGATAGCACTGCCCGTTCAACCTGAGCCCACTCCGGTGTCAGAGACGCCATTGGTGGCGTCGTTAGTGGAGCGCTTTCACGCTTCGTTACCCACTTCCACATTGTTACCGATCCCTACATTACCGACTCCGTTAGTGCGCATTGAAGAAGAGGTTGCCGCAGCGCCGTTGGCTGATTACATGGTGCTGTTGACCGATCGCCCCCCAGTAAACGTAAAGGAAGTCAGTGATGAGGCGATCAGCAGTGCGTTAGCAATCGATGCCCGTTTGGCTGAGCAGGTTGAAACATCGCCCTATTTACCCAACCTTGAGGGCGTAGAGGTCTCTCGAGTGGCGGAAGGCATCAGCCTGCGGGTACAAGATAGGCTGCTGTTTCCCTCTGCGACGGCAGAGCTAACCGAAGGCGGCTCATCGCTAGTGGGGAGCCTGCTGGAGACGATTCAGCGCTACGATGGCGAAGTGTGGGTAGAGGGACACTCCGATAGCCAGACCATTAATACCCCAGAGTTTTCATCTAACTGGGCGCTCTCCAGCGCACGTGCCATCGCGATTGTTGAAGCTTTAGAGGCCGCGGGTGTGGCCGCTGAACGTTTGCGAGCCGTAGGGTTAGCCGCCACTCAACCTTTGGAAGATAACAGCACCGCCGAAGGGCGTGCGCGTAACCGCAGGGTAGAGGTGGTCATTCACGCTCAATAGGCGGCAGTTAGCAATGAACAACGCTTTTGTATAAGACGATAGGCACAACATAAAAAAAGCCCGCCGGGGGAGGCGGGCTTGAAAGGGCTTGGCTCACTGCAGCCCACTGACATCAGGTGAGGGGGTGTACAAGGTTGCCAGTGGGTACAATTCGAGTATAGCTATTTGTGAGCATTTGCCAAGGGCTTGTGCAATTTTTTTGCGAATTTCTTGTACTTATTTTTATACATAAAACTGATTGAATAAAAAAGCGGGCGTTTTTTTGCACTGTTTTGGTGCTTTTTAAGTGCGCTTTTTTGGTGCTTGGTAGTCGGAGATTATTTTCTGTGGTTTAAGTAATTGATTTTTATTATCTAAACTTCATTGGCATGCATTCTGCTTTATTGCTTATCTGAGAACGACGCCCGCGTAACGTCTTTAAAGATTGCAATAAGGTGGTGCCATGACAGAACACACCCGCACTACAAGCACTCACTCTGAGTGGGTGAATCTCGCCCAGTCCCCTGGAAGCCCCGACCCGGCCCTTCAGCCGCGTTTAGTGGTTACTGACCTAGACGGTTCGCTGCTTGATCACCACAGTTACGACTTCTCTCCTGCAGCGCCTTGGCTGGCGCGCCTAAAACAGCTGGGCGTGCCCGTTATTCCAGTCACCAGTAAAACTCGTGCCGAACTGATCTCCCTGCGTGAAGCGTTAGGCCTAACGGCGACGCCGTTCGTGGCGGAAAACGGCGCTGTGATTGGCCTGCCGCCGGGCTGGTGTCACGCACGGTTAGATCGCCCTGGCAGCGGGCTAGACGGCGTGGTGGTGAAACACACCGGTGTTGACGTGGGGTTTATCCGCGCGCGACTGAACGTCTGGCGTAAGCGTTTGGGCGTGCGTTTTACCCGTATGAGCGAACTGAATGTTGCTGATGTGATGTCGCTCACCGGTTTAGACGAAACCCGCGCAAAAGCGGCCCGGCAGCGGGAAGGCAGCGAGCCGCTTATCTGGGAAGACGACGAGGCCGCGCTGGCTAATTTCCGTTTAGCGCTGGAAGGCGATGGCTTGATGCTCACTCAAGGCGGGCGCTTTTGGCATGTGATGGGCAAAGCCTCTGATAAAGGCAGCGCGGTTGACTGGCTCATCAAGCGCTTTACCGCTTTGCGCGGCCGTGAGCCGCTCTCATTAGGACTAGGCGACGGCCCGAACGATATATCCATGCTCGATGCCGTCGATCAGGCTGTTGTGATCAAAGGGTGCCACGACTTGACCGTCACGCCCACGAATACAGCGCTTTATCGCACTCAGGAAACCGGGCCAGCAGGCTGGGCCGAGGGGGTGGCCCACTGGTGGGGGCGAGACGACCGCCGGTTAGCGGCGGCTTCCACCCAAGCGTCCGTCACGGCCTAATCAACGAGGGATCAGCGTATGAGTGATTTTCATCAAAATGGCATTATCACCGACTTTCATAACCTCACCCGCCGTCCGGTAGAGGCGCTTGAGCAGGAACTGAGCCAATTCGCCAAGCGTCGTCCGATGGGGCTGATACTCCCGTCGCTGTTTTCCGAGTTGGAAGGCCCGGCGCTTTCAGCCATTGTTGATGAGCTGGTGAAGGTGCCTTATCTCAATGAGATTGTGATCGGCCTGGACCGCGCCGATCGTGAGCAATTCCTATATGCCCGCGAATTTTTCTCTCGTCTTCCTCAGCACACCCGCATTTTATGGAACGACGGGCCACGCCTGCGTGAGCTAGACGCCGAGTTGGAAAGTCACGGTTTAGGGGCCTTAGAGCCCGGCAAAGGGCGCAACGTGTGGTATTGCGCAGGATACGTGCTGGCCTCTGGACGCTCGTCGGCAGTGGGGCTGCATGACTGCGATATTCTGACCTATGATCGTAGCCTGCTGGCGCGGCTCATGTACCCCGTGGCTCACCCACGGTTTAACTACAGCTTCTGCAAAGGCTATTACCCCCGCATTGCCGAAGGAAAGCTCAACGGCCGGGTGTCTCGGCTGATGGTGACACCGCTGCTGCGAGCGCTCAAAACCGTGTGCGGGCCGCTACCCTATTTGGACTATTTAGATAGCTTCCGTTATCCGCTCTCTGGTGAGTTTGCGATGCGCAGCGATGTGCTGGAAGGCATTCGTATCCCCGCCGACTGGGGTCTGGAGATCGGGGTGTTGTCTGAACTGCAGCGTAACTACTCCCACCGCCAGCTGTGTCAGGTCGATATTGCCGATGCCTACGACCACAAACACCAGCCCGTTAGCGAGGATGATGCCAACGGCGGCCTGAATCGCATGAGTCTGGATATCGCCAAAGCGCTGTACCGCAAGCTGGCTACCCAAGGCGTGAGCTTTAGCAGTGAAGACTTCCGCACGCTAAAAGCGACGTACTATCGCTTAGCGCTCGATTTGATCGAAGCCTATGATCACGACGCCACCATGAATGGCCTGAGTTTGGATCGCCACTGTGAAGAGCAGGCGGTAGAGCTGTTTGCCAGCAACCTGCTGGAAGCAGGCAACTTATTTTTAGATAACCCCCGCGAACGGCCGTTCATTCCAAGCTGGAACCGCGTACAGGCTGCGGTGCCCGACATCCTGGCGCGAATGCACGAAGCGGTAGAGTTGGATAACCAGGGCAAGGTGTAGCTGGGAAGTGTAGCTGGGAAGTAAGGTGAGCAAGCCCCCGCCTAGTCGGGCGGGGGCAATGCCGATTAAAAGTCGCTGAAGGAGGAGGAGTGAGCCGCTGGCGCGGCAATAGCAGGCTGGTGCGCTTCTTTATTTAACTTAAAGTTAGTCACCAAGTGGCGAAGTTGGGTGCTCAGCTGTGCTAGCTGCTGGGTCGCGTGGTTACTCTGCTGTACCAGCCCCGCGTTTTGCTGGGTCATTTGATCCATCTGCGTCACGGCCTGATTGACCTGCTCGATACCGCTGCTCTGCTCGATGGTGGCTGCCGAGATTTCCTGTACCAGCGTACTGAGCTGCTGAATATCCGCCACCACACCGGTAATCATTTCACCCGTGTTTTTGACTTGGCGGCTGCCTTCTACCACTTGCGCATCCGCATTTTCGATCAACCCTTTGATCTCTTGGGCGGCGGACGCAGAGCGGCTGGCCAGCTGGCGCACTTCATTGGCGACGACCGCAAAGCCACGGCCTTGCTCCCCTGCACGGGCCGCTTCCACCGAGGCGTTCAGCGCCAGAATATTAGTCTGAAAAGCGATGGCATCAATGGTATTCACGATGCTGCTCATTTGCGTCGCGCTGTTGTTGATGTTGTCCATGGTGTTAATCACTGAAGCCATAGCGTCGCTACCGCGTTGGGCGCTTTCAGCGGTTTTGGTGGCCAGGGTGCGGGCATGGTCAGCGTGGTCGGCGTTCTGTTTCACCGTTGCTGTTAATTGCTCCATGCTGGAAGCGGTTTCTGCCAGCGAAGCAGCCTGTTCTTCGGTGCGGGTGGAGAGCTCTTCATTGACGCCGACGATCTGCTCCACGCCGTGATTCACCTGGTCCGCGCCGTGGTGAATGTCGCTGATGGTGCCCGCTAGCGTTTCGCGCATGCGGTTAATGTCATACAGCAAGCTGTGCTGATCCTTGTCGGAGAGTGTGGCGGCCTGGGTTAGGTCACCATCGGCAATATGGCGTACCACCGTGGCTGCATAGCGCGGGTCGCCGCCTAATCGACGGGCAACGTCACGAATGACCCAGCCCATTAGCAGCGTCACCGGCACGCCAATCACTAATAAAATAATCGCTGAGCGAATTAGACCGGTAATAAAGGCGGCATTGATGTCGTCGACATAGACGCCGGCGGCCAACGACCAGCCCCACTCTGGCAGGTGCGCGACATAGCTCACCTTAGGCACTTGGTCATCCCCGCTGATGCGGCGCGAGTAATAGTCCACATGACCGCCACCGGCTTGGGCAACGTCTAAGAAGGCAGCGTATAACCGCATGCCGCTAGCATCTTGATAAGCGCTCATATCCTCGCCCCTAGGGCGATTAGGGTGCGACACGATCGCCAGGTCGTTATCGAAGGCAAACACATACTCGTCCTCGCCAAAGCGTACGCTGGCAATGTTATCGATGGCCCGTTGCTGTGCTTCCTCCTCGGTTAGTTCGCCGCGCTCGGCGCGTGCCTGTAGTGCTTCCAGCTGTCCATGGATACTGCCCACGATATGTTGAATGCTGTCGCGACGTTCACTTTCGATGGTTTGGCGGTTCTCCCACGCCAACCAGCCCACTAGCAGTAGCATCGCCACCCAAATGATGCCGAGCGTGCTCCAAAGTTTCTGTGTCGTTGTCAAACGGTTCATGGTGTCCCTGTGAAAAATCCAATCAGTAAGTAAGCCCTTACTTTTATCGGCCACTATGGTTAATACCTTAGTCGAGTTAATAAAAAAATAGCGGTGTGGAGTGCTTGTAAGTTCCAAAATGATCTAAATATATAACTTAATTTGCGCTACACTCAGTAAACATACTCAGCGCTAGCAGGCCATCAGCAGGAGGCTCTCTATGCAACGCCCCATCGTGACCCACTTCTTCGACGAGCCCACCAATACGTTTAGCTATGTGGTGCAAGACCCTGATAGCGATGCGTGCGCCATCATCGACTCCGTACTCGATTTTGACTACGCCGCCGGACGTACCGACGTTCGTTCTGCGGAGCAGATCATTGCCTTTGTGCGCGGTAAAGGGCTGAAGGTGGAATGGATAATGGAAACCCATGTGCATGCGGATCACCTGTCGGCCGCACCGTACCTACATACCAAGCTGGGCGGCAAAACTGGCATTGGCGCCCATATCGTCGACGTGCAGGAAATTTTTGGTAAAGCCTTCAATGCAGGCACTGAGTTTGCGCGGGACGGCAGCCAGTTCGATGCGCTCTTTAAAGAAGGCGACACCTTCAACATCGGTGGGCTTGAAGGGCGGGTGCTGCATACGCCGGGTCATACGCCAGCCTGCTTGACCTATGTGGTGGGCGATGCCGCTTTTGTGGGTGATACCTTATTCATGCCGGACTACGGCACGGCGCGCTGCGATTTTCCAGGCGGAGACGCCCGCACGCTTTACCACTCTATTCAGAAAGTACTGGCACTGCCCGAGCAAACGCGGCTGTTTTTATGCCACGACTATAAAGCGCCGGGACGAAACGCTTATCAGCATGAAACTACCGTTGCCGAACAGCGCCAGGCCAACGTCCATGTGCACGACGGCATTAGCGAGGAAGAGTTCGTCAAGATGCGCACCGAGCG
The DNA here is from genome assembly GCF_046536035.1 of Halomonas sp. SIMBA_159. Classification (NCBI taxonomy): domain Bacteria; kingdom Pseudomonadati; phylum Pseudomonadota; class Gammaproteobacteria; order Oceanospirillales; family Halomonadaceae; genus Halomonas; species Halomonas sp. SIMBA_159. The sequence continues at coordinate 21,920 of NZ_JAWJBT010000021.1, forward strand.
AGATGCCACGTTAGGCATGCCACGCCTGATTATTCCTTCTGTGCAGGTCAATATGCGGGCAGGCGAGCTACCGCCTGCCGAAGATAACGGCCAAGTATACTTAAAAGTACCGCTCAATCGGTTTTGAGCGGTGGGTGGCGCAACTTTAAATCGGCAGGTATCCAGCAATGAAAACGAATGTAGGTGGCTTTGACAAAATGGCGCGTATTGCAGTGGGCGCACTGCTCATTGTGCTAGCGCTAACAGGTACGATTGGCGCATGGGGCTGGGTCGGCGTGATTCCGCTGGCGACGGGGCTGTTTAGTTTCTGCCCACTCTACCCGCTGCTGGGGATTTCAACATGCAAAACCAAGCGTTAGATCGTACAAGGAGTTATTTGTGACTGCGATGGCGAGCCTGCAAGGGCTGGTAGGTGGCGTGCTGATTGGGCTTTCAGCGGTGTGGCTGATGGGCGCGCTAGGTCGTATTGCCGGTATTAGCGGCATTATTGGCGGCTTAATTACTCAGCGGCCTAAAGGAGACAGTGCTTGGCGGGTGGCTTTTTTAGCGGGGCTAATTAGTGGCCCGCTACTGGTAATGGCTGTTGGGGGTGGGCTTGGGAACGTGGCAGGTGTGCCCGGTGCGGTGATTGGTGAACCTGCAGGCGGCGTGCCGCTTATGTTGTTAGCAGGCCTGCTGGTGGGGGTAGGCACGGGGCTTGGCAGTGGCTGCACCAGCGGACATGGCGTGTGTGGCTTGGCGCGGTTAGCGCCCCGGTCGATGGCGGCCACTGGAACCTTCCTGGTCGCGGCCATCGCGACGGTCTATGTGGTACGGCATGTCATCGGAGGTGGGGTATGAGCACACCGGCCGTCAAAACCGCAGCGGGATACCTCGCTGGCCTGTTGTTTGGTTTGGGACTCGCGATTTCTGGAATGACCGACCCTGCGCGGGTACTCGGCTTTTTGGATATTGCCGGTGCCTGGGACCCGACGCTGATATTTGTACTCGGGGCCGCAGTGGGCACCACCTTTGTGGGCTATCGGTTAGTCTTTGCACGCGGTACGCCACTTTTTAGTACCAAATTCCAACTGCCGACCAAGCAAGAGCTAGATGCCAAACTGTTAGGCGGCGCGGCGCTGTTTGGAGTGGGGTGGGGCCTCTCAGGTTACTGCCCTGGGCCTGCGATTGCCTCTATTGGTGGGCTAACGCTGCCACTGCTGGCGCTACTGGCAGCGATGGTATTGGGTTGGTTTATCGCTCAGCGACTCTCCCGCTAAGCGCTCAGCGCTTACAAGATTGACGCCCTTGCCGCCCGGTAAGGGCGCTTTTTTTTGATCTGGCGCAATCCTTTTGCCTTGTGGCTTAACGCTTAGTTAATGCGCTTTTGCCATGCTGCCTCCATCACAAGGAAACCGCTATGCACGTCCTATTGATTGAAGATGATCCGCTGGTGGCCTCGGGTATTCGCTCTGGCCTAATGATGTACCACTTCGTGGTAGAGCACGTAACCTCGGTGCAGGCTGCGCGTCAGGCGATGCAAAGTGTCGCCAGCGACGTGGTGATATTGGACCGTGGCCTGCCCGATGGCGACGGCTTGGCGCTGCTGCACGCCTGGCGAGACGAAGGCGTAACGACGCCTGTGCTCATGCTGACTGCCAGGGATGCCGTGCGTGACAGAGTGGATGGGTTGCAAAGGGGCGCAGATGATTACTTGGTAAAACCCTTCGATTTAGATGAATTGGTGGCACGGCTACATGCGTTACTGCGGCGAGTGGCCGGGCGTAGCCAAGGGCTGACCGTGCACGGTGCGCTTACCCTAGACCCTGCCTCGCGAGAAGTGCGGGTAGCCGATGAACGGGTCGCGCTCTCACGCCGTGAGCTGGTGCTGTTGGAGGCTTTCCTTCACGCCCCGCGTAGCGTGCTCTCGGCGGACCAACTAAAAGATAGCCTCTACGGGCTAAGCGACGATGTCGAAAGTAACGCGCTCAATGTCCACATTCATCATCTTCGGCGCAAGCTAGGCAGCGGCATTATTGAGACCGTACGTGGTTTGGGCTACCGCCTAGGTAAGCCAGAAGCCGTGTTTGTGCCGGGGCAAATGCCCAAGGGGCAGCGATGAGTCTGCGCGCCCGCCTGCTACTCACGCTGGGGCTGACTTTGGCGCTGCTATGGGGCGTTGCAGCGGCTTGGCTGCTCAACGATTTGCAGAAAACCTTTGTCGCCACGCTTGACCAACGTTTGGCTCAATCCGCGCGCATGGTGGCGGGGCTGGTGCATCAATTGCCGGAAGAGGTGTGGGAGCAAAGCACAATGAACACGCTCTCTATTCCGCCCATCGAAGGCTTGGCCTGCCAGGTGCACTCGCCACGCGGTGAGATCATCGCCCGAACCCACGCCAATATGGATGAGGTCCTTGCGCCGGGGCAGCAGGGCCATGCTTATCGTCAAGAAGGCGATACGACGTGGCGTGTGTTTACCTACGAACGTGGTGGCTTGGTGATCACCACCGCGGACCGTATGGATGAGCGCAATATGCTGTTAAACGGCATGGTGCGCGTTGCCGTTGTGCCATTTGTGGTGGCATTAATCGGCAGCCTTATCGCGTTATGGATAGGCGTATGGCGCGGTTTGGCACCGCTTTCTCGATTGCAGGCGTCGTTGGCAAGCCGTCACCCGGAAGCGCTGGCGCCGGTCTCTACTTACGATGTGCCGAAAGAGATCAAACCTCTCATTGATACGCTCAACCATTTACTCACGCGGGTGCATCAAACCCTGGTGCGGGAGCAGCGCTTTACCAACGACGCTGCCCATGAGCTGCGCACCCCGCTCACTGCGATTAAAACTCACCTACAGGTCGCGCAACGCGCAGAGGGCCCTACGGCTCAAGAAGCTCTCAAACATGCCGAAGCAGGCGTCGTACGTTTGGCTCATACCTTAGATCAACTGCTTACGCTGGCCCGCGTTGAGGGCCGCATGCGCTTTGATGACGGTGAGCCAAGCGATGTGGCCCACGTTATCGAGCTGGCCGTTGCTGATAGCGCCGCTGCCCCAGGGCAGTGCCAGTGGCCGGATACGCTGCCTAATGCGTGTCTGGCCATGCCTAGAGAGCTGGCGATTACGGCGCTGCGCAATCTCGTCGATAACGCCTTGCATCATGGCCCCCAGGGCGGCGCTATCACTCTCCATACAGCACAAACGCATAGTGACATTACCTTCACCGTGCACGACCAAGGCCCCGGGGTGGATGAAGAAACACTGGCCCAACTGACCCAGCGTTTCTGGCGGGCTAGTAAACAGCAGGGCAGTGGGTTGGGATTAGCCATTGTTGCTGCGATTACGCAACGTTTTGGGGGGGATGTGCGCTTTGAAAACGCCACTTCTGGGGGCTTTCGTGCGCACTTAAGAGTACCCACCGTACCAGTCCAAACAAGTAAGACCATAACAACGGAAGCATAAGGGGGGAGTATGAAAACAGTGCATGGGGGCAGGCTCAGCCTGCTGCTAGGAGCCTGCATCATCGCGAGCACTAGCGTGGCGCAAGAGGGGGATATCGCGCGGGGTGAAACGGCATCGACAACGTGTGTGGCCTGTCACCAAGCCAACGGTGGAGGCATGAACATCCCAGGTGGTGAATCCTGGCCGCGCTTGGCCGGTTTAGATGCCAACTACATCGCGAAGCAGCTACATGACTTCAAATCAGGCGATCGCCAGAACGCCACGATGATGACGTTCGCCAATATGCTTAACGATCAGCAAATTGCCGACGTGGCGGCGTATTACAGTCAGCTACCCGCGACGCCAGGCCAGGGCGGTGACAATGCCGATGAAGCGCTGCTAGCGCGCGGTCAGCAATTAGCGGAACGCGGCGACTGGAACGCTTATATCGTTTCCTGCCAGAGCTGTCATGGCCCTGGTGGCCAGGGCGTCGGTGAGACATTCCCAAGCATCGCGGGGCAGCATGCGGGCTATATCAGTGCGCAGCTTAACGCTTGGAAGAACGACACGCGTCGTAACGACCCCCAGAATCTCATGGGGGCTATTGCCGATCGTATGAGTGAAGAGGATATCCAGGCGGTGTCGGCGTGGTACGCCACTCAGCCAGCCGCTGAAGGGGAGGCCACACAATGAGCACTGTCCGTCGCCATAAAATGATCGCGCTATCTAGCACTGTTTTGGTAGTGGGTACCGGGTTGAGCCTCTATGCCGCGCATGCGTTTGCTCAGCAAGAGGAGCGGGCGGATGCCGCGCTGAATCAGTTGGTGCACGAGCCACCTACTATGGAAGACCTGGAAGCCTCTGACCTTCACCCAGAGCTTAAAAAGGTCATTCGCTACGGCCATGACCTCTTCACCAATACCCAGCAGCTAAGAGGCGAGTACGTTTTTAACGATATGAACTGCTCAAGCTGCCATCTAGGAGAGGGCCGCGTACCGTTTAGCGCGCCGGTATGGGCAGCTGCCATCACCTTGCCCGATTTTCGCGGCAAAAATCAGCATGTGAATAACCTAGAAGAGCGCATTGCAGGCTGTTTTGCCTACTCCATGAACGGCACACCGCCCGAGTACGGCAGCGACGAAATGCTGGCGCTTAGCGCCTACCACCAGTGGCTCGCCACCGGTGCGCCGATGTACCCCGATAAGCCGATCTATGGCCGTGGTTTCCCTGCGCCTGAACAGCCTGAGACACCCAGCTATGCCAGAGGCGAGGCGGCGTACCAGGAGAACTGCGCCATCTGCCACCAGGAAGATGGTTCTGGGCACTATGAAAACGGCGAGTATGTGTTCCCCGCCCCTTGGGGTGACGGCTCGAACAACTGGGGGGCCGGTATTGCACGGGTAGAAACCATGGCTGGGTTTATCTATCAAAACATGCCACTGGGCCAGCCGCGCTCGTTAACCGGCCAGCAGGCGTGGGATATTGCCTACTACATCAATAGCCAAGAGCGCCCCCAAGACCCGCGCTACACCGGCGATGTCGTGGAAACCGCCGAGCGATTCGGCCCCACATTCCACAACCGCTCGCTCTACGGCCAAACCCGCGAGCATGACGGCCATGTGCTAGGCGACCACGCTAATTTTGGCGAGAAAGGTGACATCCAACCCTGGAACGTTGGCATGCCACGGTTCCAAAATCTCTCTGAAGAGTAAAACGCGTTAAGACACACCAAAAGGGCGGCTATAAGGCCGCCCGTTTAGTAAAAGCCTACTTAAGGCGCTTCGCTACCCATCATCTCAATGAGGCGTTCTTGGCTGGGGAGGCCTTGGATGCGGTCAATGCGCACAGTGCCGCCTTCAGCCTCACGTTGGAAAGCGCTGGTAGGGGTGGCGTAGAGACCTAGCTCTTCAAAGAGTTGGTTGTTGGCGTAGACCTGCTCTTCGATATCCCGTGGCTGTGCGCTGGGGGAGAGTTCATCGCCTTCACTGTGGCGGTGCAGGGCGGCGGAGGGGTCGTCAGCGCCGAGAAGCGTGGCGGCTAACGCAGGGCTATTAGGGGCGAGAATACCGACCATAATATGGCGCAGCTGAACCTCGCCAGCCTCTACCCAGGGGCGGGTTTGTTGCCACAGCTGGCGGCAATAAGGGCAGTTGGCGTCGGTGAAGGTGTAGATGACGCGTGGGGCGTCCGGATCGCCATCCTGAATCCAGCGGCTCTCTTCAAGCAGCTCCCAAGTTTCGGCTTCCAGCGGGGCTCGCACATGCTCATCTAGCTGTGCCTCAGTCAGGTCGCTGCCTTCGCTGTCTACTAGCGTGCCAATAATGGCGTGCTCTCCATCAGGCGTTAGATAAATCGCCATATCTTGCCCTTGCACGCTGGCCCCAAAGCCGCGCATTCCACCTGGCGCATCAAACTGCCCATGAATCGTTAAGCCCTGGTTGGCCAGCGCCTGCACGGGGGCTGGCAGCTCGTCGGCATGGCTGGCTGCCGCTGCGCCACCCAGCGCGGCAAGTAAAGCGAAACGGCCAACATGGGGTAATAAAACACGTTGCATAGCACTATCCTTATGAAAACGGCTTGGTGTGGGTGCCGTGAGGCAAAATATATTAGCGAATACGCGAAAGGCCATCTTGCAAAGTGGCGCGTGAAAGCTCGCCAAAATGGGTGCTAACGAGTTGGCCATCCGCGTTGTAGTAAAGCGTTGTGGGCATGGCATGGGCTCCGGTGGCTTGGCCCAGGGCATTGCGCGGGTCCTGCCATACATTATTCAAATCAAAGCCGTGTTCGCTCATAAAAGCTTCGATTTGCTGAAGGCTTTCACCTTGGTTAACGAACACAAAGGTGATGTCTTGCGCTTGTTGCTGGGCCTCTTCAAACACCGGCATTTCTCGAATACACGGCGGGCACCAGCTTGCCCATAGGTTAACCACCATGGGCTTTCGCTGCTGCTGAGCAAGTTCGGTCAGGGTGATTGGCTCGCCGCTGAGCGTAGTAAGTGGGGTAGTGGGCAGTGGGCGTGCCTGCTGTTCGATCAGTAGCGTACTGCCAGCCATCAAGCCCCAGGCTAAACCGCCTACCAAAAGCGCCCCTGCCAGCGGCACTCGTTGGCGAGGCGAGCGCCATAGTGCCCATCCGGCGTAGCTAAGGCCCGCCACTATGCCACCGAGTATATCGAAGCCGCCATCGCGAATATCTAGGCGCGACAGCAAGCCGTCATAGTCGCTCCAGTAACGCACAACAAAGACGAGGCGTGCGGCCACCATCGCCACAAATAGAAGGGTAAATAACGTATCGCTGACCGCCACGCGATGCCGCTGGCCAATAAGCGCACCCGCTAGCAGGGCCAGTAAAAAGGCAAATCCAATCATCAATTGATGCAGACTAAACCCCATGGGGCCAATCGCAACGCTTTGCTGCAACATAGTCACTCACGCTTTCACCAGTGGTTTAGCGTGAGTGTGTCAGAACAAGATTATTTAACGATTATCTCTCGCTACCCTGAGTCGTTATGTCGCAAGCCTTACGCTTCAGCAACCAGCCAGCGTACCGCATAGGGCGGCAGTGTTTCCTCGTGATGAGCTGTCAGCGGGTCAAGCGGCTGCCAGTGGTGCTGAGTGAGCGCTTGGTTCAGGGCATCGCCTGCGTGAGCGAGGTCAAACTTACCATCGGTGACGTTATACAGCGCGAGCAGGCGTCGCCCGTTATGGATTGGCCCGCGCTCAATGGCTAGCAGTTCGGGTGGCGTTTCTATCACGCGCTGCGGGGCGTTGGGGTGGAAGCAGGGCTCTTGGCGACGCTGTTCCAGCAGCCGGTGAAGCGCTCGAAAAACGTCATGGGTTGGGGTGGAAGGGCTCTCCAGCAGCAGTGCCAGCTCATCAAGCTGCCAGCGGCGACGGTTAATCGAGCGTAAGCGGCCGCTGCGCTCCACGCCTTCGACATCGTTTAGCGTGCCGGTGAGCGTATGGATATAGAGCGCGGGTATTCCTTGCAGGCTGAGCATGATCGCTTGGCTGCATAGAAAACGCGCAATTTGCCACGGGTCTGGCCCGCGGCGGGTGCCGCGCATGGCCTCAAACCAGGTAATGTTGATTTCGTAGGGTGTGTCGCTGCCATCAGGGTTGCTGCGCATGCTGACAAAGCCACCAAAACGATGCATCAGTTCCAGCAGCGCGTCGCGCTCATGGTCAGGCAGCAGGCCTTCTAACGGCCGTACGCCAATACCATCGTGGCTCGCGGTGAAGTTTAAGTAGGTGCACTGTTCAGGCAGCACCGGCAGGCTGTTTAACCACGTTTGTATCGTCGTCGCTTCGCCACGGGTTAGGGTGTGCAGCAGCAGGGGTGGCAGGGCGAACTGGTACACCATGTGGGCTTCATCGGGCGCGCCTTCCGCTAATCGCTCTAAGCCAAAGTAGCTGATGTTTTCAGCATGAGGCACGTTAGTTTCGGTAATGAGCAGCGTGCCTGGGGCTATTTCATCCACGATGGCGCGAAGTAAGCGCACCACCGTATGGGTTTCCGGCAGGTGAATGCAGGAGGTGCCCAAGCGCTTCCACAAAAAAGCCACCGCGTCCAAGCGAATAATGCGCACCCCTTGCTGTAGGTAGAACAGCAAAATACCCACAAACTCTAGCAGCACATCCGGGTTTTCGAAGTTGAGGTCTATTTGGTCTTCCGAAAAAGTCGCCCATACGTGGCGCGTACCTCGGCGCGTAGAGATCGGCACCAGTAGCGGGCTACTGCGCGGCCGGGTGACCTGGGAAACATCGGTATCCGGATCGACTTCAATAAAGTAGTCGCGGCCAGGCAAGCTACCGGTCAGGTAATCCACAAACCAGAGCGACTCCCGCGATACATGATTGAGCACTAAATCGGCCATCAAGTCGTAGTGGCTGGCCAAGTTTTGGATATGCGCCCACTCGCCCAGCTCGCTATTGACCTCGCGATAGTGAATCACCGAAAAGCCGTCGTCACTGCTCCATGGGAAAAAGGGCAGCACGTGAACCCCGCTGATGGCATCCCCTAGGTAGCGCTGCAAAAAGGTGTCCAGTACCGCTAATGGTGGCGTGTCATCTTCTACAATGGAGTCACCGTAACAGATGACCCACTGATCTTTTTCGCTCCATGTTGGTGCGTTTTTAGATGTCGCGCTCGCCGGTAGAGCAGCTGTCGAGGCGGTGCGAAAATGCTCAATATGCTGGCCTATGCGCCGCTGTACCTCCCCCGCACGGGGGCCATATAGGTGGGTTAGGTAACGGTGAACGGTCTGCTCGAAAATGGTCATAAAGGGCGTCCTATCAATCAACCTTCGACAAACGCTGCAGCTTGTGTGCCAAATCGTTACAATACGATGTGATACGCGTTGTATAACATCGCTACGCCTGTTGTCGGCCTGCTGTTAGTGACATGATGGCCTTCAGCAACAGGCGATAAAATAGTTTATAAAATGGCGAATAACGGCAGGGCGTTAAGCCTTGTAAAGCGGTTTATTCGTACAGGCTGACACGCTGCACGCACAGCTTCTAGTGCGTACTGATAATAGGTTGACTGCCATGCATTGCCCTTTTTGTGGTGCAAATGATACGAGAGTGACAGATTCAAGGCTGGTGGCAGAAGGCGATCAGGTGCGCCGCCGCCGCCAGTGTGCCAATTGCCATGAGCGCTTTACGACTTACGAAACCGCTGAGCTTATTATGCCGCGGGTCGTAAAATCCGACGGCTCTCGCGAGAGCTTTAACGAGGCGAAATTGCGGGCAGGTATGCTGAGGGCGTTGGAAAAGCGCCCTGTCAGCGCTGAAGCGATTGAAGCGTCAGTTGAGCGTATCCGCCAAACGCTGCGCGCCCGTGGCGACCGGGAAGTCAACGCTCGGGAAATTGGGGAAGCGGTGATGAAAGCGCTGCGTAGTCTAGATCAAGTGGCCTATATTCGCTTTGCCTCGGTCTATCGTAAGTTTCAAGATTTAGATGAGTTCCGCGCTGAGATTGACCGGCTTTCTCAAGAGCCTTCTGATGAGTCTTCTGGTAGTGGCAACCAGCACGGAGCCTCGTAATGAGTGAATTTTCCACCGTCGACCATCGCTACATGGTGCATGCTATTCAGTTGGCCAAACGAGGGCTCTACACCACAGACCCTAACCCAAGAGTGGGCTGTGTGGTTGTGCGCTTTGATGGTAGCGATGAAGGGCGCGTGGTGGGGGAGGGCTATCATGAGCGTGCAGGAGAGCCCCATGCAGAAATTCACGCGCTGAAAGCGGCAGGCAGCGCCGCCCAGGGTGCTACTGCTTATGTGACCCTAGAGCCGTGTTCCCACACCGGGCGAACAGGCCCCTGCGCGGTGGCGCTGGCGCAGGCGGGGGTTGCGCGCGTAGTAGTGGCCATGAAAGACCCCAACCCTCAGGTTAGTGGCGGTGGCATTGAGCATTTAAAAACAGCGGGCATTAAGGTGCAGGTGGGCTTGCTAGAAGCAGATGCCCGGGCGCTAAACCCTGGTTTTATTTCCCGAATGGAGCGCCAGCGCCCCTTTGTGCGGCTGAAAATGGCCATGAGCTTAGACGGCCGCACGGCCATGGGGTCGGGGGAGTCTCAGTGGATTACCGGCCCGCAAGCACGTACCCAAGTACAGCGTTTACGTGCGCGCTCTAGCGCGATTTTGAGCGGCGTAGAATCGGTGATTATGGATGACTCGCGCTTAACGCTGCGCGCTGAGCAGCTGGCGCTGGCCAATGCCGACGATATCGTTCAGCGCCAGCCGCTAAGGGTAATTCTGGATTCACGACTACGATTACCGCTCGCTGCGGCTTGCCTGCGCGAACCAGGGCGCACGTTGATTATCACGACAGATCAGCATAGCGAAGAGAAACGGCGTAAACTGGCCGCCGCTGGCGCTGAGATTAAGGTGCTGCCTGCTGATGCCGATCGCATTGCGCTTGCGGATATGCTGCTTTGGCTGGCAGAAAACGAGCAGGTAAATGAGCTGTTGGTGGAAACCGGTGCAACGCTGGCGGGAGCGCTACTGGAGGCGAATTTAGTCGACGAGCTGCAGCTATTTGTCGCTCCTACGCTGCTAGGCGGTGAGGCGAGGCCACTCTTTGCACTGCCCGGGATTACCCAGATGGCCGATCAAAAACGTTTAACGATTAAAGAGTCGCGAACCGTTGGGCAAGATTGGTGGATCATCGCCACCCCTCACGCTGACTAGCGCAAACTGCCATTGCAAGGTACCCTGACGCCCGAAATCGCATACGATGCGACCACATTTTTTGGAGATTCCATGGCGCACTCCTCTTCTGAGGGTTTATCCCCAATCGCTGAGCTGGTGGACGATATCCGCCAGGGCAAAATGGTGATTCTCATGGATGATGAGGATCGCGAAAATGAAGGTGATATCATCATGGCCGCCGAAATGGTGAAGCCTGAGCATATCAACTTCATGGCACGCTATGCGTGTGGCCTCATTTGTATGCCCATGACCCGCGAGCGCTGCGAGCAGCTCAATCTGCCGCTGATGGTACGCGATAACGGCTCTGGCTTTGGCACCAAATTTACACTCTCCATCGAAGCAACCGAAGGCGTGACAACCGGTATTTCAGCCGCTGACCGCGCGCGTACGGTGCAGGCCGCGGTAGCCGCGAATGCGAAGCCGTCCGATATCGTGCAGCCAGGGCATATTTTCCCGCTCATGGCAGAGCCCGGCGGCGTGTTGCGCCGTGCAGGCCACACCGAAGCCGCCTGTGATTTGGCGGCGCTGGCGGGCTTTGATCCCAGCGGTGTGATCTGTGAAATCATGAACGATGACGGCAGTATGGCGCGTCGTCCGGAACTGGAAGTGTTTGCGAAGGCGCACGGCATTAAGATGGGCACCATTGCCGATCTGATTCACTACCGTATTGTGAACGAGCAAACCGTAGACCATGTGGAAACTACCCAGGTGTCTACCGTTCACGGTGAGCTTGCGCTGCACGTGTTCCGTGACCGTATTCAGGGCGCTCACCATTTAGCGCTGGTCAAAGGACAGCCAACGCCCGAGCAAGCCACCACCGTGCGTGTGCATCTAGCGGATACGCTGCGCGATGTGATGGGCTTGATGAAGGGTGAGCAGTGCCGTTGGGATGCACATCGCGCGATTGACCAAATCGCCCAGGCACCGGCTGGCGTGTTTGTGCTGATTGATGACGGGCGCCCGAATCAAGATTTGAAAGACCAGCTGGATATCTATCTGGATCGTGTGCGCCAACCGCGCACTAGCGATTCAGACGGTTCCGGTAACTACTTAACGATTGGTACTGGTTCGCAGATTCTGCGCCATTTAGGCGTGGGTAAAATGCGGCTACTCAGCTCTCCGTGGAAATTCTCAGCGCTTTCTGGGTTTGACCTGGAAGTGGTTGAGCGCCTGGGGCCAAACGACACGGCCGACGAGCCAACTTTTCAGCAGGAATAAATTGATGCAATCCCTTTCGCAAATTGAAGGCACTTTTGTAGACGTCGATGGGCGCTACGTGATCGTGGTGGGCCGCTTTAATCACCACGTGGTCGATAGCTTGGTGGAAGGTGCCATCGACAGCCTGACGCGCCACGGTGTTGATGTGGAAAATATCCATATCGTTCATGTGCCGGGCGCGTGGGAACTGCCCCTGGCCGTGAAGCGTGTACTGAAGGTCATGAAACCAGACGCGGTAATCGCTCTTGGTGCGGTTATTCGTGGCGGCACGCCGCACTTTGAGTACGTTGCGGGCGGCTGCAATACGGCCATTAACCATCTTCAGCTTGAGTTTGATACGCCGGTCGCCAATGGCGTACTGACTGTAGAGTCGATTGAGCAAGCCATTGAGCGTGCAGGCACCAAAGCTGGCAACAAAGGCACTGAAGCTGCCATGGCCGCGATGGAAATGGTGTCGCTGCTGCGCGCGCTGCCGGTAGGAGATTCTCAATGAGTGAGCGTCGTGAGCGCAAGCCCTCTGCGGCACAGCAGGGGCGTCACGCCGCAAGGGAGTTAGCGGTACAAGGACTTTACCAGTGGCATATGACTGGTAAATCCATTATCACGATTGAAGCTGAATTTCGTAGCCAAGTGGCTGACGATGACTTAGAAGATCATGAAAACTGGGTCAAGGTCATGGAAATCGCGGACAAAGCGCTGTTCCATGAGCTACTGCACAACACGGTGCGTTTCAAAGCCGAACTAGATCGCGATATCGCGCCGCTGCTGGATCGCCGCTTAGAAGATTTGGACGCGGTGGAATTGGCTATTCTTCGTCTGGGGGCCTATGAGCTTTCTCGACGAATGGAAGTGCCGTACCGCGTAGTGATTAACGAAGGCGTTGAGCTGGCAAAATCATTTGGCGCCACCGACGGCCATAAATACGTGAATGGCATCCTCGATAAGCTGGCAAACCGCTTACGAAGTGCCGAAGTCAGCGCCCGTCGCTTATAAGCGCACGGTCTGATCAAGCGTTTAAGGGGCCTTTGTGCTTGCCGAATTTGATCTGATTCGACGTTACTTTATGTCGCCGCAGGAGGCGCAAGCGACAGATGGCGTTGCCCTAGGATGCGGCGATGACGCCACGTTATTGATTCCCCAGGTGGGCCAACAGCTGGTGGTCAGCGTTGATACCTCTGTGGTGAATGTGCACTTTCCCCACGATGCGCCTCCCCATGCGGTAGGCCATCGTGCGCTGGCGGTCGCGCTCAGTGATTTGGCCGCCATGGGGGCAACGTCGCGCTGGTGTCTTATGGCGCTTACCCTTGATCAGCGTGTTTTCAAGGAAGAAACCGCCGCCGAGCAGTGGTTGGCAGGCTACGCCCGTGGCTTCCATGCGTTATGCCAACAGCACGCCACCACACTCGCCGGAGGCGATGTAACCTCTGGCGCACTCAGCATTAGCGTGACGGTAATGGGGGAAGTGCCTGCTGAGTTAGCCATGAGGCGTTCAGGCGCTCAGCCAGGTGATGTAGTGGCCGTGACCGGCGCGTTAGGCGGTGGTGCTGGCGGGCTAGCGTTGTGGCAACAGGGTGAGCGAGACCTTACACACCCATTGCTACAGCGCTATCTTATGCCTCAGCCACGGCTGGCGGCGGGCATTGCCTTGCGTGGACTTGCTACTGCAGCCATGGATATTTCCGATGGCCTGCTTGCGGATTTAGCCCATCTGCGCGAAGCCTCTCAGGTAGGCGTCGTGCTTGAGCCTGAAGCGCTACCTTTGGTAGAAGGATTAGCGGATGCGCTGGGCCGTGAGGCGGCATTGTCCGCTGCGCTGTCGGGGGGAGACGACTATGAGCTTTTAGTGACGCTGTCTCCTGACAACGTCGCACAAGCGCGAGCGCAATTGGCTGAGTGTGGGCTTTTACTGAGTGTGATTGGTCACTGTAGCGAAGCGTTAGGGGTAACCGGTGTGCCCGCTCAAGCCGCCACTGGCTGGCAGCATTTTTGTGGAGGCGCCCAATGAATCGAGCACCGGCGAGCGTTTGGCGACGCCCCACCCACTTTTTTGCCTTTGGCCTGGGTAGCGGCATAGTGCCCTGGGCACCGGGTACCTTCGGTACGCTAGCCGCTATTCCCTTTTATTGGATGATGGCCGACCTTAGCTTGGGATGGTACCTCGGCATCGTGCTGGTCGCTTTTGTGGTCGGGGTATGGCTGTGCGACAAAACTTCCCATGACCTAGGCGTGCATGACCATTCCGGTATTGTCTGGGATGAGTTCGTCGGCTATTGGATTACCATGGCGGCCGTGCCATTCTCCTGGGAGGCGGCGCTGTGGGGGTTTGTGGTCTTTCGTATTTTCGATGTCTTCAAGCCCTGGCCCATTCGCTGGGCAGACCGCCGAGTAGCCGGTGGTTTTGGCATTATGATTGATGATGTGATGGCAGGTATTTATGCCTGGAGCACCATGCACCTGTGGTTTTGGCTGCATTAATCAAAAGGATGACTTGAAGCCAGCACATGGCCTGTTATGTTGAACCGCTAGCCGCCATCAGAGCGGCAGGGTGCAAGGTGACGCAAGGAGGCTATTCAAGGAGATAGCATGCGCAAGGAACGTTTGATTGTGCCTATTCTCGCGACGATTGCCGTCGTGTGGATGGTCGCGCAATTGCTATCCAGCGTTCTATTTGAACGCAGTCTCCGCCAAGCGCTGGAGGATCTGGAAGCGCGGGGTGAGTGGCGTGTAAGCCGGTTAGAAAGCCGTCAGGGGTGGCTGAGCTCCCGCGGGCGGCTCATGCTGTCTCCGTTGTTGGGTCGCCCTTGGCGACTGGAGCTAACCTACCGCGCTCGTCATGGTGTGCTAAGTACGGATGTGGAAGGCACGCTGCTACCGCGTCTGGATAGCGTGCTTCAAAAAGCGGTTGGTGAAGTCTCCGCGCCTTCCGTACCTCGTTGGCAGGGCCGCTATCAAACCTTGAGCGGTCACACGGAGCTGCGTTTGGCGCTTGCCCCCTTTGTCATACAGCAAAATGGTCGTGAACTGGACGTACGTGGAGCCCGTGTACGCCTAGAAGGCATGTTTGGTGACTGGCGTTTGCGGGGGCTGTTGGATCAACTTACGCTGACGGATGGCCTATCCCAGCTAACGTTGGGGCCGACCACGTTGGAAAGCCGCTACACCTACATTGACGATGCCTACCACTTTGCCCAGCGCGATCACCTGCATATCGAGCAGTTAGCGCTGCATTATCCCGCTTACGATATTCACGTTGCGCCTCTGGATATACACAGCCACATGGAGTTGGATGAAAGCGAACTGCGTTTAAAAGGCGAGCTCGTGGTGGGAGAAGTGCGCGTGCCTAGCGAAGCCCCTGATACGCCTCTGCTCAGTGGCCGAATAGAAGCCGAACTTTCCCGTCTCAACGCGGATGCCGTGCGCCAAACCATCCTCCGTTTGCGCCAAGAGGCTGCCTGGGGGGATGCCAGCTTACCGATGGCAGAAGGTCTGTTAGCCCGTTTAGAACCTGACTTACGACAGGTGTTGAGTGACTCCCCTCGGTTAGACGTGACCACCATCGCGCTGGATAGCCCACTGCTAGGGCTACAAGTAGAGGCTGATGGCGCACTGTTTTTTGACGCGCGACGCTTAGATGAACTAATGATTACGGCGTTGGATAAACCTGAAGAGCGCCAGCGCTGGCTAGAGCGCATCGACGGCGACTTTATTTGGCATGATGCGCCGACTGTCGCTGCGTTATGGCTGGGGCTTCCCTTAGGCACTCGGGAACTACAGTTTGATGTGATTCGCGGCGTTTGGCGCGTGAATGGCCGTCCTATGCCCCCGTTGCTACAGCCTTAACGGTAAGCCCATCATGACGGCGATTGCTGATGGCCTGATGATGAGCTAAATCACGTTTAGGGTTGAAGTTTTCGCTCTATGCCCACATTCCTTTAACAATGCTAAGCGACGAAAGCCGCTGACCACTGTTAATGGGAGGGCGCATGAGCGACCAGGATTACGAACGCGATCACGAACACCATGAGTGGCTTACCGACAAAGAGCCACAAGACGCCCGCGAAGAGAGCGCTGAAAGCGATCATTATCGCTCTGATGGTGAGCGCGTTAACTCATTAGTGCCTGCCAGTGAAATGCTGCCCGAGCGCATTTACCTGCTGCCGATTCATAACCGCCCCTTCTTTCCTGCCCAGGTGCAGCCGCTGGTCATCAATCGCGAGCGCTGGGAAGAGACCATGCGCCGCGTTGGTAATACGCCGCACCACACCATTGGTGTGGCCTTTGTGGGCGAGCACGGGGTGGAATCCCTTGATCACGAAGGTTTTCCTGAGATTGGCACCGCCGTAAAAGTGCACAAGCTGAAAAGCGAAGACCAGCAAATTCAGTTTATTGCCCAAGGCCTGCAGCGTTTTAAAATCCAGCGCTGGCTTTCTAAAGAGCCGCCTTATCTGGTGGAAGTCACCTACCCCAAAGAGCCCGTGAATGCTGAGGATGAAGAGACCCGGGCGTACGCCATGGCGATCATCAACGGCATTAAAGAGTTACTGCCTATTAACCCGCTGTATGGGGAAGAGCTAAAGCATTACCTCAACCGTTTCAGTCCTCATCAACCGGGGCCACTGACGGATTTTGCCGCAGCCATAACCTCTGCCAAAGGCCCCGAGTTGCAGGACGTGCTGGCCACGCTGCCTGTTGCTGAGCGTATGCACAAAGTGCTGCCGCTGCTGCGTAAAGAAATCGATGTGGCACAGCTGCAGAGCGAAATCAGCGAGCAAGTGAATGCGCAGATGCAGGAGCGTCAGCGGGAGTTCTTCCTCCGCGAGCAGCTCAAGGTGATTCAGCGTGAGCTGGGGATCTCCAAAGACGACCGCGAAAACGACGTGGATACCTTTAGGAACCGGCTTGACTCCCTAGTGGTGCCCGAACGCGTGCAGGCGCGCATTGATGATGAGCTCAATAAGCTCAGCGTCTTGGAAACTGGCTCGCCGGAGTACGGCACAACCCGCAACTACCTGGATTGGCTAACATCACTACCCTGGGGGGTAACCAGCCAAGATCAGTTGGATCTTCCACACGCACGGGCCGTGCTCGACCGCGACCACGATGGCCTAAAAGACGTCAAAGAACGGATTATCGAGTTTCTCGCCGAAGGCACGTTCAAGGGCGATGTAGGTGGCTCGATTGTGCTGTTAGTGGGCCCGCCCGGGGTTGGTAAAACCTCCATTGGCCGTTCCATTGCTGAAGCGCTGGGCCGTGAGTTCTACCGTTTTTCGGTGGGCGGTATGCGCGATGAAGCCGAAATCAAAGGCCACCGGCGCACTTATGTAGGAGCAATGCCCGGTAAGCTAGTGCAGGCATTCAAAGAAGTGGAAGTCGAAAACCCGGTCATCATGCTGGATGAGATCGACAAGCTGGGCCAATCCTTCCAAGGTGATCCCGCGTCAGCGCTGCTTGAAGTCCTTGACCCCGAGCAGAACGTTGACTTCCTGGATCACTACCTCGACGTGCGGATGGATCTTTCCAAGGTGCTCTTCGTGTGCACCGCTAACACGCTGGATAGCATCCCTGGGCCGCTGCTCGACCGTATGGAGCAGATTCGCCTGTCGGGCTATATCGCTGAAGAGAAGCTGCAAATCGCCAAGCACCACCTATGGCCCAAGCTGCTCAAGCGCGACAACTTGCCGAAGAAGCGCATCAACCTAAGCGATGCGGCACTGAAGCAGGTGATTGACGGCTATGCCCGTGAAGCAGGCGTACGTCAGTTGGAAAAACAGCTGCACCGCATTGTGCGTAAAGCTGCGGTAAAACTGCTGGAAGAAGACGTCGAAACTGTCAAGGTTTCGGTCAAGAACCTGGAAGAGTTCCTGGGGGCGCCGCTCTTCCGTAAAGAGAAAGTCCTGAAAGGCGAAGGCGTCGTCACAGGACTTGCTTGGACCTCCATGGGTGGTGCCACGCTGCCTATTGAGGCAGGCAAGGTGCATTCGCTCGATCGCGGATTCAAGCTAACCGGCAAGCTGGGCGATGTGATGAAAGAGTCGGCTAATATTGCCTATAGCTACACCCTTGGGCATTTGGCGGAGTACGGTGCGGATGCAGATTTCTTTGATTCCGCCTTTGTTCATCTCCACGTGCCAGAAGGGGCCACGCCGAAAGATGGCCCCTCTGCCGGGGTAACCATGACCACCGCGCTACTGTCGTTGGCTAAACATCAAGCCATCACGCGCCCGCTGGCGATGACCGGTGAGTTAACCCTCACCGGCCAAGTGCTACCGGTAGGCGGTATCCGCGAAAAAGTGATTGCCGCACGGCGCAGCGATATTTTTGAAGTGATCCTGCCTGAGGCAAACCGCCGTGATTACGAGGAGCTACCGGACTATCTGAAAGAGGGGATGACGGTGCACTTTGCTAATCGCTATCGGGATGTGGCTAACGTAGTCTTCAAGTAGTCGGTCAGCACGATGGGCTTAGACAAACAATAAAATCATTACCAGCGCCGCTCTGAAGAGAGCGGCGCTTTTTTACATCTGTTTACTGGTTAAGTGCACCGTTAATTCTGGATAATAAAGAAAAATCAAATTACTAAAATAAAGGGGAGCTTCTATGCGCAATAACCAGCCCGTTACCCAACGTGAATACGTGCTCGATGAAGAGACCGTGCTGATTTCACGCTCTGATTTAAAAGGTAACGTGACCTATGCCAACGCAGCCTTTGTGGAAGTCAGCGGCTATTCAAGGGATGAGCTGCTCGGCGCGCCGCATAATTTAATTCGCCACCCCGATATGCCTGAGGCCGCTTATGCCGATTTCTGGAAAACTATCCAATCAGGTAATACTTGGCAGGGTACGGTAAAAAACCGCCGCAAAAATGGTGATCACTATTGGGTCAACGCAACGGTGGCTCCCCTGAGAGATGGCGACCGTATTGTGGGGTACACGTCCCTGCGTCGCAAAACCTCGGATAAACAGATCGCCTTGGCAGAGCGGGTGTATGCGGAAATACGTGAAAAGGGTAAATCCCGCCGCTATGGCTTGCATCAAGGGACGTTAAAGCGCCGAGGCTTAGGCGGCATTGCAGCGCGTTTTCAATTCACCAGCTTAAAAGCCAAACTAACCGGCATGGTCGTCGTTGCGGTTATCTTGTTAGGTTTATCGGGCGGGCTAGGGCTGTATGGTTTGAATGCCTCCGGAGAGCGGCTTGAAACTCTCAACCGCGCAGGGCTTGAGGCAGTGGCTGACCTGCAATTAATTGAGCGCCATATTGGTTTGGCGGTGGAGCAGTTGGAGCCCGCGGTAAGAAACCCACGGCGGGTGGATATGGAGGCCGTGTCGGCGAGTTTAACGAGCAGCACGCAGACCGCCCAACAGCTATGGGAAGAGTATCGACAGACCAGCAGTGCCCCCGCAGAGAGTATCGCAGCGTTTAATACGGCCTTTGACACTTGGCGTGGCGGTGCCAGCAGCGCCATCGAGGCCGTCGACCAAGCGAACGGGTTTGCGGCGTTTGAGGCGCTCAACAGCGTGGTGCTTCCTGCCACAACGGAAATTCGCGAGCTTAATAGCCAGCTAGTGGACTACGAACGCGCTGGCGCGGCTGCTCTGATGAACGATGCCCGTCAGGGCCGCCAGCAGATGTTTATTGCCCAGCTGGTACTGATGCTGATTGGCCTGTGTGTGCTGGTGGCCCTCAGCGTATTTATTTTGAAATCGGTTTTTCGCAGCTTGGCTGGGGCGCGTTATATGACGTTCCAAATTGCGGCGGGTAACTTAGCGGCACGGGAGCGTCGTCAGAGCAACGACGAGCTAGGGGAGCTGCTCTATTCGCTGGATACCATGCGCTTCAGTCTATCCAGCATTGTCGGCGATGTGGAAAACCGCGTGTCGGTCGTCACCCCTGCGATTCAGCAAATTGCCGCCGAAAACGAGGAGCTGGCGTCGCGTACCGAACAGCAGGCATCGTCGTTGCAACAAACGGCTTCCAGCATGGAAGAGATGACCTCCACCGTTCAGCAAAATAACGATAACGCCCGCCAAGCGACAGAGCTGGCGCAGCAAAATGCCACCAGCACGCGGGATACTCGTCAGCAGATGGAGCAGTTGGTTGAACGTATGCAGCGCATTGCAAAGAGTGCCGAAAAGATGACCGAAATGATCGGTGTCATCGATGGTATTGCGTTTCAAACCAATATTTTAGCGCTTAATGCGTCGGTAGAGGCTGCTCGGGCCGGCGAGCATGGCCGCGGGTTTGCGGTGGTGGCTAGTGAAGTGCGGATGCTGGCAAGTCGTAGTGCGGATGCGGCGCAAGAAATCCGCAAGATGATCGACAGCACCACGCAAGAGGTGAGCGGTGGTCGCAGTGCGGTTGAGCAAGCGGAAAAAGCTATTGAGAATGTCGTGACACAGGTCAGCCGTGTGAGTGAATTGATGGCATCCATCAGTACCGCCTCCAGTGAGCAGAGCAGCGGTATCGGACAGATCAATGCGGCGATTGCCGAAATGGATAGCGTCACGCAACAAAATGCCACCAAAGTCCAGTCAATTGCCGCATCGGCAGACAACCTTGCGCTGGAAGCGTTTGAGCTGGCGAACGTCGTTGACGCCTTCCGTTTAGAAGGCGCGCAGGCAGAAAGCATTAATACCGCCCGTGAAAAGCTGGCGCGTGCCCAAAAAGCCGTAAAGCAGGGAGCCCCCGGATTGCCAAGCGGCAAGCCGTCACAGCCCAGCGCACAGCAACATCGTCAGCCTGCTGAGAGCGATGAGTGGGATGCCTTTTGATGGGTGCGTTTAATCACCATTAGTCACCACCACGCTTTACCATTTGAATATGCCACCCTTTGGGTGGCATATTTTTTGCTCATACTTTCTATTGGTATCCATAGATCAGGTAGTGGAGTGATTAAATTCAACGGCTTGGTAAAAAGGACATCACTGGGTCATTAGGCAAAACAGGCCTTTTTCAAAATAACAGGTGGGGTTCTTATGAGCATATCCAGCCAGGCAGCGTTTGAACTGTCAGATGATCAGGTGTTGATTTCACGCTCTGACCGTCAGGGGAAGATCACCTATGTGAACCAGACATTTATCGATGTTAGTGGTTACTCACAGTCAGAGCTAATGGGTGAACCCCATAGCATTTTTCGTGACCCGGAAATGCCCTCATTGGTCTTCAAGAATATGTGGAGCACCATCGAGAAAGGGAAAACCTGGCAAGGGGTGGTGAGAAATAGTACTAAGAGCGGCACTACCTACTGGGTACACACAACGGTGGCTCCGCTCTTGGATGGCAACCGCGTGGCAGGCTATACGGCGATACGTCGTAAGGCGGGACAGAAAGCCATTGCCCGCGCGGCCAAGGGGTATAGCGCTATGCAGCAAGGGCGCAGCCGTGGCTTTAAGCTCCATAATGGTGCATTGCGCCGTACCGGAGTACGCGGTTGGGTGCAGCGTTTCAGTTTCAGCAGTATGCAGGCCAAGCTGATGGGGATGGTGGTCGCGGCAATAGTGCTGCTTGCCGTGGCTGGAACCGCTGGTGTGTACGGCATTACCAGTTCAGCAGAACGTTTGCGCACCCTCAATCAAACCGGGCTTGAAGGCGTTGCTGATCTCCAGCAAATAGAGCAGGGTGCCGCACAGCTATTGCAGGCACTAGAGCCTGCAGTACGTAACCCGCGTCGAGCTGACTTAGACCTACTGGAAGAAGAGTTAACGACGCTCCAGGCGGATATCAATCAAACGTGGCAAGAGTTCACCGCTGAGCGCAGCGAAGCCAGCGGTGTGCAGCAGGGGTTAACAGCGCACTTAGCCACATTTTTAACCGGTGCTGAAACGGCCTTCACCGCCATGCGCGATGGCAATGGGTTTGCCGCGTTTGAAGCCTTCAACGATGTGGTGAAGCCGACCTCCGACAGCATCAGCGCCACGATCAATTTGCTGGTGGATAACGAACGCGCCGCTGCGCAAACCTTAATGGCCAATGCGGAGCGTCAGCAGCAATGGCTACTGTGGGGGCAATTAGGCGTTCTGTTGTTCGGCATTATGTTAATGGTTTGGCTGAGTGTGGCTGTCCTGAAATCGCTGCTGAAGTCGCTGAACGAAGCTCGGCGTGTCACGTTCCAAATTGCAGCGGGTAACCTCGCTAACCGGGTGACTCTCAAGCGCGATGATGAGCTGGGTGAGCTGCTGGCGTCGTTAGAAACGATGCGAGCGAGTTTGTCTGGGTTAATCACCGAAGTGGGCAATAAGGTCGACGTCGTGACTCCTGCTTCTGAGCATATTAAGCAGCAAAATGAAGAGTTGGCTTCTCGCACTGAGCAGCAGGCCTCTTCGCTGCAGCAAACCGCTTCCAGCATGGATCAAATGACCGCGACGGTTCAGCAGAACACGGAAAATGCCCGCCAGGCCAATCAGCTTGCCATGCAAAACGCCACCACCAGCCGCGAGACAGGCGAACGCATGCAGGCACTGGTAGAGCGTATGGAGCGCATTGCCGCGAGCGCCGATAAGATGAACGACATCATTACGGTTATCGATGGCATCGCCTTCCAAACTAACATCCTTGCGCTGAATGCCTCGGTAGAAGCCGCTAGAGCAGGTGAGCAGGGGCGGGGGTTTGCCGTGGTCGCCAATGAGGTGCGTAACTTGGCTGGCCGCAGTGCCGATGCCGCGGGGGAGATTCGTCGCCTGATCGACACCTCCTCCCAGGAAATTGCCGGTGGTGCTGACGCCGTGAAAGAGGCCGAGCAGGCCATCGATCAAGTGGTCAGCCAGGTGATGCGGGTTAGCGACATTATGGAAGAGATCAGCACCGCCTCTGATGAGCAAAGCAGCGGCATCGCTCAGATCAATACGGCGGTCTCAGAAATGGATAATGTGACTCAGCAGAATGCTGGCAAGTTGCAGTCTATTTCCAGTGCCGCGCAGCAGTTGACGAACGAAGCGCAGGACCTGGCGAATGTGATCGCTGCTTTCCGGTTAGAAGGGGCAGAAGAGGAGAGCAGCGAAACGGCACGGCTACGGCTGCTGCGCCATGATGCTAAAGCGCCTAGCCTACCACTCCATGAGGCTCAGCCAGAGAGTGACCAGCCTAAGCCTCGTCCGGCACTCAAACGGCCGGCAACAGCGAGCACGGAAGAGGAGTGGGAGACCTTCTAGCCGTTAGACGGCCTCACAGGCCTTTGGTTGCCCTCTACATCTAGTCTCGGCGGTGCGCTCATGCCACAATCTAAGGCCGCTGGATTCAACTGCCTGCTGCCACGTATGCGGCAGGCCATGATAAAGATGTAGAGGACACCATGCCCGAGTATCGCTCCCGTACCACTACTGCTGGCCGCAATATGGCTGGCGCCCGTGCCCTTTGGCGTGCCACAGGTATGAAAGAGGACGACTTTCATAAGCCGATTATTGCGGTCGCCAACTCCTTCACCCAGTTTGTACCCGGTCATGTGCATCTAAAAGACATGGGCCAACTGGTGGCGCGTGAGATTGAAAAAGCGGGCGGCGTAGCCAAAGAGTTCAACACCATCGCCGTGGACGACGGCATCGCCATGGGCCACGACGGCATGCTCTACTCACTGCCGAGCCGCGATATCATTGCCGACAGCGTCGAGTACATGTGTAACGCCCACTGCGCCGATGCGCTGGTGTGTATCTCCAACTGCGACAAAATCACCCCAGGAATGCTGATGGCCGCGATGCGCCTCAATATTCCGGTGATCTTTGTATCAGGCGGCCCGATGGAAGCCGGTAAAACCAAGCTGCTCAACCACGGCCTAGACTTGGTAGATGCGATGGTCATGGCGGCCGATGACAGCGTGGATGATGAAACGCTGGCGGAAGTAGAGCGCAGTGCTTGCCCCACCTGCGGTAGCTGTTCAGGTATGTTTACCGCCAACTCCATGAACTGCTTAATGGAAGCATTGGGATTGGCGCTGCCAGGTAACGGCACCGTGCTGGCAACCCACTCAGACCGTCGTCGGCTGTTTGAAAATGCCGGTCACCGCATTGTCGAACTTGCTAAACGTTTCTACGAAGGTGAAGAGGCTCACCTGTTGCCCCGTGCGATTGGTAACAAGGCAGCGTTTAAAAACGCCATGACGCTCGACATTGCCATGGGCGGCTCTACCAATACCATTCTTCACCTATTAGCAGCGGCGCAAGAGGCGGAAGTCGACTTCTCCATGTCGGATATCGACCGTCTTTCTCGGGAAGTCCCGCAGCTGTGTAAAGTGGCTCCTAATACCCAGAAGTACCATATTGAAGATGTACACCGCGCGGGTGGCATTATGGCTATTTTGGGCGAGCTGGACCGGGCAGGCGTGCTGGATACCTCGGTTCCCACCGTCTACGGCGACAGTTTAAAAGAGGCGCTTGATGAGTGGGATATCATGCGCTTGCCAAGCCCTGAAGTGGTTGAGTTCTTTAAAGCAGGCCCGGGTGGCGTGCCAACGCAAACAGCGTTCTCGCAGAGCACGCGCTGGCCAAGCCTCGATGGCGACCGCGCCACCGGCTGTATCCGCGATTTGGAGCACGCGTTCTCCCGTGAGGGCGGCTTGGCCGTGCTTTACGGCAATATCGCGCTGGATGGTTGCGTGGTGAAAACCGCAGGGGTCGATGACTCCATTTTGGTATTTGAAGGCAAAGCCCACGTGGTGGAGTCCCAAGACCAAGCGGTGGCCAACGTGCTAGATGGCAAAGTGAAAGAGGGCGATGTGGTCGTCATCCGCTACGAAGGCCCCAAAGGCGGCCCCGGTATGCAGGAGATGCTGTACCCGACCTCTTACCTGAAATCGAAAGGGTTGGGTAAAGCCTGTGCGCTGCTCACCGATGGTCGTTTCTCTGGCGGTACATCGGGCCTATCGATTGGGCATGTATCCCCGGAAGCGGCGGCAGGGGGCGCGATTGGTTTGGTCGAACAAGGCGACACCATCTTGATCGATATCCCCAACCGCACCATCAACGTTCAGCTTAGCGATGCAGAGCTGGCCAAACGCCGTGAAGCCATGGATGCCAAAGGCAAAGATGCCTGGAAGCCGGTCGAACAGCGCCCGCGTAAGGTTACCCCTGCGCTCAAAGCCTATGCGCTACTTGCCACCTCCGCCGATAAAGGCGCGGTGCGCGACCTCTCTAAGCTAGATTAATCTCTTCATCAAACAGCCCGTCTCGTACGGGCTGTTTTTTTGCCAACCTGAACCGTCATATCGACTAAGGATTGTAATGAAGGCGATCATCAACGTTGGCCTTGTTGGCTATGGGTTTGCAAGCAAGACGTTTCACGCCCCTTTGATTCAAGCGACCGAAGGGCTGGATTTAGTGGCTGTCTCCTCCAGCGATGCGGCCAAGGTGAAGGCGGACCTGCCTAACGTGGAAATAGAGAGCCAAGCGCTGGCGCTATGTAAGCGCCCAGACCTTGATCTCATAGTAATTCCCACGCCAAACGATACCCACTTTCCTCTAGCCAAAGCGGCGCTCGCTGCGGGCAAACATGTAGTGGTGGATAAGCCCTTTACTGTCACGCTCTCAGAAGCAAAACAGCTAAAAGCCCTGGCGGTGGATAAGGAAAGGCTGATTTCGGTATTTCATAATCGCCGCTGGGATAGCGACTTCCTGACCATTCAAGCGCTCTTAAAGGAAGGCACGCTAGGGCGCATGACCGGCTTTGAGTCGCGTTTTGATCGCTTTCGTCCTGAGGTGCGCGACCGATGGCGTGAAAAAGCCACCCCAGGCGGCGGTATTTGGTACGACCTAGGCCCGCACCTGTTAGATCAGGCTTGCGAGCTATGCGGAACGCCCAACGCCATATTGCTAGAGCTAGGCGTACGCCGTGACGGCGCCAAAGCGGATGACGACTTCCTCGCCTTACTGGAATACGACGGTTTCCGGGTGAGTTTGAGTGCCGGTACGCTTGTGGCAGAACCCACGCCTCGTTACCGCATCCATGGCACCAAAGGCAGCTATATCAAGTACGGTTTAGACCCGCAGGAAGATCGTTTGAAAGCCGGGGAAACGCCGTCGTCTGCCTGGGGAGAAGATAGCCCTGGAACGCTTACCCTGCGTGAGGGAGAAGGCGAAGACGCACCGCTCGTCCGTTACGACCACCCCACGTTGCCAGGCGATTATCTCGCCTATTACCAAGGGGTAAGCGCGGCGATTCGTGATAAAACACCGCTTCCCGTGGATATTGATGACGCCCTGCGTTGCATGGCACTGCTGGAGGCAGGATTGGATAGCCACCGCCAGCGCCGTTGGATAGCGTTGAAGCATCATTTTTAATGTCTTCGCTTTCTAAGCCTTAAGGGTGCCGGGTGGGCACCCTGTCTATTTATCCCATGATTTACAGCAAATCCATCCCGCCACGGCGCTTCTCTTCGCGCAGCTTATCCCGCGCAATATAGAGCGCAGCGATGGCGCGGGCTTCGTGGAAGTCTTCGCGCAGGAGTAGGGCAGGCAGCTCTTCGATGGCATGGGTCTCTACAATCAGCGGTTCGGGCTCGTCACCCGGTAAGCGCTTGGGGTAGAGGTCGGTGGCCATCAATACCTGCATACGGTGGCGCATATAGTTCGGCGCTAGTGACAGCTCCACCAACGGCTCAATGCGGTGCGCACCGAAGCCGCACTCCTCCATCAGCTCTCGGTTGGCAGCGGTAATGATGTCTTCGCCCGGGTCGACTAAGCCTTTTGGCAAGGTCAGTACATAATCCTCAAACCCCGCAGCATACTCCCGAATGAGCAGCACGTGGTCCGGGTCGGGCATGGCAATAATCATCACCGCGCCGCGATCAGCACCGGTTAAACGCTCAAACTGTCGCTCTTCGCCATTAGAGAAGCGCAAATCCAGTGACTCAATTTGAAATAAACGGCTTTGGGCGACGCGCTGGCGGCCTAAGATTTGCGGCTTGCGCGGATAGCCGGTTGGCGTATCGCCTGTTGCTGTGTCGTCGCGTGACATCATGCCTCCGTGGCTGCAAAAAACGGGTTACGCTACAATAGCACGCTTACTCTTTAAGACTGGAGCGGCAATGATTGATTGGCGCGAGATCGATACCGTCCTACTCGACATGGACGGCACGTTGCTAGACCTTCACTTCGACAGCCACTTTTGGCTTGAGCACCTGCCGCGGCGTTACGTAGAGCTGCACCAGCTAGACCAAGCCAGCCAGGATGCGCTCAAAGCACGCATTATGGGTGAGCAGGGCACGCTGAACTGGTACAGCCTTGCCTACTGGAGCCGCGAGCTGAACGTGGATATCGTCGCCCTCAAGCGCGAAGTGCAGCACTTGATTGGGCTACGCAGCGATGCTTTGGATTTCCTCACATGGCTCAAGCAAGCTCATCCCCGAGTGGTGCTTGCTACGAATGCCGACCGCGCAAGCCTCGCATTAAAACTCCCGCTCACGGGGTTGGAAAACTACCTAGACGCCATCATCTCATCCGAAGATGTGGGTGCAGCAAAAGAGGAGCAGGCCTTCTGGTTTGCACTGCAAGAACGCGAGCCATTCGACCCCGCCCGCACCCTGTTTATTGATGATAATGCCCGGGTGCTCGAGAGTGCTCGCGAATTTGGCATCAAGCATCTGTTAGGGATTAAACAGCCCGACAGCCAGCGCCCCGAAAAAGAGCTACAGGAATTTATTGCCCTAGACCGATTTGCCCAACTGCTACCCGCAGAGTTGCCAGGGCAACGCTCACACATCTGAGTTCACCGACCTGGGCTCACACACATTAGGAGAGCGTGAATGAGTGACAGCGTTCGCTTGGATAAGTGGCTATGGGCCGCGCGGTTTTTTAAAACCCGCGCCCTAGCCAAAAAAGCCATTGAAGGCGGCAAGGTGAATTACGACGGTGCCCGAGTGAAAACCAGTAAAACGGTGGAGCTTGGGGCGCTGATTCGTGTACCTCAAGGCTGGGATATCTTTGAGGTGGAAGTCACTGCGCTATCCGACCAGCGCCGAGGCGCACCGGAGGCGCGTAAGCTCTATGCGGAAACCGAAGAGAGCGCCAAACGTCGTGCCAAAGAAACCGAAGCACGTCGATTAACTAACGAAGCCATGCAGCACCCGCTCAAGCGCCCTGATAAGAAACAGCGGCGCGATATCCAGCGATTCCAGCGCCAGCAAGGGGAGTAAGCAGCCGCTTGCTCCGTTGCGCTCTCCTATTACTCTTTCTCCTATGGTCCTTTTATGTCTGATCAAATCCAACGTTTCCTGTTTGATGACACCAACGTGCGTGGCGAAATTGTGACGCTCAGTACGGCTTACCACGAAGTGCTGGATCGCCATGCCTACCCGCCAGCGGTGAACCAACTGCTGGGTGAGCTGCTGGCAGCGGTAGCACTATTAACCGATACCATCAAACTGGATGGCACGCTCAGTATTGAAGTGCGTGGCCAAGGGCCGCTAGCGCTACTCATGGCTGAATCTAACCCCGGCGGCGAGCTGCGGGCGATTGCGCGTATTGCTGAAGAGGCGGCGTTGCCCAGTGAACACGCGGCCTTCCGCGAGTTAGTCGGGGACGGCCAAATCGTGATTACCCTAGATCCCAAAGAAGGGCACCGCTATCAGGGCATCGTCGCGTTAGATCACGACACCCTGAGCGGGTGCCTGGAAGCCTACTTTGGTCAGTCTGAGCAGCTGCCTACCCGGCTGTGGCTTGTGGCTGACGGTGAACGAGCAGGCGGGCTGTTGCTCCAGCGTCTGCCAGATGCATCGCAAAACCAAGATGTCGACGCCTGGGAGCGCAGCGTGCACCTGGCCGATACGATCAAAACCGAGGAGCTTCTGGGCTTAGAGCAGCGCGAGGTGCTGTATCGTCTCTATCATGAAGAGACCGTGCGAGTCTTTGAGCCTAAAGCGCTGCGCTTTGGCTGCACCTGTTCGCGGGAGCGAATGAGCCACGCGCTGTATACGCTGGGCAAAGAAGAACTGCTGGATATTCTGCGTGAACAGGGCGCAATCGATACACAATGCCACTTTTGTCATACGAAATATCACTACACCGCAGCGGATATTGAAATTTTGTTGGAAGACCCAGGCGCACCGCCGCCGGTGATTCACTGAATGTGTAGTCGGCGCTTGCCCCACGTGCTTTTTGGGCGGGCGGCTGTACCCCACACCCTGTACCGCTTGACGGCGAAAAGCCAAACAGGTGTTTGAAAATATACTGCACTGCAACACAAAATGTAGTGTCATTGTAGTAGTTTAACTACAAGATATTTGGTTAAAGCTCCCGTTTCCCGGGGGCTTTCTTTTTGCCATAATGCGCCGGACTTCAGCGCACCTAGCCTGCTGTGACCGCAATGCCACAGGCTAGGATGATTCTCAAGGCGTCGGTGACGCCCGGTAAATTAGAGACCCAGGAATCGACATGACCACGACTCAAGCCGCTCCCCAAGCCCACGTTAATCTCAGCAGCGCCGAACTGATCGAGCGCGCCGTGGCCCGTGGTGAAGGCCGCCTGTCCGCCAATGGTGCTCTGGTGGTAAACACCGGACTGCGCACTGGGCGTTCACCGAAAGATCGTTATATTGTCGATGAGCCCTCCACCCGTGACAGCATTGATTGGGGCAGCGTTAACCGTCCTTTTGATGCCGATAAATTTTCCGCACTGTGGGCGCGTGTGGAAGACCACCTGGGCGGCGGCGAGCACTTCGTCTCTGAACTGCATGTCGGCAGCGATGCTACTCACTATCTGCCGGTACGTGTGACCACTGAAACGGCTTGGCAGAACCTGTTTGGACGCACCATGTTTGTACGCCCTCAGGCCTACAACCAAGCGGCCAAAGAAGAGTGGACTATTCTTAACGCCGCAGGCTTTGAGTGTGACCCGAACCGCGACGGCACCAACTCCGATGGTTGTGTGATCATCAACTTTGCTGAGCGTAAAGTGCTGATCGCTGGCATGCGCTACGCCGGCGAAATGAAGAAAGCCATGTTCTCCGTACAGAACTTCCTGCTGCCCGCTTCCGACGTGCTGCCGATGCACTGTTCGGCCAACGTGGGCGAAGATGGCGAAACCTGCCTGTTCTTCGGCCTCTCAGGCACCGGTAAAACCACGCTGTCTGCTGACCAAGCGCGCTTCTTGATTGGTGATGACGAGCACGCCTGGGGCGACGGCATTGTCTTCAACATGGAAGGCGGCTGCTACGCCAAGTGCATCGACCTTTCTGAGAAGAACGAGCCGGTTATCTGGAACGCGATCAAGTTTGGCACCGTGCTGGAAAACGTCGTACTCGACGACCGCCGCGAGCCGGATTACGCCGACGACAGCCTGACGCAGAACTCTCGTGCTGCCTACCCGCTGGAGCACGTTGAGAAGCGCGTCGCAGAAAACTTGGCAGGCGAGCCGAATGCCATCGTCTTCCTGACCTGCGATATGTCTGGCGTTTTGCCGCCGGTCTCCGTGCTGTCCAAAGAAGCCGCGGCTTACCACTTCCTGTCAGGCTACACGGCGAAAGTCGGCTCCACCGAAATGGGCTCTTCCGAAGGCTTGGCGGCGACGTTCTCTACCTGTTTCGGCGCTCCGTTCTTCCCGCGTCCGGCGCGTGAATACGCCGATCTCCTGATCAAGCGCGTAGCGAAGAAAGATGCCCAGGTTTACCTGGTCAACACTGGCTGGACCGGCGGTGCGTACGGTGAAGGCGGCTCGCGCTTCTCTATCCCGACCACTCGCGCCATTATCAGTGCTATTCAGTCAGGCATTCTGCGCGATGTAGAAACTCAGCACATCGAAGGCCTGAACCTCGACGTGCCGGTAGCGGTTCCGGGCGTAGACTCTAGCCTGCTCAACCCGCGTGAAACATGGGCGGATCGCGACGCGTATGACCGCCACCTGCAAGAGCTGGCCACTAAATTCGTTGATAACTTCAAGAAGTTTGAGGGCGTTAACGAAGCGATCATCAAGGCAGGCCCGCAACTGACATAATTTTTACACCCCAGTGTAAGTTTTCGAACGTACGGACAACTAAGTAGTCAGAAAGGGACAGCGCCACGGCACTGTCCCTTTTTCATATCTGCTTGTTTCTCTTTACTATCCAACCGTTGTCGATGGGAGTTACGCCAATGAAACGTCGTCACTTTTTAGGCTTAGCCGGGTTAACTGGTTTAGTGGGTGTGCTGCCGGGTGTCTCATTTGGCTTTCCGCGTCTTGATCTTGAGGCCGCCCCAGATTTAGAAACACTAGAACTGAGCGAAGATGAATGGCGCGAGCGCCTATCCGATGAGGCGTTTTACGTACTGCGCGAAGAGGGTACAGAGGCAGCGTTCTCAAGCCCCTTGGATAAGCAGTACGATGAAGGCGCATACCACTGTGCAGGCTGCGATTTGCTGCTGTTCACCAGCGCCATGAAGTACGACTCTGGCACCGGCTGGCCTAGCTTTTTTGAGCACGTGGAAGGTCACTTGCTTACTAAACTGGACTTCAAACTGGTGTGGCCGCGCACCGAATACCACTGCGCCCGCTGTGGCGGCCACCAGGGCCACGTGTTTGAAGACGGCCCAGAACCCACCGGACTGCGTTGGTGTAATAACGGCGTTGCGCTGCGCTTTGTGCCCGCCTAACGGTGGGGGAGAAGGGCAATTCATGCCAGCCTAGGTGGTTTGTGGTACCTTGTCGGCACCTCGAATGCTGCATGAGTTAGTTGCACGTTATGGATGTCAAACAACGCATTACTGCACGCTTAGCCGAAGAGCTAAGCGTTCGGCCTGAACAGGTCGCCGCAACGGTAGAGCTTCTGGATGGGGGCGCTACCGTTCCTTTTATTGCCCGTTACCGTAAAGAAGTCACTGGCGCGCTGGATGATACGCAGCTTCGCCAGCTTGATG
The DNA here is from genome assembly GCF_046536035.1 of Halomonas sp. SIMBA_159. Classification (NCBI taxonomy): domain Bacteria; kingdom Pseudomonadati; phylum Pseudomonadota; class Gammaproteobacteria; order Oceanospirillales; family Halomonadaceae; genus Halomonas; species Halomonas sp. SIMBA_159. Next base: position 53,579 of record NZ_JAWJBT010000021.1, read on the forward strand.
AGCGTCTGCGCTACCTGCGCGAGCTTGAAGAGCGCCGCGAAGCGGTACTCACCGCCATCGATGAGCAGGGCAAGCTGGACCCCGCACTCAAAGCGACGATTCAAGCCGCAGACACCAAGCAGCGCTTGGAAGATTTATACCTCCCCTTCAAGAAAAAGCGCCGCACCAAAGCCCAAATTGCTCGTGAAGCCGGGTTAGAGCCGCTGGCGGATGCGCTGTTAGCGAACCCAACGCTTGACCCCGAAAGCGAAGCCGCCCAATACCTGCTTGAAGCCGAAGGGGATATTCCCGCTATTGAAGATGCCAAGGCGGCACTCGATGGCGCCAAGCAGATTTTGATGGAGCGCTTTGCAGAAGACCCCGAGCTGATTGGTCAACTGCGCGAGCGGCTATGGCAAGAGGGTGAACTCAGTGCCCGCGTGCTGGATGGCAAACAGCAGGAGGGCGCTAAGTTCTCCGACTATTTTGAACACGATGAAAAGCTGGCGAAAGTACCGTCGCACCGGGCGCTGGCCATGTTCCGTGGCCGCAACGAAGGCATCTTAAGCCTAGCGATCCGCTTGCCGGGCGAAGACGACGCGCCGATTCACCCCGCTCAAGTGGCGATTGCCAAGCAAGTGGGTATTAGCGATGAAGGTCGCGCGGCGGATAAATGGTTAAGCGAAGTGGTGCGCTGGACCTGGCGTGTGAAGCTTTACACCGCGCTGGAAACCGAACTGCTGGGCCGTCTGCGCGAACACGCCGAGCAGACCGCCATCGACGTATTTGCCGCTAACCTGAAAGACCTGCTACTGGCAGCGCCTGCCGGGCAAAAAGTAACGCTGGCGCTAGACCCCGGCCTGCGTACCGGCTGTAAAGTAGCGGTGATCGACGCCACCGGTCAGTTTATTGATCAAGCAACGATTTACCCCCACGCGCCGCAAAACCGCTGGGATGAATCCCTCAACGTGCTGGCCAAGCTAGTGAAACAGCACGGCGTGGAGCTGATTGCGGTGGGTAACGGCACCGCCAGTCGCGAAACTGACAAGCTGGCAGGGGAGCTGATTAAAGCGCTGGCACCAGAGCACCGTGCCAGCAAAGTAATGGTCTCTGAAGCGGGCGCTTCTGTTTACTCGGCTTCAGAGTATGCCTCCCGCGAACTGCCCGATCTGGACGTGACGATTCGCGGCGCTGTCTCCATCGCTCGCCGCTTGCAAGACCCCTTGGCCGAGCTGGTGAAGATTGAGCCCAAATCCATTGGTGTGGGCCAGTACCAGCACGATGTTTCCCAAGTGCAGCTCTCACGTAGCTTGGAGGCTGTGATTGAGGATTGTGTTAACGCCGTGGGTGTGGATCTCAATACTGCCTCCAGCGCGCTGCTTTCTCGTGTGGCAGGGTTAAGCGCCGCCATTGCCGAAAATATCGTTGCTCAGCGCAACCTGCAGGGGGCGTTCAAGAGCCGTAAAGAGCTGCTCGAAGTGAGCCGCCTTGGCCCGAAAACCTTCGAACAGTGCGCAGGCTTTTTGCGTATCAGCAATGCTGAGAACCCGCTGGATGCCAGTGCCGTTCACCCCGAGGCGTATACGCTGGTGGAGCGCATCGCCAAGCAAAACAGTCGTGATGTGAAAGGCCTGATTGGCGACAGCGCCACCCTGAGGGTGCTCAAGCCCGCCGATTTCGCCGACGAGCGTTTTGGTGTGCCCACCGTGAGCGATATCCTCAAAGAGCTGGATAAGCCCGGCCGCGACCCGCGCCCAGAGTTCAAAGCCGCTGAATTTCGCGAGGGCGTTGAAACCCTCAAAGACCTCAAGCTCAGCATGGTGCTGGAAGGCACGGTGACCAACGTGACCCACTTTGGTGCGTTTGTGGATATCGGCGTTCACCAAGATGGCCTCGTGCATATCTCCGCACTCTCCGACCGCTTTATTGATGACCCGCGCAGCGTGGTAAAAGCGGGCGATATCGTCACGGTCAAAGTGATGAGCGTGGACATCCCGCGTAAGCGGGTAGGGCTCTCGATGCGCTTAGATGACGAGCCGGAACAGCCTGACGCAACGGGCAGTACGGACTCGGCAGCGCCGCGCAAACCCGCTCGCAGCCAGCGCCAAGGCGGGCAGCGCCAGGGCAATCAGCAGAGCGAAGCCCCTGCTCCCATGGGTGCGCTTGGGGCTGCCTTAATGAAAGCCAAGCGGGGCAAATAGTCGCGTGTCTTGAATATTTAACCATTGCCGCCATATCCTGCTGTCTATTCTCGATTAGAAAGCAGGGTAATGGTTATGGCAATGCCAGCTGATTTCAACAAGGCCTGCTTAACGCAGGCCTTACTAACAAGGAGTGTTCACCTTGTCTGAACCACTCACTGTGCCATCTTCGCTCACCGCCCAGGTAGAGCGGCTGCTGCCGAGCGCGCGACTAGGGCGTTTAGGGCGCTTGCGTCGCGGGCTAGAGAAAGAGGGGCTGCGGGTCGATGCTAATGGCCATATTGCCCAAACAGCTCACCCTAAAGCACTGGGGTCAAAGCTGACGCATCCTCATATCACGACCGATTACTCTGAAGCGCTGCTGGAGTACATCACCCCGGTCTACTCTGAGCCCAAAGAGGCATTGGCCTTTTTATCCGACCTGCACACCTTTACCTATCACCACTTGGAAAACGAGTGGATTTGGCCGGGTAGCATGCCCTCGCGGCTTTCGGGTAACGATAGTGTGCCGATTGCGGATTACGGCAGCTCCAACGTGGGCACTATGAAGCATGTCTACCGTAAAGGGCTGGATATGCGCTACGGGCGTATTATGCAGGCCATCGCTGGCGTGCATTACAACGTGTCGCTGCCGGAAGATATGTGGCACGCCCTGCGGGAAATGGAAAAAGCCACCAATATTCCCTTTAACGACTACCGTTCGACGCGTTACTTCGGGATGATCCGCCACTTCCGCCGCCATAGCTGGCTGCTGCTCTACCTGTTTGGCGCGTCTCCTGCGATAGATAAAAGCTTCCTGCCCAACGGCCAAGTGCCGGATAAACTGCAGCCGCTCAGCGACGACACCTACTACGCGCCTTATGCCACCACGCTGCGCATGTCGGATCTGGGCTATCAGAACAAGGTGCAGTCGCAGCTTAAAATCTGCTTCAACTCGCTGTCGAACTACGTCAACACGCTGCGCCATGCCATTTCCACTCCCTGGCCGGACTACGAAGCGCTGGGCGTAAGAAATGGAGACGAGTGGCAACAGCTGAACGCTAATATCCTGCAGATCGAAAACGAGTACTACAGCGATATTCGGCCCAAGCGCGTAGCCAAGCACAACGAGACGCCAAGCCAAGCGCTGGAAGCTCGAGGCGTGGAGTACATCGAAGTACGCTGCCTGGACCTTAACCCGTTCGATCCGCTCGGCGTGACCGAAACCCAGATGCGCTTTGTGGATACGTTCCTGATGTGGTGCCTGCTCAGCGACAGCCCCTGGATTTCTGATGAAGAGTGCGACCGCTTAGACGACAACCGCCGTTTAGTGGTGGAGCGTGGCCGTGACCCGGAACTACGCCTCACTCGCAATGGAGAATCGGTGACGCTGCCTGAATGGGGTGAGCAAATCTTTGCTGAGATGGCGGAAGTAGCTCGCCTGTTAGATGCGGTTGAAGAAGGTGAGCCCCATGCGGCTGCGCTCAACGAGCTGGCGCCGCGTTTGACAGATCCTTCGCTGACACCATCAGCACAGATGCTGGCGCGCTTGCAGGAAGGTAATGGTTCTTTAAGCGATACGCTGTTGGCCATGGCGCAGGCCCAAGCCGACAAGCTAAAAGCCACGCCGATGCTGCGTTCCCGCGAAGCGTTGCTTGCCCAGCTGATCGACACCTCTCATCAGCAGCAGCAAGATATTGAAGCCGCTGACCAAGAGAGCTTTAGCGAGTTTTTAGCGAGCTACTTCACAAAGGCGCGTGAGTCTCGGGCGCTATCTGCACTGCCATCAGAGGATGTTCAATGACAGCGTCAGCTATTCGCCCGGCAGCGCTCGCCGGGGTCGCGTTTTGCGTACTCATGATGGCCGTAGCGCTGAGCCTGGAGCATATCTTTGGTTTAGAACCCTGCGCGCTGTGTATTTTTCAGCGGGTAGCGGTCATTGCTGCGGGCTTGGTGCTAGCTGTCGCCGCCATTCATAACCCCAAAGGTGGCGTAGGCAGAGGCATTTATGGCCTGCTTGGCTTGGCAGCGGTAGGCACCGGTGCGTTTATTGCCGGGCGTCATGTATGGCTACAGGGCTTACCGGCAGACGAAGTGCCCAGCTGCGGTCCAGGGCTGGATTACATGATGGATATCTTGCCGATGCAGGATGTCGTTGCAATGGTGCTTACCGGTTCGGGAGAGTGCGCTGAGATCGACTTTATGCTGTTAGGACTCTCGCTTCCCGCCTGGACGCTGATTGGCTTCGTGGTGCTCGCATTGGTGCCATTGCGTATTTTATGGCTTGCGGTTAAGCGTTAGGATGGACATTAGGCAGCCGGCCGTTGACCGGTTGCCTAATGTCAGCGTTGACTATTGACGGCGCACTATTCAGTATCAAGGAAACCATACCCGCCAGGATTGACAGAGGTAGAAGGAAAGGCGAGTCTAGCCCTGTTCAAGGCGGCTATCTGCAAGGAGAAAGCCCCATGCTCGAAGATTGCAAAAACGCCCTGGAGCGCTGGGGAGGCGTGCACAGCCTAATTGACCGCTGGCTTGATCAACGCCGTGCGCTGCTGGTGAGCTTTATTGAGCTAAAAGAAGCCTGCGATGCGGAGCTGGAAGCGGTGAGCAAAGCGCGTATCGATACCTTCAGCGAACTGCTGATGGACTACATCAGTGCCGGTCACTTTGAGGTTTACCCGCAGCTAGCGGAAGAAGCCAAAGCCTTTGATGACGAAAGCGCGCTACACATCGCCGCGAAACTGTTAGAGCGCCTGGAAATGTCCACGGCCATGGTGTTGGAGTTCGACGAAGACTTCGCATCCCCGGTGCGCTGCCAGCAAAACCTGGCGCGCCTTCCCGCCTGGATCGACCGTCTCGCCAAAGGCCTTACTCAACGCTTTGCGCTAGAAGATCAACTCATCGCCCGGCTACACGCAGCCCACAGCCCTCAGCAGTTGAAATCTCCGGCTTAACTGTTTTAAAAAGCAGCGCTTATTCGCGCTGCTTTTTTTATTGCCAGCGTTTATCTCCAAATACTCCCACCACTCCTGTCTAGTGCCGCCTTAGGCACCCCTAGCGGGGTGCTTCGTGGGTGCGCTCCGCTTACGCCGCGCTACAGGGTGCCTACCTTGAGTATCTGGAGCCACGTAGCGCGGCGTAACGAAAGAGCGAGAGCAACGAGCAAATGAGGCACCCGCGAAGGCGGCGAGTAGCCGCCTGGGCTGAGCTGTTGCTGCGCAGCTAGCCTTTTCTCCTAAACTTGCCACCAATCACCAGCATGCAGGGAGTAAGCAGCAGGGTGAGGGCGGTGGCGAAGGTGAGGCCGCCGGCGATCGCGCTGGACATCTGTGTCCACCACTGGGCGGAAGGGGCGTTAAACCCAAGCGCCGGGGCGAAGAGGTTCACGTTCACTCCCAATACCATCGGCATCAAACCTAGCACCGTGGTAATGGCTGTGAGCAGCACGGGCCGCAGGCGCAGGCAGCCTGCTTCCAGTGCCGCCTGCGCGGGGGGCATGCCGTCGGCGCGTAGCTCGTTATAGGTATCGATCAAGACGATATTGTTATTCACCACAATACCTGCCAGCGCAATAACGCCCATACCCACCATCACGATGCCGAAGGCCTGGCCGGTGATGAGTAGCCCCATCAATACCCCCGCGGTAGAGAACACAATCGCCGAGAGCACCAGCGCTGCTTGGTAGTAGCTATTGAACTGCGTCACCAGAATCAGCGCCATCAAGCCAATCGCAATCAAGAAGGCGCTGACCAGAAATTGCATCGACTCCTGCTGATCCTCCTGTTCACCGGCGACGTTGACCATCAAGCCGTCGGGCAGTTGGTCTTGGCCAGCATCTAATAGCGCGCGCAGCCGCTCATCGGCTAAGAACCGTGGCGCTAAGTCAGCCTCAACCGTAATGGCACGGCGGCCATCGATACGGTTGAGCGTGCCCACTTTCGGCGCAGGGGTGATCTCCACAAAGTGCGAAATCGGTACCTGACCCCGGGGAGTATTAATCGTCAAACGCTCAAGCTGGTTCAGCGTGCGCCAGTTTTCTGGAAGGCGAACGCGAATATCCACCTCGTCGTTTACCGTAGGCGGGCGGTATGACGCCACTTGCAGACCGGTCGTGAGTAGCTGCACGGCGCTACCAATCGTAGTGATGTCGGTTCCCATGCGGGCTGCGGCTTCACGATCCACGTTTACCTGCCACTCCACACCCGGCAAACTGCGGTTATCCTGAATATCGGTGAAACCGCCCAGTTGACGCATCAGGGCCGTCAATTGGTCGACCCCCGCATCGGCAACCTCTGGATCCGTCGCGCTTACTTCAAGCACAATCGGTTTACCACCACCGGGGCCCATCTCCTGTTCTTGGAACTCCAAGGTAATACCCGGGATATCCTGGGTCCGTTCGGCCATATCCGCCAGAATAGTGCGAGCAGGGCGGCGCTGGTACCAGTCGATGAACTGAAACTGCAGCATGCCAATCACATCGCTGCCCATCTGCTGATCGGGCACGGCATAAGAGCGCGCATAGAGTGCTTCCACTTCGCCCAGGCCGCCCAAGCGCTGCTCCACGCGCTGCAAAATGGCATCGGTTTCCTCCGCCGAAAAGTCACCACGGGCGCGCACCAGTACCTGAGCGCTGTCCGGCTCGACGCTGGGGAAGAAATCCACGCCATGGTTGAAGCGCGCATAGCCGGTGTAGAGCAGGGCAATCAGCAGTACCGCAAACAGCAGTACCCAGGCCGGATGCTGCAACAGGCGGCTCAATATCCGGCGATACCCGCGCCCCAGCGCCGTGCTTTCGTCTATCGGCCCGGTGCCACTAGCGTGGGAGGTGCGGGTGAACAGGCGGCCGAGAGTGGGCAGAAACACTAGCGCCATGGCCAGCGAGGCTAGCAAACACAGAATCACCGTGGCAGGCAGGTACTTCATAAACTGCCCCACCACGCCGGGCCAGAACAGCAGTGGGATAAATACCGCGAGCGTAGTGGCCGTAGAGGCAATCACCGGCCAGCTCATGCGCGAGGCCGCGTTGAGCCATGCCTGATGCGGTGCTTGGCCTTCGTGCAGGTAACGGTCGGCCAGCTCGCTGACCACGATGGCTCCATCTACCAGCATGCCCGCCACGAGAATCAGCGCAAACAGCACGACGATATTGAGCGTAAAGCCAAACGCCCATACCAGCAGAATACCGGTCAGAAATGCCCCCGGAATCGTCAACCCCACCAGCAGCGCCATCCGCCAGCCCATCACAGCGACTACCACAATCAATACCAGCACCACGGCGGTCAACACGTTATTGAGCAGCTCAGAAAGCATGCTCTGGACAGTGACAGACTCATCCAAGATGGTCGTCACGCGCAGCTGGTCCGGCAGCAGGCCTTCCGCTTGGGCAAAGGTGGCGCGCACCGCTTCAATGGTGGCGATGATATTGGCCCCGGCGCGCTTGGAGATCTCCAGCACGACGGCGGGCTGGCCATCAATGCGGGCGAACCCTTCGGCCTCTTTATAGGTGGGGTGAATCCAGGCCACGTCGCCAAAGGTGACCACTTGATCACCCTCAACCTTCACCGGCATGTTCATCACATCGTTTAACGACTCGATAATGCCGGGTACTTTGAGCGCCAGCCGCCCCGCGCCGGTGTCCAGGCTGCCTGCTGCCACCAAACGGTTATTGCGGGAAATTTGATTAAACAGGGTGTCGAAATCGACGCCATAGCTCTCCAGCACCAGCGGGTCGACGACGATTTCTAAAAGATCCTCCCGCTCCCCCGCGATATCCACTTCCAGCACGTCGGCGATGCCTTCGATTTCCTCTTTCAGCCGCCGGGCGATGGTCATGCGCTCGCGGGTATCCAGCTCGCCGGAGAGGCCGATACTCAGAACGGGAAACTCGGAGACATTCACCTCCATCACCCGAGGTTCTTCGGCTTCATCAGGCAGGCTGCTGCGGGCAATATCCACGCGCTCGCGCACATCGGCAAGCGCGGTGTCTGGGTCAAAACCAGGGTCGAACTCCAGCGTTACCGACCCATGCCCTTCGCTGGACTGCGCGGTGAATTTACGCAGCCCTTCAATGCCCCGCAGCTCCTGCTCCATGGGGCGAACCAGCAGCCGCTCGCCATCTTCAGGGCTCACGCCCTCCAGGGCGAGCGCGACATAGATAATCGGAATCGTAACGTCCGGGTTGGCCTCTTTGGGGATCATCTGCCATGCGGCAGTGCCTGCCAGCAATAGCCCCACCAGTAGCAGCAGGGTGGTACGCGTATGGGTGAGGGCAGCATTAATTAACTGGCGCATGTCCACCTTCCTGGGCAGGCACGGGGGTTACTGCTTCACCAGGGCTCACCAAGCCAGCCCCTAACGTAATGAGGGTGACCGGGTCGGGCAGGCCGCTGACGTAGGCGCGTTGGGTATCGGCGCTAACTAGCTCGACGGCGGTTTGCACGACACGATCCTCGTCATCCAAGTGCTTGATGGCTAACTGGCCGCGCTCATCAAGGCTGAATAACGCAGGCGAGAGGGTATGCACCTGACGGGGTGGCAATGTGATGGTGAACTCAGCACTGCCTCCCGCTAAGCGCAGGCGCTCGGGGTTATCGAGTGCTACTTCGATATAGAAGGTGCGGGTTGCCTCCTCCGCGCGGCTGCTGATATAGCTGACTTCGCCATCGAGCGAGCCACCGTTAAGTAGGCGAGCCGTCACGGGTAAGCCAACGGCCAATTCCCCCACCTGCTGCTGAGACACCCAGGCGGTGCCGGTTAAACGGCGGTCATCAATTAAGCGCGCCCACTCTTCGCCGGGCTGGAGCAGGTCGCCAAGCTCCACCTGTACGCGGTCTAACACGCCCTCGAACGGGGCAGTGGGCCGGGTGTCTTGGAGCTGTTTCTCTAGCTGCGCTACTTGGGCCGCGCTGGCGCTGAGCGCACTCTGTAAGCGCAGTAGTTCCGGTTGTGAAATTAGCTCACGACGGCGCAGGTTCTGGGCGCCGGCGTACTCGGCCTCAGCGAGTGCTAGTTCATCTCTGGCCTGCTGCAAGCGTTCGGGCAGGGCATCGTTATCCAGCACGAGTAGCGTTTCTCCCTGGCGCACGCTCTCCCCTTGTTCAATTGGCTTCTCTGCTACGTAACCGGCGACGTTGGCACGCAGCACCGTCTCACGCTCAGCGGTGAGCTGGCCCTGCAGCACCTGCTGGGGAATATAAGGAGTGCTCTGCTGAGTGCTTACCTCAACGCGGGGTAGGGGCTCGGCTTGCTCTGCTGTGCTTTCAGGAGGTGAAGATCGAAACTGCTGAAAATCGCCAACGGCCAGCCATACCACTAACGCCAGCACCAGCAGGCTTGCCAGCGCGTAAGAAGGGGGAATTCGTCGCATGGGAAGTCACTGTTCCAAATAGGATGACAAAAGATAAATAGCGCGGTAAGGAAGGTCCCGCAGCCCGTCACACCATAGCGTAACTGGCCGTTTTCAGCGAGTACCAAGCCCGCGCGCGAATGGGTAGTAGTCTCATGTCTGATTGAGTTTTTGAGCGTCTGGGCATACCATCATGGCGCTATTCTTTACCAGGCGAACCTCCATTAGGCGAACCATCAAGGAGCAATGATGAAAGATCCAGTACGTATTGCGATTACCGGCGGTGCCGGCCAGATCAGCTACTCTCTTATTTTCCGTATTGCCGCTGGCGACATGCTGGGGCCGGATCAGCCTGTCATTCTCCAGCTTCTCGAAATTCCTCAAGCGATGGACGCGCTGAACGGCGTCGTGATGGAAGTTAACGACTGTGCGTTCCCGCTGGTGCAAGACATCGTTGCCACCGACGACCCGAACGTTGCCTTTAAAGATGCCGATTTCGCTCTGCTGGTAGGTGCACGTCCGCGTGGCCCAGGTATGGAGCGTAAAGATCTGCTGGAAGCCAACGCCGCGATCTTCTCTGTACAAGGCAAAGCGCTGAACGACCACGCTAGCCGTGACGTAAAAGTGCTGGTCGTCGGTAACCCGGCCAACACCAACGCGCTGATTGCTTCTTGCAACGCACCGGATCTGGACGCGGGTCAGTTCACCGCCATGACGCGTCTGGACCACAACCGCGCGCTGACGCAGCTGGCTCAGAAAACTGGCAAGCACGTCACTGACGTCGACAGCATGATCATCTGGGGCAACCACAGTGCCACTCAGTACCCGGATCTGGCCCAGTGCAAAGTAGACGGCAAAGCCGCTTTCGATCTGGTCGAGCGTGACTGGTACGAAAACGACTTCATCCCGACCGTACAGCAGCGCGGTGCCGCCATCATCAAAGCACGCGGTGCTTCCTCTGCCGCTTCTGCTGCGTCTTCTGCCATCGACCACATGCGCGATTGGGCGCTGGGTTGCGACGGCATCGTCAGCATGGCGATTCCTTCCGACGGTAGCTACGGCATCGCCGAAGGCATCATCTACTCCTACCCGGTTCGCTGCCAGGGTGGCAAATACGAAATCGTACAAGGTTTCGAGCTGGACGCGTTCAGCAAAGAGAAGATGCAAGCCACCGAGAAAGAACTGCGCGAAGAGCGTGCTGCCGTCGAGCACCTGCTCGGCTAAACGCACCTACTAAGCGCTTTTTATAAGCGTTTAGTCACGCAAAACCCCGCAAGATTTCTTGCGGGGTTTTTTGTTAGCCTCACCAATCAATTAATCCCGCAGGCTCATAATGCGCCAGTTTCGCTCTTCAGCCACTTGGCGAAGGGTGTCGTCGGGATCCACGGCGACAGGGTTGTCGACTTTTTCTAGCAGCGGGAGGTCGTTGTGGGAGTCACTGTAAAACCACGCGCCATCCATCGTGAGGTCTTGGGCTTCCAGCCATGCGTGTAAACGGGTGACTTTTCCTTCGCGATAGCTGGGTACGCCATCTACTTGGCCGGTATAGCGGCCGTCAATCATTTCAGGCTCTACGGCGATTAAATCATCCACGCCCAAGCGCTCGGCAATCGGGCCGGTAATAAAGCGGTTGGTGGCGGTGATAATCAGCAGCGTGTCGCCTTTGGTGCGGTGGCGGGCCAGTAGCTCTTCGGCTTTGGGAAGAATATGGGGCTCGATTTTGCTGGCCATAAATTGCTGGTGCCACGCGGCTAGCTGCTCTGGGGTATTGTCGGCCAGGGGTTTTAGCGCCAGGGCGAGAAACGCCATCATATCCAGCGTGCCCGCATTGTAATCGGCCATGAAACGTTCGTTGGCTTCGCGGTACGCCACTGGGTCCACCGCTCCCTGTTCAAGCAAGAACTCGCCCCAGGCGTGATCGCTGTCGATGGATAGCAACGTATTGTCCAAATCGAAAATGGCCAGACTCACGGCGCTCCCCTTATGGTTCATGTTGGTGGTAAATGTTGAACGTTGGTCGTGGGACACAAAGCGCCGGATTATCGCAGAGTCACCTAGGTTTAACCACTTAGCGTTTTATTGTATTGATACCGTTGTCTCCCCTGTGGAAAAATGGGGATAACTGAAAATTTATGAAGGTGATGTCCGTGATCGACGCTGACGGCTTTCGCCCCAATGTTGGCATTATTATTGCCAATAGCCAGGGGCAGCTGCTTTGGGCGCGTCGTGTAGGGCAAAATGCGTGGCAGTTTCCCCAGGGAGGCATTAAAGCAAGCGAGACTCCACAACAAGCGCTTTTTCGTGAACTTCACGAAGAGATCGGCCTAACCGCCGACGATGTTGATATTGTCGCCTGCACCCGGGGCTGGCTGCGCTACCGTCTGCCACGACGCATGATTCGTACCCACTCACGGCCGGTGTGTATCGGCCAGAAGCAGAAATGGTTTTTACTCAAAATTCGTTGCCAAGAAAACCGTATCTGTATGACGGCCACGCCCAAGCCGGAATTCGACGGTTGGCGATGGGTAAGCTACTGGTACCCGCTTGGGCAAGTAGTGCCGTTCAAACGAGAGGTCTATCGGCGCGCGCTCAGGGAGCTGTCTCCCCGTGTGCAGCGCTTGGCACAAGATGACGAAGGATAACGCGCGCACCACTGCAGGGTAAGTGCAGTGGTCGCCAGCCGGACAATCCCTCAGCGAGGCAAATAATAGTGAATAGTAAAACGTCCATGCTTGAGGTGCTGCGACGCGTTATTCAAGAAGTGAATGGCGCACGAAACCTCGACGCCGCGCTGTCGACCATGGTGCGCCGCATACGCAAAGCCATGCAGACCGACGTCTGCTCTTTTTATCTTTACGATAAAGAGCTGGAGTCGCTGGTGCTGATGGAAACCATCGGGCTGCGTACTCAGGCCGTGGGTCATGTCGTGCTGCCGCTAGGCGAAGGCTTAGTAGGGCTGGTAGCGAAGCGCAGTGAACCGCTGAATCTGGAAGATGCTCAGTCGCATTCCCATTTCCGCTATTTTGAAGCCACCGGTGAGGAGCGCTACTCCAGCTTTTTAGGCGTGCCGATTATCCACCAGCGCCACATGCTGGGGGTGCTGGTGGTTCAGCAGGCAGAAAAGCGTCGCTACGACGACGAAGACGAAGCCTTCTTAGTCACCATGGCCGCGCAGCTTGCGGGCGTGCTGGCTCACGCCTTAGCCACTGGCAATCTTACGCGCCCAGCGCTGCCCGGTGGCCAGGCCATGTTTAAAGGGGTCGCGGCGTCACCTGGTATGGCCATGGGCGAAGCCGTGGTGATTACTCCGCCTGCCGACCTCAACAGCGTTCCTGACCTAATTCCCAGCGACCAAGAGTACGAAATTGCCCGTTTGAAAGAGGCCATTGGCAAAACCCGCGATGAAATTCGCGCGGCAGCGGAGCGCTTGGTTAACCGTATCTCCTCCCAAGAGCTGGCGCTGTTTGACGTGTACCAGCAAATGCTGGGCGAGGCTGCGCTCTCTGAGGAAGTGGAAAAGCGTATTCGTGAAGGGCAGTGGGCACCGGGGGCACTCGCTGATGTTGTCCGCCGCCACGTGCAATACCTTGAGCGTGTCGATGATGACTACCTGCGCGAGCGGGCAGCGGATATCCGCGATTTGGGCCGTCGTGTGCTGGCGCACCTGCAAGAAGACACGCCCTCCACGCCGGAAACCTATCCCGATAACGCCATCCTGGTTGGTGATGAAATCAGCGTGGCTATGCTGGGCGAAGTACCCCGCGATAAGCTCAAAGGCCTCGTCTCAGTGCGTGGCTCCAGTACCTCCCACGTAGCGATTGTGGCACGAGCCATGGGTATTCCCACGGTATTGGGCATGGTCGACCTGCCGCTACCGCGTCTTAACGGTGCGCCTGTGGTGCTAGATGGCCACCGAGGGCGGCTGTTCGTTCGGCCTGCTGCCGAGCTGCAAACCCGCTACGCCAGCCTAATTGCTGAAGAGAAAGTGCTCAGCGAAGTGCTAGAACACGAGCAAGACCTGCCCAGCCAAACCCCAGACGGCCATGAAATGCCGCTGATGGTGAATACTGGCTTGGCGGTGGATGCCTCAGCGCTGCTAAAAAGCCGTATTGGCGGGGTCGGGCTCTACCGCACCGAAGTGCCGTTTATGATCACCGAGCGCTTCCCCGGTGAAAAAGAGCAGATGCGGATGTACCGCGAGCAGTTAGAAGGTTTTGCACCGCTTCCCGTGGTGATGCGTACGCTGGATATCGGTGGTGACAAAGACCTGCCCTATTTCCCCATTGAGGAAGCCAACCCGTTCTTGGGCTGGCGCGGCATGCGCGTCACGCTTGATCACCCCGAAGTGCTGATGGTGCAGCTACGGGCCATGCTCAAAGCCTCCCATGATTTAGGCAATCTCTACGTACTGTTCCCCATGATTACTAACGTGGAAGAGGTGGATGAGGCCATCCGGCTGCTTGACCGCGCCATTTTAGAGCTGGGCGAGGAGGGTATCGCGGTAGAGCGGCCCAAAGTTGGGGTGATGATCGAAGTGCCCGCCACTATTTATCAGATGGATGCGCTGGCTAAGCGAGTCGACTTCTTCTCGGTGGGCAGTAACGACCTGACTCAATATCTGTTGGCGGTCGACCGCAATAACCCACGGGTCTCTAGCCTGTACGACGCGCTACACCCGGCACTGCTGGGCGCGCTGCAAGAGCTCGCCCAAGATGCCAAGCGGTTGAATAAACCCATTTCGCTGTGCGGTGAGCTGGCGGGCGACCCGGCGGGCGCGCTGCTATTAATGGCGATGGGCTTTACCAGCCTTTCCATGAACGCACCCAGCCTGCCAAAAGTACGGGCCGCAATTCGTCGCGTCACGTTGGCGGATGCTCAAACGCTGCTGAAACAGATTATGCAGTTGGATACGCCTGCGCTGGTGCATGAGCATCTGAATCAGCGGCTAGACGAGTGGCAGCTATCGCACCTGCTGCCTCCTCGCGACTAGTGTGCTTTCACCATAAAAACGACCGAGCGGCCCAAAACGCTGCTCGGTAAGCGTGGCGTGGCCATTTTTATCGAGCGTTAGCCAAGTGGTGGCGCGGGTTCCATACTGCTCGCCGATGATAAACGCCGCCGAAAGCTGGCGCTCAAGGGCAATACCCACGCCTGTATCAGGTAGCTGGTGGTCATTGGCCAGAGCAGCATTATGCAACGCGTGGCGCGTATGACGACGCCAAGTAGTGTCGTCGCTACGTTCCAGCGCACTCCGCACGGCCTGTAGCTTAGGCCACGGCGTATCCAGGCTTGCATTGGAAAGCCCATGTACCCCAGGCGGTACGCTGGCAAGTCCTACACCATCGCGGCCCCTGTGCAGGTGCCAGCACTGGTGGGGTGTTGCCACTAATAAGTTGAAGCCTGCGTAGCGTTCCGCGTGGTGGTTTGCCAAGGCATCAAGCCACGCAGCGGGGTCGTTACTGGTAAGTACTCCAGCGACCAGCTCACCCCGGCTGGGAGCATTGGCCGGTGTTGTCAGCGCCGTGTCGCGAACATTAGTGAGAGCGGCGACTACGCCGTGCCGATTAGCCGCCAGCCAAGTGCCGCCGGCTTCCAGATCTCGACCTCCCAATAGCGGTAAGTCGTGCCAAGCGCCCAGAGGTGCCGTTGCCCGCGCATGAAACTCATCGCGGTTGCCTGCCAAGCGAAGCGGATAACGGCTGCCCGGTGCCCATGTGAACGTTATTAAACACATAAAAAGCCCTTCAACGGCATGAGTCTGGCCTCCTGATGCTGGTTAAGCACATATAATCTGCGCGCGTGTTATGTATGCATTTTATATATGCATCGTATGTCTGAATGGTCTGCCGAAATAGCATGTCTGCTTGGTAAGGCTGCCTGTAAGTCGGCGCGGCATGACAGCTTTGCAGTGTCGACGTACACTAAGCTTAGAAACGCTAATGATAACGCGGGCCACCTATGCGGGGCATTACGCTTCGTACACACCAGGAAATCGCGAATTATGCAACGCTATCAGCGAGAGCACTTCTGGAACGCCATTATTTGGCCGGTTTTATGGCCACTGCTACTGGTTCAGGCCGCGCTAGTCCTGCTCTGCGTCTTAGTCGGGGCGGTGATCTGGCTGATGTCGCCTAGCCAAGCCTCCTGGACAACCACGCTGTGGTTAACGCTGACTCTTTTGTTGGGTAGCTGCATGAATGTAGGCGCCTTCTTGATGCTCATCAAAGCGCGCGCAAAACACAAAGACGCGCTCTTTATGCAAGGCCTTAATGAGCTTGAGCGACGCATTGATGCGCTGCAAATGAACATTCTACCCGATGCGCCTCTGCTGGCCGTTGAAGAAAATCAACATCGCCCGCTAAAGCGTCTCACCCGCGCTAATGACCAGCTCGCGAGCCTGATTAACGCTCAGGAAAAGACCGGGCATGGGATAAACGAAGACGAGTCGCTGAAATCTGACCAAGCGTTGCTGGATGATCTGCATCACCAGCAAAAACAGCTGAAACACCTGATGGCCGGGCGAGAACGAGCAAGAGAAGAGTCGCGGCTGAAGTCTGGCTACCTAACACTGATGCAGCGGGAAGCCGATAGTCTGTTTGAGCATCTCGGTAGCATGCTCACTGACAATGCATCAGATGCCTGTCGCCAAAATGTTACTCATGTGCGTGAACGGCTTGCTGATATCCGCTCACTGCTGGCTAACTTTGTTCAACAAAGTGTTAACGAAGCCAATACCTATGATATCCCCGTCGCCGACGAGCAGCGTGCCCGCGTATTGGTGGTTGATGATGGTCCCGTTAACCTGATGCTGGCACGGCAAATGTTAGAGTCTCAAGGCCTTCAGGTGGAGGGCGTCAGTAGCGGTGAACAGGCATTAGAACGGCAGCAATCAACTTTTTACGATTTGGTATTTATGGACATTTTTATGCCCACGCTAGATGGCCTGGAAACGACCAGACGCTGGCGCAAGTTTGAGCAGCGTAATCAGCAGCACCATCAACCACAGCATCAGCCACAGCGTAGCGTGATGATTGCGCTTACCGCCAATGTCGATAATGCTGGCCGAGATATCTGCCAAGCAGCGGGGCTAGACGATATCCTTGCGAAACCTTACCAGCCCGATACTTTGCATAGCATGATCAAAAAATGGCTGCCTAACGCCTTAGAGAAACCTAAAGAATGACCTTCGCAGCTATTTTGACGAGTTACTTACTCCTAGGGGCCGCCGCTGGAACCATGGCCGGCCTGTTTGGTGTGGGCGGTGGCATTATCATTGTACCGGTGCTGGTGTTTGCCTTCGGTCTACAGGGCATCTCTCCTGAGATTACCATGCACTTAGCGGTGGGTACTTCGCTTGCGACCATTGTGATTACCGGTGCTTCCTCTGCGTTAGGCCACTTTCGTAAGGGAAGCGTGCATCGCACATGGTTTATGGCACTGTTGCCTGGGTTAATGATGGGAGCCATTGCCGGGGTGTTTATTGCCGGTAATTTATCCGGCACCGTGCTGGGAACGCTATTCGGCGTGTTCGTCCTGCTACTCGCTACCAAAATGATCATTGGGCTGACGCCGAAACCAGGCACGCTTGCACCCGGTAAAGCCGCCATGACAATTGCCGGAGGCGTGGTGGGGGCGATTTCTGCCCTGTTTGGCATCGGCGGCGGGGCCATGACCGTGCCTTGGCTATCGCGTTGCGGTGCCACCATGACACAAGCCGTGGGAACCTCTGCCGCTTGTGGCTTACCAATAGCCGCAGTGGGAGCAATTACCTTTATCCTAGTGGGCTGGGGTAACCCCCTGTTGCCGCCTTGGGCAACCGGGTTTGTTATGTGGCCTGCCTTTCTGGGCATTGTCGCCACCAGCGTGCCGTTTGCACGCCTAGGAGTACGCTTAGCGCATGTGTTGCCTGCCCATGTGCTTCGTTACGGTTTTGCTGCACTGCTCGCCGTAGTGGGGATACGCTTCATACTGGCGTAATCGCGCTCTGGCACACTGTAGCGTTTCTTTTATTTCATCAGAGAAAATGAATGATTAACTACCCAACGATAGATCCTGTCGCGATTTCCCTCGGCCCGCTGCAAGTGCATTGGTACGGGCTAATGTATGTGGTTGGCTTTGTGGCCGCTTGGTGGCTGGGCTGTAAACGAGCGCTGCGCATTGGGTTAAACAACGATGATATCAGCGATTTGCTCTTTTACTGCGCGATTGGCGTAGTTGCCGGTGGCCGCTTGGGCTACGCGCTGTTCTACGGACTAGAGCAGTGGATGGCCGACCCGCTCTGGATCTTCCGCGTTTGGGATGGCGGTATGAGTTTCCATGGTGGATTGCTCGGCGTACTGCTCGCCGCTTGGTTATTTGCCCGTCGTAAGCAGCTAGCGTTCATCACCCTAACCGACTTTATTGCCCCGCTCGTGCCCATTGGTCTAGGGGCTGGGCGCATCGGGAACTTTATCAACCATGAGCTGCCTGGCCGTGTCACGTCTGTGCCCTGGGGCATGCCTTTCCCCGGCATGGGGCCAGAACCGCGCCACCCATCGGCACTCTACGAGGCGCTGTTAGAAGGGGTAGTCCTGTTCGCCATTCTTTGGTGGGTATCCGCCAAACCCCGCGCCCGCGGCCTGTTATCCGGCCTTTTCCTACTGGGTTACGGCGTCTTCCGCTTTATGGTCGAATTTGTACGCATGCCCGACGCCCACATCGGCTACCTCGCCTTTGGTTGGTTCACCATGGGCATGCTGCTCACGCTCCCTATGATCGCCCTAGGCCTGATCTTTATCGCATGGTCACGTAACCAACCTATTGATGCCAGGGTGAAAGTGGGGAGTGGTTATTAGTGAATAGTGAGAGGTGAATAGTGAATAGTGAATAGTGAATGGTGAGAGGTGAATAGTGAGTAGTGAGGGGATGGTATGGCCCCATTTTTGTAGACACTTGGGGTTAACTGTTCGCCGCATAGACGCTGGGAGTAAGACCTCCTAGCG
>NZ_JAWJBT010000022.1:0-69016 GCF_046536035.1 Halomonas sp. SIMBA_159
TGAGTCAGGCCACGAGTGTACGCCTACTCTAAAAGCAACGAACCCACCAAAATAGGTGGGTTCGTCAGCAGTCTGAGGGGAGCCAATGGCTCCCCTGTTTTTTTTACCTGCTTAGGTGTCCGTTCAGGTGTCGTTCTCTTCCCCGGTTAACTGCCGCCAGGAGCGCCGCCCCAGGTGGTCGTCGCTAAAACCAATGGTGATGGAGCCATCGCCATTCGGTGAAGAGTTGGGGTCATCCGGGTTGCCGACGAAGAGGCGCTCAATATTTCCATCGTTCACGCCGACCAAACGCTCGCCGGTGCCTGCCTGAAGGCCGGTAATGGCATCGCCATTGATGGTAGCGTCGCTATCGGGCGTGCCGTCGCCATTGAAGTCGAACGTAGTCGAGTCGCCGCTGCCGCCGGTATCGGCCAACAGCGACATAAAGAACCCGCTGCGCCCACCTCCGCAGGGGTCGGATTCATCAGGGAGCAGCGTCGAGAAACGCACCCGCCGGGGGAGGCTGCTGGAAATCGAGGGTGCGGCAATCACTCGCTCTCCGGCAGGTAGCTCCAAGCGCCATCCCAAGTCGTTACTGTCAGGGGCAAAATTGCTGCTGGCGCGGCGGTTAAAGCCACTCTGTGAGTTTTCACCCGTAATGCGTTGAAGCAGTAAATCGCTTTGAGTAATGGTCGAGCTGCGATTCACTTGGTCACGCAGGCCGATGAGCTGCTGCGTCGAGCGGTCGCCAATATCGCCGTTGCGGAAATAACTGCCGGTGCCGAAGCTGACCAGTAGCGTATCCGGCGAGCCGCTGCTGAGGGTCACGGCCGGGGCCGAGGTGATGGGCTGGCGGGCGCTGCCTTGGTATAGCCGGTTAACGGTGCCATTGCCGGTTAATGAGAAGCGCCACAGGTTGCCTGCTAAGTCGCCTGCATAGGCAAAGCGCGCGCCATTATAGCTAGGCCAAGCGGTGACGGTTGGTGTTGCTAACCCGTTGGGTAGCTCAGCGCTGCCTACGTCTGTTTTCAGGTGCTTGAGCAGCTCGCCAGTAGCCAGATCCACCACAAACAGCGATGCTTGATAGCCCGTGCTGTTATAGCCATTGCTAAAAATGGCCACCCAGGTGCCGTTGGTCAGTTGGGTAATGGTGGGTTCCGTCACGCCGCTGCCCAGCTCCTGATGGCGAAACTCCCAAAGCACGTCTGAGGCGCTCATACTGCTGGGGTCGCTCACATCAAGTGCAAACACCGTCCGTCCACCAGCGCCCATGGTGCCGACGGCCACGGCAGAAGGGCCGCCGGCGATATTCACTTCACGCACCGCCGGTGTGCCATCCATAAAGTAGCGGTGGTTATAGTTGGGCTGCATCAGTGGGCGAATTGTGGGTGCATCGCCTTGGGTCAGTTCGGCCGGTAAAAAGCCAAACAGCTCTCGACCGGTTGCCGCGTTAAAGCCGTGCAGCATGCCGTCGTTGGCCGCTACCAGCAGCAGCGGCACACGGTCCTCATTGCCCTGTAAGACCACGGGGTTGGCGTTGATAATATCGCCCAGCAGCGATTGGCGTGGCCGTAGCCCCGGTACGGTTTCCCCCTGTAGCCAGCGAACTTCTGCACTGCTTAAACCGCTGTTATCGGCGCTGAGCACAACGCCGCGCCGAGTGCCGTTCTCTAGTCGTTGGAAAGTAAGTAGCCGCCGACTACCTACCTGCCCGGAAAGTTCGGTTTCGGCGTTCCAGCGCTGGCTGCGGCTGCCATCGGGTTGAATCACTGATGCCGCTAAACGCCCTGACCAATCCTCACTTCTAAACCCGGCGGTATAGAGCAGGTTGCCATCTTCAACGCCAAATTCGTCGCTATTCACCGCCGCGGAGGTGTTGGACTGAGAAGCAGCGATAATATTGCCCAGCACTTGCTGCATCACTTGATTAAGCGATGCCTCATCATTGGCAAAGTAGGCGCGCTCGGTACCACCTGCCCGTGCCAAATCCCCAAGTGGGTCATCGGACACGTTCGGTAAGTTGGCGATATCCGGCGGCAAGTTAAAGCCCACCACATAGGTTCTCACCGGGTTAGGCAGCTGTGCGTTGGTATCGTCGTAAAGCCGTTTAATCGCCGCTTCAGCGCTGGCTAATGCGCCGCTCACGTTGTTGCCTAACGAGTTGCCAGAGCGGTCTACTGACGGTAAGCCATCGGTTAGCCAGATATTGGCATTTACCAAACATTGCTGTGCATCGGGGTTATTGATGTTGGGAATCGATATGCCCGTACGGCGCCCCTGGTTAGTGCTAAACGAATTGCCTCTCTCTGTATTGTTTAGAAAGTAATCACGCGCGGTATACATCGTGCCTTCGATAGGGGTTAGGCCTGCTGCAATGAGTGGCCAATTTGGGTCAGTCATGGGATTGCCGCTACCATCCCAGTTATGACGTTGTGGGCCAAGCTTAGTTTCAATAGCTCTCCAGTGGTTGTCGTCGGATAGGCCATCCTCCCCTATTCCACCAATAGGTACGTGCAAATACCCTAGCCCAGGAGAAGACGCAGTGCGCCATTCCAACTGACGCATTGGATAGTTGACAAGGTAACTACCAAAATGAGGGATGCCCCTTTGACGCATACTGTCAGTGAGAAGAAAGTTAGACCTTCTATCTTGATTAGAGAATCTTGGGGTAGTGCTTGTTATAGTACGGAACACATCATATGTTCTCGACCCTTGGTTTTGGTAGAACGAGTCACTGGCATTATCTACTGCTGCTATGTATTCAGTGCCATCTGTGGTTGGTATCCCAAAATTCCCGTCATTTGAGACATATCCTGGTATTCCAACATTAAAGAAAACGTAAGCATTTACCCCAGGAAGCTTTGCTCGGTATCGTTTGATATCCGAGTTCCAGGCACCTTCAAAGCTTGGGTTGAAAAAATTAGGTTCGGGAACAACGCTAAATCTCGCATCTAGCATACGCTCAGTTAACCGCCAGCGAACGGTGCCGCCTGTACTAAAATCATTACGAGAGTTTGAAGCAGGATTTTGCTGGTAGGCCATGAGTCCAAGATTTAGCTGGCCTCGAAACTCGCTAATTAACTGTAAGCCAACACTCTTCATGATGCTGGATTTGCTGATCTCTGACCTTGCGCCAGCAGTGCATAATGAGGTGTCGAAGCTATCTGCCTGGCAGGCTTCTAATGTTTCCCGATCACCAGCTGTATTCCCAATGGCCACTCGCCCATCTAACCCTTCCTGGCCGCTTTCTGAGTTATCTAAAATCAGCAGCACATTGGGTGGCACGCGACTGACAACGTTCAACGGCGCAGGGGAGAGGCCCGTTTGGTCGTTTGGGATGTCGTAATCTTCATCAATGGGCTCGTCATCCCCGCCGCCAATAGGGGGCTCGGGTTCTGGCTCAGGTTCAGGTTCTGGTTCCGGTTCGGGCGTTGGCTCTGGTTCTGGATCAGGGTCTGTGGGCGGAGGGTTGGGCGGAAAGGTGCCCGCCGCCATCGCAGAGTGTTCCACAGCGCTTAGCGTTAGCATCGCGACTAATAGCAGTAATGTAAGTCGTGCACCTGTCATGGGATGACTACCTCCACTTGCTGTTGGCGCACGTATAGCGCTTCAAGCGTTACGCTGGTATCGACGCCACGACCAAACCCTTGTGCCTCAATGCGGTAAAGCATCTCGACCACTTCTGTGCTGCTATTGCTGGAGCGTGACCCCAGGGGGGCCAGCGCTTGAATGCGGTAGCGCGGGTTCTGCGTCAGTTCTGCCATATTCATCGCATGGTTGCTCCAGCCATTGCCGGGGTTAGCGCCGTTTTGTAACAGGGTCTCTGCTTCCCGTAGCGCGGCCTCTGCTGCTTGAAAAGCCACGCTGTAATCCCGCTGACTGGAGGCCATTCGGTCTTGGGTAATCGCCCCTTGCATGGAGGAGAGACTTAAGATGGTGACAATGGCGAGAAAAATCAGGCTTAACACGAGCGCCATTCCCCGCTGATGTGTCATTGCGTGGCTCTGCATGTTAGCGATTCCTCAAAGCGACAGTGGTCGTAAAGGCCTGATAAATCCGCCCGTCTCCGCCGGTAAACGCGTTCTCCCCTCGGAAATTGCCAAGCGCTAGCGTGGTGTTAGCGTTACGCAAGTTGGGTTGGTCACTTTGCACAATGAGCGTAATACGTAGTGCCTGCACGTTGGGCCACTCTGCAGCGTCGACTTCCTCGGCAGGCACGTACGCGTCGTCGATCAAAAAGGCCGTTCGCATGGCCACCACGTGACTGGCGACGATGTCGTTGCGCGGGGTGGTTTGGCTCAGATCTAACCGCATGAGCGATGGCGCGTTATCGTTATTGGCGTCTTGGCCAATGTAGTAAATGGCGTTGTTTAAGACACTCAGCGATACGTTTTGGCCCGCACTGTAGGTGAGTCCGCTCTCATTGCCCCAGTTGCTCAGATTGGGGGCGAGGTTGCTTTGCCAACCGGCCGATGCCGTTTTCTGCAGCGTTCGCACATCATTAGACGTGTTATAAAAAATATCGCAATTCTGTAGACCCTGAAGGAGTACCAGCCGATTGTTAAAAACGCCTCCTATATCTCGGCTTAACGTAATTTGCTGGTTGTTATCGACGCTCTCGACACCCAGCGAATCGCTGCTAAAGCCTGTTCGAGCGATCAGGCCGCCACGAAACGCCAGCACGTCCTGGTCTTCGACGGGGCCGACTAGGCTTGCCGTAAAATCATGGTTACTGGGTGTGTTCCATGCTTGAAGTGGCAAGGCGTCCTCATTGCTATCTGCCCAAGGACGTAGATGTACAGTCGTCTGGGACTGCGCACAGCCGCCACTGTAATCCGCTTGGCGAAGCTCTCGGGCCATCGTATCCAGCGCAAAGCGGCCGGTATCCTGCATATCGGCAAGGGCGGTTTGAAAACGGTAGCTCTGCTGGGAGGAGATAAACAGCTGGGTCGCACCGCCCATGACCAGCAGGCCAATTACCATCGCCACCAGCAGCTCGACTAGCGTAAACCCAGCCTGTGTTTGTTGGGGTGTCAATCTGCCCACGCTATAGCTCCGAAACCAGTTGAATTTGCCGGATGTCGTTGGGGGAAGAGGTGTCATCCCAGCGCACCGTGACGCTGACGCGACGATTATTCACCTCAATGCCTCCCTGCCCGCCTGGGAGCATGGTGGCCACATCCGCTACCCACTCGGATTGGTCGGTGGCAGGTAAGCCGCTGCCGCCAGCATCGACGCCTAGTGCTAGCGCGTAGCTGGCAGCCTGCTCGCTGTTGGCACGAATACGGTCCAGCATGTCCTGGGCCATATTGGTGGCCTGGGTTTCAAAATAGGCGGCACGGTTATGCACCAGCGACTGGGTTTGTAAGCCGAGTACCCCCAGCAGGCCAATCGACAGCACGAGCAGTGCAATCAATGACTCCAGCAGTGAGATACCCCGTTGTAATGTTGGCATGGCGTTGCTCGCTGATGAATTAGTCACAGGCTTGGCGGTTAGTGAGTACCCGGGAGATTCCGCTCGGTTCAACGCGTACGCAGCGGCTTATCCCATTCAGCGTGACGGAAACACTTTGTGGTGCAAAGGCGGCTGTCACCAAGCGGCCCTGGCTATTGAATGTGAAGCTCTCCGGCGCATCCGTAATGGCAATATCATCCACCTCTTGTGCCCAGCTGCGCAGCACCGCATCGTCATTGTCTACGCTCACTTCCCAGCCGTTATCCCAATCGTTTTCTACAGGGAGCAAGCTCACCGCCTGGTTACGCCGAACCGCTTCACTACGGGCAAGGCTTAAGGCAATCTTGTAATCGTTGGTGGTCGTGACAACGCGATTTTCTTGAATAATGCGTGAAAAATTCGGGATCGCAACGGTGGCAAGCGTGGCGAAGAGTGCCAGCGCCACCAGTAGCTCTAGCAGGGTAAAGCCAAGTGCGGGACGTTTTGCCGTCAGCATGCGGAGTTACTCTGAGAGGATAAATAAAAACCAGCATGACGGGCATGCATGATGGACATAGGAGAGGGCATCAATGCTGTCATCATCGGCTGATTTCATTATATCGATATTTAGTTTTATGGTATGGAAGTATAGCGTTTATACCATACAGTGATGGCGCAAGAAGCGAACCCCATTAGCGGACATTCGTCATACGCTGTCACACAACTCGCGCTATGCTCGATAGACGCATGGGTTATCTCGTAAGGACTACCTCGCAAGGGCTAGCTCGTAAGTACTATCTCAAAAGGCTATCTCAAGGGCTATCCAAGGTTATCGACAGAGGTGAGAGGATTTTCAATAGCTGAGAGCTATTGCGTTGGTCGTAAAATGCAAATTGTGACTATTGATCAGGTGCTTTAAAACTGTGACACGTGAATAACGCATCCATACGCTAGTGCAGGTGAGTCTCACTGCCATGCCTAGTACGAAGATGCACAGCATTTGTTCCCTTGGTATCACCAAGGCTAAGAGCAATAAGGGAGAGAGCTATGAGCGGTAAATGTCCTGTCATGCACGGTGGTAACACCTCGATCGGTACCTCCAACAAAGATTGGTGGCCGGAAGGGTTGAACCTGGATATTTTGCATCAGCAAGATCGCAAATCAGATCCGATGGACCCGGATTTCAGCTACCGCGACGAAGTACGCAAGCTCGACTTCGACGCGCTGAAACAAGACGTCCACGCGCTGATGACCGACAGCCAAGAGTGGTGGCCCGCCGACTGGGGACATTACGGCGGTTTAATGATCCGCATGGCTTGGCACTCCGCAGGCACCTACCGTATTGCTGATGGCCGTGGGGGCGGTGGTACTGGCGCTCAACGTTTTGCGCCGCTCAACTCTTGGCCGGATAACGTCAGCCTGGATAAAGCACGTCGCCTGCTGTGGCCGATCAAGAAGAAGTACGGCAACAAAATCAGCTGGGCTGACCTGATGATTCTGGCCGGTACCGTGGCTTATGAGTCCATGGGCTTACCTGCTTACGGCTTCTCCTTTGGCCGCGCCGATATTTGGGAACCCGAGAAAGATATCTACTGGGGTGACGAAAAAGAGTGGCTCGCACCTTCTGACGAACGCTACGGCGACGTCAACAAGCCAGAAACCATGGAAAACCCGCTGGCGGCTGTTCAAATGGGTCTTATTTATGTGAACCCGGAAGGTGTTAACGGTCAGCCTGACCCGCTGAAGACCGCTCAGCAGGTGCGTGAAACCTTCGCTCGTATGGCGATGAACGACGAAGAGACCGCCGCCCTCACCGCTGGTGGTCACACCGTGGGTAAGTGTCACGGTAATGGCGATGCCTCTGCGCTGGCCGCTGAGCCTGAAGCCTCTGACGTTGAAAACCAAGGCTTTGGCTGGGGCAACCCCAACATGCAGGGCAAGGCGAGCAACGCCGTGACCTCTGGCATTGAAGGCGCCTGGACGACTAACCCGACTCAGTTCGATATGGGCTACTTCGACCTGCTGTTTGGCTACGAGTGGGAGCTGAGAAAGAGCCCTGCCGGTGCCCACCAGTGGGAGCCGATTGATATTAAAGAAGAAGACAAGCCGGTCGACGCCAGCGACCCCTCTATTCGCCACAACCCGATCATGACCGATGCGGATATGGCGATGAAGATGGATCCGACCTATCGCGCCATCTGCGAAAAATTCATGGCGGACCCGGAATACTTCAAGCACACCTTCGCGAAAGCATGGTTCAAGCTGACGCACCGTGACCTAGGCCCGAAAGCGCGCTACATCGGCCCGGAAGTTCCGGCGGAAGACCTGATTTGGCAAGACCCGGTCCCGGCAGGCAACACCGACTACTGCGAAGAAGTTGTGAAGCAGAAAATCGCGCAAAGCGGCCTGAGCATTAGCGATATGGTCTCCACCGCTTGGGACAGCGCCCGTACCTACCGTGGCTCTGACATGCGCGGCGGTGCTAACGGTGCCCGCATTCGTCTGGCCCCGCAGAATGCGTGGCAGGGCAACGAGCCGGAGCGCCTGGCGAAAGTGCTGAGCGTTTACGAGCAGATCTCTGCTGACACCGGCGCTAGCGTGGCTGACGTGATCGTACTGGCCGGTAGCGTAGGCATCGAGAAAGCCGCGAAAGCAGCGGGTTACGAGGTACGCGTACCCTTCCTGAAAGGCCGCGGCGATGCGACTGCCGAGATGACCGATGGTGACTCCTTCGCACCGCTGGAGCCGCTGGCCGATGGCTTCCGTAACTGGCAGAAGAAAGAGTACGTGGTGAAGCCGGAAGAGATGCTGCTGGATCGTGCGCAGCTG
The DNA here is from genome assembly GCF_046536035.1 of Halomonas sp. SIMBA_159. Lineage (NCBI taxonomy): Bacteria > Pseudomonadati > Pseudomonadota > Gammaproteobacteria > Oceanospirillales > Halomonadaceae > Halomonas > Halomonas sp. SIMBA_159. The sequence goes on from NZ_JAWJBT010000022.1 coordinate 8,243, forward strand.
ATGGGCTTAACCGGCCCGGAAATGACCGTGCTACTGGGCGGTATGCGCGTACTGGGCACCAACTACGCTGGCACTAAACACGGCGTATTCACCGATCGTGAAGGCCAACTGACCAACGACTTCTTTGTGAACCTGACCGATATGGGTAACACCTGGAAGCCGGTAAGCAGCAACGCCTACGAGATCCGTGATCGCAAGACCGGTGCTGTGAAGTGGACCGCCTCGCGTGTGGATCTAGTGTTCGGTTCCAACTCGCTGCTGCGCTCTTACGCAGAAGTGTACGCCCAGGACGATAACGGTGAGAAGTTCGTTAAAGACTTCGTCGCCGCCTGGACCAAAGTGATGAACGCTGACCGTTTCGACGTCGCGTCGTAAGTCAGCAACGGTTCGTCGTACTATCTAAGGCACCCCTAGCGGGTGCCTTTTTTTGTATGCGTGCCTGGGCATCGCTGGTTCGTCAGCTTTGCTACAGTAGCGCATGCTTTCCCTTTGATATCACAACACGAGATCGACGATGAAACGCAGTAAATGGATAGGGCTCGTATGGGCCGTTGTCTTGTTAAGTTATTTAGTGCCTTACACGCTGTTAAGCGACGTGTCGCGATGGTACGGCAGCTTTTTGTTTTGGGCTGTGGCCGGGGTGGCCATCATTGCGCTGAACGTGTTTATTACGACAGATTTTAAGGAATATAGCGATGACTGAGTCGCTTATTTGGTGGTCCATTGCTATCTACTTATTAGTGGCCATAGGCATTGCTATTTTGTCGCGCCAACGCCCGGCGAAAGGCGGTTCAGAAAGCATGTCCGGCTACTTTTTGGGTAACCGCCAAATGAACGGGTTTGTCTCGGCGCTGAGCTACAGTGCCACGACGTATAGCGCCTTTATGATGGTGGGCTTGGCAGGCCTGACCTATGCGGGCGGCGTGGGCGCCTTCGGTTTTGAAATCATCTATTTTGCCGGTGTCTCGCTGGTGGCGGTTTTCGGCCCTAAATTCTGGGCCGTTGGCAAAAAGTTTGGCTACGTGACGCCCAGCGAGATGCTGGGCCACCGCTACCATAGCAAGCAGGTGGCCATGGCCGTGTCGATTGCCAGCTGTATCTTCCTAATTCCGTACTCGGCCGTTCAGCTCGCTGGCGTCGGCTACCTGTTGCAGGGTATTACTGATGGCGCCATTACCTTCACCACCGGGGTCGTGCTGGCCACGGTGATCGCCATTTTCTTCTCCTATATTGCGGGGATTCGTTCGGTCATGTGGACCGACTCGCTCCAGGCCATCATGATGATCGTGGCCTCTACTCTGGTAGCCTTTCTGGTGATTCAAAGTCTGGGCGGTTTTGGCGCGCTCTTCGATACGCTGGCAACGGAGCACCCGCAGTCCCTGACGGTGCCTGGCCCAGGACTATTCAGCTTTGTCACCTTCTTGGGACTCACCATTCCCTGGTTCTTCTTTAGCCTTTCTAATCCTCAGGTCAGTCAGCGTCTTTTCATGCCCTCGTCGCTGCGCTCGATGCGCCACATGCTGATTGGCTTTTTGGTGTTCGGTTTTATTTACACCCTCGTTTCGGTGCTTTGGGGCTTCTCGGCTTTGGCTGCTTTCCCTAGCCTCGAGCGCGCCGATTTAGCCACGCCCACGCTACTGGCCTCAGAGTTTGTGCCGCCCGTATTAGGCGTGATTGTGATGATCGGCATTATGGCCGCCGCCGTTTCCACCATCGATTCAATCATGCTGACTCTGGCGTCCATGGTCTCCCGCGACGTCTATGCCAACCTCAAGCCGAACGTCAGTGAAAAGCGACAACTGCTGGTGGGTAAGTGTGTGGTGCCAGTGATTGCACTGATGGCGCTGGCGTTCGCCGAGCTGCAGCTTGACCTGATTGCAGTGCTGTCGGTGGCCGCCTCGTCGGGCTTGGTGGCCATGGTGCCTGCGCTGATCGGTGCTTTCTATTGGAAGCGCGGAACGGCTGCCGGTGCACTGACCAGCGTGGTGGGTACCAGCGCCTTTGTACTGCTGATGTATGCCACCGGCAATTCACTACTGGGCCTGCCTGCCGGTGTGTGGGGCATTGTGGTCGCGAGTGTGCTGTTTGTTGGCGTTAGTCTTGTGACCAAGCCTCATCAAGCCTCTACCGATGCCTTCTTTACCGCCATCGCGGAAGAGTTGGGTAAAAAGCGCCGCCCCGCCAGTGACCCAACGACCAAGCAAGCGGCTCATTAGGCACCCTAGCGATAAAAGCCCCTGATGAGGGGCTTTTTAGCCTTACTGCCACTTCAATAACTGCGCTCTGTAGGCTGCCTGCGCCTGCGTCGCACTAATCGGCTGCAAACGCACCTTGGTGCCCGGCAAACACTGGGCGAGGCGGGCACAGGCCATGGGTGTTAAAGCACCCAGGCGCGGGTAGCCGCCAATGGTTTGGCGATCGTTCATCAGAATGATCGGCTGGCCATCGGGAGGAATCTGCACCGCCCCTAACGGAATCCCTTCAGAGACGATGCCGCCCAGGCGGCTGTTCAGCGCTTTGCCGGTGAGTCGAATGCCCATGCGGTCAGCGCGTTGGTCTACGGTCCAGGGCTGGTTGAAGGCATCGAACAGGCTGCGCCCGGCAAAGTGCGCGGCCTGGGAGCCCAGCACCATGTCCAGCACGGTGTCTTCTGCATCAGGCAGAGGGAGCTGGGTGCCTTGGGGCAACTGGCGTGGCGTGGCACTGCTGCCTTTCCAGGTGAGCTGGTCGCCGGTTTTAAGCGGTTTGCCATCTTCGTGCAGGCCGCCGATTTGCTCCCTCGCCGTGCAGGCTTGGCTGCCCAGCACGGTTGGCGCATCCAGCCCGCCAGGAAAGGCGAGGTACGCGCGCAGGCCCTTTTTCGGCTGGCGAAAGACCAGCGTTTGGCCCGCCTGAATCATAAAGCTGTCGTTGGGCGCCAGCGGTTGGCCATCCAGCGTGGCGGCAAGGTCGGCTCCGGTGAGGGCAAGGCGCACGTCGCTATTGGCCACCAGCGTCAGGTTGCCGCCCATGACGATTTCCAGCGCAGCGCTCTCAAGCGGGTTGCCCAGCAGCCAGTTGGCCCAGCGGAAGGCGATCCAGTCGGCGGCACCGCCTTGAGTCACGCCTAAGTGGCCGACGCCGAAGCGGCCCGCGTCCTGGATCAGCGCCAGCGGCCCGGCTTGCTTAACGGTCAACATGGGGTGGCTCATGACCGCTCCTCCAGCGGGGTCGTATCGCCCCCGGCCGCTTCAAATTCTGATTGGGATATCGCCTTAAAGCGCACTTTATCGCCCGGGCGCAGCAGCGGCTCGCCACGTTTGGCGTGCTCGAAAAGCGGCACGGCTGTTCTGCCAAGAATGTTCCAGCCGCCGGGAGAAAGTAGGGGGTAAATGGCGGTTTGCCGGTCGGCAATGCCTACGCTTCCTGCCGCAACGCGGCGGCGGGGCGTTTTTAAACGCGGCGTGGCAATGGCCTCATCCACTAGGCCCATAAAGCCGTAGCCCGGGGCAAAGCCCAGTGCAAACACGCAGTAGTCGTGGCTGCAGTGGCGCTCAATCAGCGTCTCGACGCTGAGCCCGGCGCGCTGGGCAACGATGGGCAGCTCCGGGCCAACGCGCTCGTCGTACCATACGGGGATTTCATGGAGCTGGCCCTGTTGAGCATCGGCGGGCGTTAAATTGCGCAGCGCGCTGCGCGCGAGCGTCGAGGCCTGGGCAAAAGTGAGCTTTTGGCAGTCGTAGTGCACCAGCAGGGTGGTGTACGACGGAATGAGATCAATCAGCGCGTGATCAAAGGCGCGCCGCAGCGCCTCGTCGGCGGCCATGATCCACGCCATATTGCTTTCATCAATGGCGTCGAACAGGCGCACCGTCAGGGCGTCCATCGCCGCCGTTTCTAAGCGCAGTTTCACGCGGACTCCAGCGCCGTAAAGGCCTCACGAATGGCGCGCACGGCGGCCACGGATTCGGGGTTATCGCCATGCACGCAGAGCGTGTCGCAGGGAAGCTGCAAGGCGCTGCCATCCCGGGCGGTCAGCGCTTCGCCTTTGGCCAGGGCAACGGCTTGGGCGACGATGGTGGCTTGGTCGTGGTGAACAGCTCCCGGCAGGCGGCGAGAGGCGAGATGCCCGGTGGCCTCATAAGCGCGGTCAGCGAAGGTTTCAAACCACAGCGTCACGCCCATTTTTTCCGCTAACTGACGATGCGGCTCTGGGTCGGCGGTGGCCATCACCATGAGCGGCAGGTGGGCATCGAATGCCTTCACGGCGCGCATGGCACCTTCCATCAATTCCAGATTGGCGGCCATGTCGTTGTACATCGCCCCGTGGGGCTTGACGTAGCTCAGCGCGGTGCCTTCCGCTTGGCAAATGCCTGCCAGCGCGCCAATTTGGTAGAGCATCATGTCTTCCACTTCGGCAGGTGAGCAGGCCATGGAGCGGCGGCCAAAGCCCATTAAATCAGGGTAACCGGGGTGCGCGCCGATCTTCACGCCGTGCTGAACAGCAAGCTTCACTGTCTTGCGCATCACATGGGGGTCGGATGCGTGGTAGCCGCAGGCAATGTTGGCACAGTCAACGTAGGGCATGACATCAGCGTCTAAACCAATCGACCAGTTGCCGAAACTTTCGCCCATATCGCAGTTAAGCAGCGGAATCGCCATAACGTCTCCTGCAGGGTTGCGTGTTGTTAGTAATTGATATCGCAATTAATTAGCTAAATGAGGAAGACCATTTGCTAATCATGATGACTTGTTAGTCAGCATGTTTATGGTTGTGTTAGTGCAAAAATAATATATGGAGCCTGTGTCGCAAGTGCCAATCGTTTTTAGCGATATTAAGTATCGGTGGTTCCTATCATGCTGTTATTTAGTGGAAAAATAGTTGACGCTAGGGCGTGATACGATTATCAACTAAATAAAGCGACTCAAAAAAGATTACAAAAGAGACGCCCTTATCCGCCTGCTGTTGCGCGCTCGCGCTACCTATAACAATGGTCAGGAAAGGGTGATTTCCGAGGAGTGCCACATGCGGTTGCCAGCCCCGCGACAGCATGACCGTGCCCAGCACGGCATGTTGCACATACATTTGCATATCGACGTCTCGCGATGGAAAGCCCTCATCGTCGGCGTAGTGAAAGCGCGTCACACGGCGCTTTCTATGAATGCTCAATTACAGGCTGGTTAAGTACGATGCTGGATTTTAAGGAACTCGACGCCTTTGTTTGGGCGGTGAAACTTGGCTCTTTTCGTAAAGCGGCGGTGCGTTTACACATTACGCAACCGTCGGTATCTGAGCGTATTTCGCGTTTAGAGAGCACGGTGGGCGAGTTACTTCTTGAGCGCTCGGCGCGGCCTATTCAGCCTACCATGCGTGGTAGGGAGTTTTTCCTACACGCTGAACGCATGCTGGCTCAGCGTGATGAAGCCCTCAAGCTTTTCGATAGTGAAGAAGACTTTTCCGCCCCGCTGCGGTTGGGCACGATTGAAACCATCGCCCACAGCTGGTTTCCCCGGTTCATGCAGCGCCTCACCGAGCGCTATCCCAAGCTGATCATTGAGCTGACCGTTGACTACTCTCCGGCGCTTAACGAACGCTTAACCAGCAATGAGCTGGATATCTTGCTGGCCATGAACGGTTATCTCCCGCCGGAACAGATCGACCAAGAGACGCTAAGCCCTTACGAGATGGGCATGTTCGTCTCGCCACGCCATGCTCAAATGCTGAGCGAACGCCCCCATGCTTGGTGTACCACGCTGCCGTTTATTTCTTTTGGCAAGCTGGCGCGCCCTTATGAAGAGCTGGTGAGCTATCTGGCGGCACAAGGTGTTCATCAGCCGCGTATTCATAGCGTCAGCACCCTCATGACCATTGTGCGTTTGACCACGGAAGGCTTAGGGATCGGTGCGCTGCCGGTGGCCACCGTGCTGGATGAATGGCGGCGGGGTGAGCTGTATCGTTTAGCGCTCCCCGCGCCGCTCCCGGCCATGCACTATGATGTTATTTGGCGCAGCGCGAATCATCCACGCTTCTGCCGCGGCGTTGCCCGTTTGGCGCAGGAGTGCGCGCTAGAGTATGCCGCTGAAAAGCATACCGATATTACAAACACGTGTTTTACCGGGCGCTGGGTCACCCCTAGCGCCGCTTCCTCCACCCCCAGTGCAACACCTCCATCAATATGAATAAGAGGATTTTTCCTATGCGTACCCGCTTTGCGACCCCCCTGCTTCTTGCCACTGCCTGCAGCCTTGCCGCTGCAGCGACTGCCCAGGCCGCTGAATGGACCATGGCGACGCCCTATGGGGATGCCAGCTTCCATACCCAAAACACCAAGCAGTTCGCGGAAGATGTGGCAGAAGCCACTGACGGCGAACTCACTATTACCGTACACAGCGGTGGTTCGCTGGTATCTCACGGCGAAATTAAGCCGTCTGTACGTCGCGGTACCATCGATGCCGGTGAAGTGTTCCTCTCCATTCTCTCTAACGACGACCCGATTTTTGAAGTCGACACGCTGCCCGGCGTCGCCGGTAGCTACGATGACGCCTACGCGCTGTGGGAAGCGACCAAGCCGATGATTACCGAGCTGTTCGCCTATGAAGGGCTGATTCCGCTCTACGCCGTGGCATGGCCCGCTCAGGGCATCTACACCGCCTCTCCGCTAACCGACCCGGCTCAGTTTGAAGGCCTTCGCGTACGTGCACCGAACATCAATACCCAGCGTTTTGTTAACAATCTAGGTGGTAGCCCCACCGAAACCGAAGAGTCGGATATCCCGACTGCGTTTAGCACCGGCCGCGTAGATGCCATGATTACTTCTAGTTCCACCGGTAACTCGATGGCCGCGTGGGACTACGTGACCGACTACACCGATGCCAACCTGTGGCTGCCGAAGAATATCGTCTTCATCAGCCAGCGCAGCTTTGACCGCCTGGATGAAGCGACTCAAGAAGCCCTGATGGAAGCCGCGGCGCGTGCTGAAGAGCGTGGCTGGCAGATGAGCCGTGAGAATAACGACGCGAGCCTGGCGGCTCTGCAAGAGAACGGCATTAACGTGTCTGAGCCCAATGCAGAGGTGTCCGCCGCGCTGCAAGCCGCAGGCGATACCCTGTTTTCCGATTGGCAGTCCCGTGCCGATGATGAAGCCAAAGCGGCGCTTGAAACCTACCGCGAGCAGCGTAGCAACTAAGCCACTCGTCCCCTGGGGCAGCCCGCGCGCTGCCCCTTTCTCCACGCGCTCTGTGAGACTGCGAACATGACGTTTAAATTCGACAAACTCTACCGCCTGGGTGCTTGGGGCGCAGCAGCGTGCATGGTGGCGATTTGTGCGCTGATCGCGATTCAGGTCACTTTCCGTTTAGTGGACGCACTGCTGGTGCTAGTGGGCCTCAGCCGGCTCGGGTTCAGCATTACCGGCGTGTCGGAAATGGCCTCTTATTTATTAGTCGGGGCTACTTTTTTAGGGCTTGCTTACACCTTTGTGCATCATGCCCATATTCGGGTAACGCTACTGATTTCACGCCTACCTTCAGCCGTGCGCGTTTGGTTTGAGGTCTTCGGATTGTTGATCGCGTTGGTCATCAGCGTTCTGCTGGCCTACGGCCTGATTGGTTTGGCGAGGGAAAGCCTGCAGTACAACGATGTGTCGTCGGGCTTTATGTCGATTCCCCTATGGATTCCCCAGGTAGTGCTGGCCGTTGGGGTGGGGCTGTTGGCCCTGGCGCTGTTAGAAGCGCTGTGGATGGCTGGACGCATTGCGATAAGCGACCCGTCAAGCTTCCGCGAAGCCACTTCCATCGACGATAACGAAGCGCATTAAGCGGCTACTCGGGAGATACCCTCGTGCTACTACTAAGTTTAGCGACTATGTTAACCCTGGTGCTGCTGCTGGGCAGCGGGGTGTGGATTGCCTTTGCGCTGATAGGCACCGCTTGGATTGCGCTGCAGTTTTTCAGCCCCTTTGACCCCGGCCCTATCCTGGCCTCCGATTTTTGGGGCGCAAGCTACGGCTGGGATTTAACCGCGCTGCCGATGTTTATTTGGATGGGTGAAATTCTGTTTCGCTCAGGGCTGGCAGACAATATGTTTCGTGGCCTTTCGCCCTGGTTAAACCGCCTGCCGGGTCGTTTGCTGCATACCAATATCATTGGTAGCGGCATGTTTGCGGCGGTGTGTGGTTCATCGGCGGCAACGTGCGCCACGGTGGGCAAAATGACTCTGCCGGAGCTTGAGCGCCGTGGCTACGACAGCAATATGGCCATTGGCACGCTGGCCAGTGCGTCCACGCTGGGCCTGCTGATTCCGCCCTCTATCGTGCTGATCGTTTACGGTGTGGTCACGGAGCAGTCGATCTCGCGGCTCTTTATGGCGGGCATTGGTCCCGGCTTAATGATCTTGGCGATGTTTATGACGTATCTGGTGCTGTGGGCACTGCTCAAAGGCAACCGCGAAGGCCTTACCGGTGCCGATGAATCCGACATGAGCTTTGCCGAAAAGCTGCGCAACACCTGGGCGCTGGTGCCTATTTTGCTGCTGATCGGCGGCATTATCATATCGATTTACGGCGGGCTGGCCTCGCCGACGGAGGCGGCAGCGGTGGGGGTGGTGCTGTCGATGATCATTGCCTACTTTAATGGCCATTTTAATCGCGCCATTTTTACCGACTCGCTGTTTGCCGCGGTGCGCACGGCGTGCATGATCGCCTTTATTATTGCCGGTGCGTCGTTTTTAACCTCGGCTATGGGCTTTACCCAAGTGCCGATGAAGCTCGCTCAGGCGATTGGTGAAATGGGGCTGTCGCCCACCATGCTGTTGATCGCACTGACGCTGCTGCTGCTGATTATGGGCTGCTTTCTGGACGGTATTTCGCTGATTCTGCTGGTCACGGCCATCATTATGCCGGTGGTGAGTGCAGCAGGTTTTGATTTGATTTGGTTTGGTATTTATCTGGTGATTGTGGTGGAGATGTCGCAAATCACACCGCCGGTTGGGTTTAACCTATTCGTGATTCAGGGGTTAACCGGCAAGGATATTCTGACCATCACCAAAGCCACGCTGCCCTTCTTCCTGCTGATGATGCTGGCCATTGCGCTCATGCATATCTTCCCCAGCATCGCGCTTTATCTTCCCTACGCGATGACGAGCTAAGCCTTCCCTCCACCGCCCCGCCGACAAGCGGCGGGGTTAGTGGCCATAAACCGATACACCGCCCCGGCCAGAGCGCTTGATGAAGTACATGCTCTGGTCGGCGGCGTCGATGAGTTCTCTTTCGTTGCCGAAGCCACCATCGGTCAAGCAAGCCACTCCGATTGAGACTGAGACGTAGAGCGCTTCTTGCTTAATCCTCGTCATGGGGCGCTCCTGCAAGCGCCGGGTAATACGCTCAGCAAAGCGCTTGGCGCCCTCGGCATCTTCATCGGGGAGAATCACCAAAAATTCTTCGCCCCCATAGCGTCCCGCAAGGTCGCCTACGCGTATCAGTGAGGCGAGCATCTTGCCGAAATGGGCCAATACTTGATCGCCCACCTGATGACCATATCGGTCGTTCAACACCTTAAAGTGATCCAAGTCGATAAACACCACCGACATGGTTCGTTTGGTGGTGAGGCAAAGGTGGAAACGTTCCCGTAACTGCTCCTCCAGCCAAGCGCGATTGGCCAGTTGGGTCAACGAGTCAATACGGCTGCGCTGCTCTAACTCGGCGTAGTCGCGGCGCAACGTTTCCTGTGCTTGTTGCTTGGCGTCCAAGCGCGCGCTCAGCGATAGCGCGTGTTCAAAAAGTAGCTGTTGGGCCTCTTGTAACAGCGCCACACTATTGACGACTGCTGGTGTGCTGAGATTAAGCGTGTCCATCAGCGGGGGTAGGGTGTGCTCTAAATGAGCCAGCAAGCCAGAGATCGCCCACTCGCTAGAAGGCGTTAATGCATTCAGTTGGCGCATAACGCCCGCTAAAGCTTGTGCAGGATGTGTAGATAACCAAGCATCGGCGACTGAACTAGAAACGTTAAGGCAAAGCGCTGCGTTGTCTGCCGTCTCCAGGCTATCGTGACTATGCAAAACGGACTGAACTAACTCTTCGTGGGCACCCCATTTTGCCAGCAACCAAGCGCTCACGAGCGCATGGTCGCAGCCAAAATAGCGTTTTTCCATTTGTACAATATGCATATGGGAAATGTGCTCGGTGCCGTAAAGACGTTCTGTATCAGAAGGATAAGCAGTTTGCAGAGCCAGAATGCCAATATCTTGTAATAAAGCCTTAGTAAATACACTGCCTGATTGGTGAGGACAGAGCTGCTGAGCTAGATAGCTTGCGGCAACGGCGGCTGTTAATGACCGCTGCCAAAACAATTGGGAGCCGTTCGTAGTGTGGTGGTGATCCAATAGGCTGAAGCTCAATACCGTTGCCAGGGTAACATCCAGGCCCATACGTTGGGTGGCATCGAAGCAAGAATGGGGAGGTTGTGCTGCGCGAAGATAATGCACGCTATTCGCCACGCTCATAACACGCGCTGTTAGGCCGGGGTCGTGCTCAATCGCATGCGCGTAATCGCTCAATGTTGCTTCGTCAGAGCGCGTGATATTCAGCACCTTTAATGCAACGGTCGGCAGGGATGGCAAGCCACTGCAACGCTTGAGTTTGTCGCCCAGGAAGCTTGGTAGTTGGCTAGTCAGCAACGTATGCTGATACTCATCGACGGCGTTTTGATCCGCCATGTTATCCCCCCACAGACTGCAAGGCGCAGTAAATCAAAAAGTAAGTACCGTTGACATTATTTAACATATTGTGAACCCTGCCGATATTATTATCTCTAGCATCAAAATAGTTGTGTGCCCTGAACACGTCGCGGTGCTTAGGCAGGCAAAACGAAGAAAGGCTGCTCCTAAAACTGACTAGGTGTCACACCAATGCATACAAGAAGAGAAGCAGCAGAGGTTTTTCGCCAGCTAGCAGAGGGCGTTGGCCATGGTGGAGATCCAGACTTTTTTTATAGATTAGTCGAGCAGTTAGCCCAACTTCTCACCATTGATCATGCGCTCGTTGCCGATGTCACTAACGACAATATAGCTGAAACTCTGGCCATTTGGTCAAAAGGGGCCAGGCAACCCAACATATCTTACTGTCTGACAGGAACGCCCTGTGGGACCGTAGTGGGCTATGAGCCGTGCCTGTACGCCTGTAATGTTCAGGCTAATTTTCCTGATGATGAGCTGCTTTGTCAGTTGAATGTCGAAAGCTATATGGGGTTACCTTTATTTTCCCCTAGCGGAAAGGCAATTGGCTTACTCGCTGTGCTTAGCAGTCGCCCCATGGTCTTTGATGAGCTAGAGAATGAAATTCTGCGCATCGCTGCTTCTCAAGCGGGTGCTGAACTCGGACGCCGACAAGCGGAAAGCGCGCTACGCAAAAGCGAGGCTGCAGCCAAAGAGAGTGAGCGACGGCTAAATACTCTGCTTAACCATCTGCCGGGCATGGCCTATCGCTGCTTAAATGATCAAGATTGGACCATGCAATGGGTAAGCAAAGGCGCTGAAACGCTCACCGGTTATAGCCCTGATGAGTTAGAAAACAGTCGCTTGATCAGCTATGGCTCATTAATACACTTAGAAGATCTTCCACGTGTTGTTCAAGAAGTCGAAAGCGCTGTGCAGCGTCGTCAGCCATATCGTCTAACGTTTCGGATCCGTCACCGGGATGGCAGTGAACGCTGGGTGTGGGAGCAGGGGCAAGCTATTTTTGCCGATTCGGGCGAAGTCCTCTGTTTTGAGGGTTTTATTACTGATGTCACGGACCAGCAAGAGTCGCAACGGGTCCAGCAGGCCGTAGTGAAAGTAGCCTCCACCGTAACGACAAGAGTTGGCGATGACTACTTTCAACAGCTGATTGCTACGCTCACAGGACTGCTTGAAGCTGATGCGGGGTTTATCGCACTTTTAGATCAGCCGGTGCCGTTACGAGGAGACGAGTTCGTCCATGCGGACACTCTGTTGCCGGCGACAACTGCTCATACGGTTAGTATTGTGGTGAATGGAAAGTGTAGGAAAAACCACACATTTTTGTTGCGTGATACGCCCGTTGAGAGAGTGGTCCTCGAGCAAGAGAGCGTTGTGCATCATGGCCAGCGGTTTGTCCTGCCAGGTGCCTCGTTGAATGCCCAGGCATGGATTGGACGCCGCTTAGATAACGCGAAAGGTGAAGCCATCGGTGTGATGATGGTGTTTTATCAAGCGCCGTTAACCACTAACGCTTTTGCTACATCCGTGCTGCAAATTCTCTCTAATGGTGCCGCGGCCGAGCTAGAGCGACGGCGCGACCATCGCCACATACATCACCTTGCTTACACTGACAGTATTACGGGTTTACCAAACCGCGTGCAGTTCATGGAGCATCTGTTGGTGATGGGGCAACAAGCCGAGGAGCAGAGCTCGTCATTAACGCTGCTACTGTTAGATTTACGCCGTTTTAAAGAAATTAATGATTTGCACGGTCATCAAATAGGCGACCAGCTGCTTGCTACGGTAGCGGGGCGTTTGCGCTATTTAGACTTGCCGGATGTACACTGTGCGCGTCTATCAGGAGATGAGTTTGCATTGCTGTTGCCCTGTACTGAGCGCACTAGCCTTGATGAAGTGGTTAAGCAACTTTGCGATTTAGTGAAAAGGCCAATTCGGTTGGACCACCGCGTCTTCAATTTGGATGTGAGCATTGGCTTTGCACGTTATCCTGGCGATGTCGCCAAGACCAGTGAGCTGTTTAATGCGGCCAGTATCGCGCTGCATCAAGCCAAAAAGTCCGATACCAATATCTCTTCCTATACTCTAACCATGCGCCATACGTTGGAGCGCCGCCAATGGATGACTGAGCGGCTACACGTGGCGATTTTAGAGCGGCGGCTGGAGCTTTACTTCCAGCCCCAGGTGGATCTACACACCCAAACGCTGACCGGGGCAGAAGCGCTATGCCGCTGGCACGACCCCGAGTGGGGATGGGTTAGCCCCGGTGAGTTTATTCCCCTGGCGGAGGAGCGCGGGCTGATTCGTTTACTCGGCGATTGGGTGCTGGAAGAGGCTGCCCGCCAGCTTGGCGCTTGGCAGTCGGCGGGCACGCCGCTGCCGGGTCGGCTATCGATCAATATCTCCGCGCAGCAGTTTGCCGACCCTCGGCTGACGGCTCATATTGCGACGCTTACCTCCAGCGTTTCTCCCAGTGCAATTGGCTTAGAACTAACGGAAAGCGATTTTATGCGCGATCCAGATCAAGCCATCATCATCACCCAAGCCATGCGCCAGGCCGGGTACGCACTGTTTATTGATGATTTTGGCACCGGTTACTCATCGCTCTCTTACCTGCGTCGCTTTGCCGCCGACGCGCTGAAAATCGATATCTCCTTCGTGCGCGATATGCTCGACAACCACCACGACCGGGCGATTGTGCAAACGATTATCGCCATGGCGAATGCATTAGAAATGAAAACCCTCGCCGAAGGAGTTGAAAGTGCCGCCCAAGCGGCGCTACTGGCTGACATGGGCTGTAATCAGGCTCAAGGCTACTGGTTTGGAAGACCGCTACCTGCCGATGAGTTCACCCGCACGTGGCTAAACGGCTAGACGTCATCTTCCTGTCATCATCGTTGGCATACCCTACGCGCGCCAAACCGCGACGATAGGAGTTTCCCATGCGCCTGGCCCTGTTTGATCTTGATGATACCCTCCTGGATGGAGACTGCAGCGACCGCTGGAATTTATGGATGATTGAACAAGGGTGGGTCAGCGACGCGGAGCGCTTTATGGCGCGCGCCGAGCAGATGCAGCAGGCCTACTATGCGGGTAGGCTTAAGTTGGAAGAGTACCTCGCCATGACCCTGGCACCCCTGAAGGGGCGTCGAGTTGCTGAGGTGGAGAAAGAGGTAGAGCGCTTTGTCGCCACCCATCTGCAGCCGCGTATTTTTGATCAGGCGTGGCGCTGCCTAGAAAGCCATCGAAAGGCGGGCGATACCCTGGTGCTGATCTCTGCCTCTTCCCATCATTTGGTGGCCCCTATCGCGGCGGCGCTTGGCATTGAGCATGTGCTCGCGGTGGAGCTGGAGGTCGCTACTTCTGAGGATGGGCGTGTTTACACCGGTTGTAGCCAAGGCGTGCTCTCGTACCGAGGCGGCAAGGTTATTCGCTTTCAGCAGTGGCTGGCAGAACACGCGATCACGCCAAGCCATACCACCTTCTACTCCGACTCCCGCAATGACCTGCCGCTGCTGCAGTACGTAGACTGCGCCGTGGCGGTCAATCCTGACTCGGTATTGGCCGAGGTGGCTAGCGTAGAAGGGTGGCGGCGCTTAGACTGGCGGGCCTCTGCACCTGCCGGTGCGACTGCCGCCAACGACCGTTCAGGAAAATCGGCGCATGCCTGATGCCTACTACCTACAGCTTACCGAACAGCTTCGTCACCTGATTACTCAGCATGCCGCTCAGTGGGAGGGCAAACTGCCCGCTGAGCGCGCGCTGGCCGAGCGTTTCTCCACCACCCGCGTCACCCTGCGCCAAGCGCTGGCGCAACTGGAGGGCGAGGGGCTCATCCACCGCAGCAATCGGCGCGGCTGGTTTATCTCCCCGGCCCGCTTGATGTACGACCCCACCCGCGATGCCGGTTTTAACGACTACGTGCGCGCCCAAGGCCGCCAGCCGCGTACCGCTGTGCTACAGCTGGAATCCCGCGCCCACGTACCCGCCGCCCGGGCGTTAAACCTGCCGGATGATCACGTTTTTCACCATATTCGCCGCCGCCGCTATGTGGATGACCGCGCCGTGCTGGCAGAATCACTCTGGGTGGTGCCCGAACGTGCCCCAGAGCTGCTGTCGATCTACGCAGGCCAGTCACTCTGGGGGCTACTGCGCGAGCGCTGGGGGCATCACTTGGCCAATCGCTCCATATCCATGGTGTCGGAGGCGCTGTCACCGGGCGATGCCGAAGAGCTATTTGTGGCACCAGGCACGGCGGGGCTGAATATTTGCCGCGCGATTTTCGATGACCAGCAGCGCCCGATTGAGTACGACGAAGAGCACTGGCTGCACGATTCGCTGTGCATCCGCGTTGAGCTGTCGGGCCAACAGTAGCTTTCCCGTCTAGACACAAGCTCGTCTAGACACAAGAACTTCAAGAATCGGTCAATGAAGCGTCACGGCACTGTCATTTAAGCTCGGCAAAATTCTGGTCTATACCAAACCGCTGGAGACCACCCATGTCGATGCTTCGCCGCTTGTTCCAACCCACGTTACTGGTTAGCGCTATGGCCAGTGTGTTCGCCGCCTCTGCCCAGGCCACCGAGCTGACGGTGTATACCGCCGTTGAATCCGACGACCTGCAAAAATACGCCGAGCGCTTCAACGCCGCTCATCCGGATATCACCATCAACTGGGTGCGCGACTCCACGGGCGTTATCACTGCGCGCCTGCTGGCCGAAAAAGAGAACCCCCAGGCGGATGTTATCTGGGGCCTGGCCGCCACTAGCCTGCTGGTGCTGGAAGAGGAGGGCATGCTAGAGCGCTACGCCCCACAAGGCGTTGAGAACCTCGACCCGAAATTCGTCGATGCCGCTTACCGCGACGGTGAAGACCCGGCATGGGTGGGTATGGACGCCTGGGTTGCGGCGATTTGCTACAACACCATCGAAGGAGAGCGCCAGGGCGTACCCATGCCCACCTCATGGGAAGACCTCACTCAGCCTGAATTCGAAGGCCACGTGATCATGCCCAACCCCAACTCATCAGGCACCGGCTACCTGGATGTGGCGAGCTGGCTTCAGCTGTGGGGTGAAGATCAAGGTTGGGACTACATGGACCGCCTGCACAACAACATCTCCCGCTACACCCACTCTGGTTCTGCGCCGTGCAGCCTAGCGGCTACCGGCGAAGCCGTGGTGGGCGTTTCGTTTGCCTTCCGTGGTGCTCGTCTGAAATCCCAAGGGGCGCCTATTGAGGTGGTTTTCCCTGAAGAGGGCCTGGGCTGGGATATGGAAGCCGCTGCCATTGTGGCCGGTACCGACCAGCAGGAAGCCGCCCAAACGCTGATGGATTGGGCTGTCTCCCAAGATGCCAACGAGCTTTACAACGAAGGCTATGCCGTCGTGGCCTACCCCGGTGTGGCGCAGCCCATCGAGAACTACCCGGCCGATATTGCCGAGCGCATGATTGATGCCGACTTCCAGTGGGCGGCGGTAAATCGTGAGCGCGTGTTGGCCGAATGGCAGCGCCGTTACGACAGCAAAACCGAAGAGTAAGCACCGCACAGCTGCCCCGGCCTAGGCCGGGGCTTGGAGATGTTATGCCCCCTACACTGACATCGCCGCTGTCGGCCTCCGCAGCGGCGACCCCTCATGCCACCACGACGCATCTCAGTATCGACGGTGTTACGAAGCGCTTTGGTAGCTTTACCGCGCTGGATAATATCGCGCTCGACATTCAAGAAGGTGAGTTTGTCTGCTTTCTCGGGCCATCGGGCTGCGGCAAGACCACGCTGCTGCGCACGATTGCCGGGCTTACCCGCCAGAGCGCGGGCACGCTGATTCAACGTAGTAAGGATATTTCCACGCTGCCCCCACAGGCGCGTGATTTCGGCATCGTGTTTCAGTCTTACGCGCTGTTTCCCAACCTGACTGTTTTCAACAACGTGGCCTATGGGCTGCGTAATCGTCGCGTTCCTCGGGCGGAGATTCGTTCCCGCGTCGCCGAGCTGCTGGCGCTGGTAGACCTCTCCGGCAGCGACGCCAAGTACCCGGCGGCGCTGTCTGGCGGGCAGCAGCAGCGGGTGGCGCTGGCAAGAGCGCTGGCGATGGAGCCTGGTTTGCTGCTATTAGATGAGCCGCTATCGGCGCTGGATGCGCGGGTGCGAGGGCATCTGCGCAGCCAAATCAAAGCGCTGCAGGCCCGCTTGGGAGTCACCACCATCATGGTCACCCACGACCAGGAAGAAGCGCTGACCATGGCCGACCGGATCGTGGTAATGAACCACGGCGTGATCGAGCAGGTGGGCACCCCGGCAGACATCTATCACCAGCCCGCCAGCGCTTTTGTGGCCTCGTTTATCGGCACCATGAACTTTCTGGACGTGACCGCCGCGCCGAACCATCAGGTGCAGCTGGGTAATACGCTGTGCGACTGCCTGCCCCATACGTTTGCCAAAGGGCGGCCCGCACAGCTTGCCATTCGCCCAGAAGCAGTGGCCCTGACCCGCCAGCCCGGCACGTTGATAGGTGAGGTCACCGGCATCGAATTTTTGGGGGCGTTTCAGCGCGTCTCGCTACGCATAGCGGGCACTGAGCAATGTGTGCTTGCCGATGTGCCCAGTCGAGACAGCGCGAAGCTGTCGCTCAAGATAGGGCAGGTGGTTGGCCTTCATCTACCTGGGGATGCGGCGCGTTTATACCCGCCGGGGAGCTGTCAGTCATGAGAGCGCTCGCGAGCATTCCCTCACTGAGCAGGCTGTCGCCCGAAGCGCTGATTCGTTTATTGGTGCTACTGGCAGGCGTCGCGCTGCTGGTGATAGGGCTACTGTTTCCGCTGTTCGCCATGCTGGTCAAAAGCGTGCAGGACCGCAGCGGCGATTTTATCGGCATCGCTAACTTCGCCCAGTATTTTCAGACCCCGGCGCTGGTGAACTCGATTGCCAACTCGATTCGCGTGGCGCTGACCACCACGGTGATTGTCGTGGGGCTAGCGTTTCTTTGTGCCTACGGGATTACCCGTACCTGCATGCCGGGCAAGCGGCTGTTTCGGATGCTGGCCATTCTGCCTATTTTGGCGCCTTCACTGCTGCCCGCAATCAGTTTAGTGTATCTATTTGGCAATCAAGGCTTTCTGCGTGACGTGCTGATGGGGGAGACGATTTATGGCCCTATAGGCATCGTGCTGGGCATGAGCTTCTGGATTTTCCCTCATGCTCTGATGCTGCTCACCACAGCGTTGACTCACAGCGATGCGCGGCTCTACGAAGCCGCCGACGCGCTGGGTACGCCCAAATGGCGCACTTTTTTGACCATCACCCTACCTGGAGTGCGCTACGGGCTGATTTCCTGCCTGTTCGTCGTGTTTACCCTAGCGATCACCGATTTTGGCGTGCCGAAAATCATCGGCGGCCAGTTCAGCGTGCTAGCCACCGATGTTTACCGACAAGTCGTGGGGCAGCAAAACTTTCAGATGGGCGCGGTGGTGAGTGTGATTCTACTGCTGCCTGCGGTGCTCTCGTTTATGGTTGACCGCTGGATTCAGCGGCGGCAGGTGGCGCAGCTTTCTGCCCGCGCCGTGCCGTGGCAGCCCACGCCCAGCCCGCTGCGCGATGGCCTGTTTGCGCTGCTGTGCTACGCCGTGGCGGGGGTTATTTTGCTGGTGATTGGCACCGCGATTTACGCCTCGCTGGTGCAGTTCTGGCCCTATAATTTAGCGCTGACGCTGCAGCACTATACGTTCCAAGGGTTGGCAGGCGGCGGCTGGGAAGCGTGGTTCAATTCGCTGAAGCTGGCCTTTAGCGTGGCGCTGATCGGAACGCTGGTGATCTTCTTCAACGCCTGGCTGATTGAAAAAAGCGACGGCTACCGCCCGCTGCGCCAGGGGCTGCACCTGATGGCCATGCTGCCGATGGCGGTGCCCGGCATGGTGCTGGGGCTGGCCTATATCTTCTTTTTCAACCAGGCGGGCAACCCGTTCAACTGGCTGTACGGCACCATGACGATTTTGGTGCTCAATACGCTGGTGCACTTCTATACGGTTTGCCACCTCACTTCGGTGACGGCGCTAAAGCAGCTCGACCCAGAGTTCGAGGCTGTGGGCGCGTCGCTAAAAGTGCCTTTCTGGACCACTTTTCGCCGCGTGACGCTGCCGGTCTCGCTGCCTGCCGTGCTGGATATCTCGGTGTACCTCTTCGTAAATGCGATGACGACCGTCTCAGCCGTGGTGTTTCTCTATAACAGCGATACGCGGCTGGCATCGGTGGCGGTGCTGCACCTGGATGAAGCGGGTTACTTCGCCAGCGCGGCGGCCATGGCAGTGCTGATCTTCTTTACTTCACTGGTGGTGAAACTGCTGCACGCAGCGCTCACGCACGTTTTTCTCAACAACGCACAGCGCTGGCGCCAGGCGGGCTAGACAGCCCGCCGCACCAACCGCTAACCTGTGTGGATTATCTGGTATAGACCAAAAATGACGCCTCTAACTGCTCCCTATTTACTCACCCCCGGGCCGCTCACTACATCGGCCAAGACCAAAGCCGCCATGCTGAATGACTGGGGCTCCTGGGATGACGACTTTAACCAAGTCACGGCCGACGTGCGTGCTCAGCTGCTGACAATGGCCGATGCCGCCGATAGCGAGTTTGCCTGCGTGCCTATGCAGGGCAGCGGCACCTTCGCGGTAGAGAGCGCGCTGGCCTGCGCCGTCGCCCCCCACGGCAAAGCTTTGGTGCTGATGAATGGTGCTTACGGCAAGCGCGCAGCGCAGCTGCTGCACATGATGGGCCGCCGCTACGTCACGCTGGATAAGGGCGATTACTTACCGCCCCAGCCGGACGAGGTCGATGCTCTGCTCCACCAAGATCCCGAGATCAGCGCCGTTTTCCTGGTGCACTGCGAGACCAGCTCCGGCATTTTGAACCCGCTGGAGGCTATCGCGGAAGTAGTGCATGCCCACGGCAAAACGCTGATCGTGGACGCGATGAGCTCCTTCGGCGGGGTGCCGCTGAGCCTGTCTCAAACGCCCATCGACGTGCTGATCTCCTCGGCCAATAAGTGCATCGAAGGCGTGCCGGGGTTTGGGTTCGTGATTATCCGCCGCGAGCTGCTCGAAGCGGGGGAAGGTCGCGCCCATTCGCTTAGCCTGGACCTTCATGCGCAGTGGGCCTATATGGAGCGCACCGGCCAGTGGCGCTTTACGCCGCCCACCCATACCGTGGTGGCGTTTCAATCAGCCCTTGCCCAGCACCGCGCAGAGGGCGGCGTGGCAGGCCGCTGTGCCCGCTACACCCAAAACCGCGATGTGCTGGTAGCGGGTATGCGTGCGCTGGGATTTAGTACCCTGCTGGAGGATCGCTGGCTGTCGCCGATCATTACCACGTTCTTAAGCCCCAACGACCCCTCCTTTGCGTTCCAGGATTTTTACGCCGCGCTCAAAGCGCGTGGTTTTTTGATCTATCCCGGCAAGCTGACAGAAGTAGATAGCTTTCGCATTGGCTGTATCGGCCAGCTGGATGTCGCGGTGATCGACACCCTGCTGCTGGCCATTCAAGACGCGCTGAGTGAAATGGGCGTCTCTCTTTCACCGCATCGTTCACCTCATCTTTCAACTCATCTTTCACCTCAAGCATGGAGCGCCTAATGAACTACGACTCTCCTCGCCGCCTGCAGGCGGTCATCTGCGACTGGGCAGGCACACTGGTGGATTTCGGCTCGTTTGCCCCCACCCAAATCTTTGTCGAAGCTTTTGCCGAGCTGGGGGTGACGATCAGCCTGGAAGAGGCGCGCGGGCCCATGGGCATGGGCAAGTGGGACCATATCCGCACCCTGTGCAATCAGCCGGAGATCGCCGAACGCTTCACGCAAGCGGTCGGCCATGCGCCCAGCGATGATGATGTCACGGCCCTTTATGAGCGCTTCATGCCGCTCCAGATCGCCAAAATTGCCGACCATTCGGCGGTTATTCCCGGTGCGCTGGATACGTTGTTGGCCCTGCGTAGCCAAGGGCTGAAGATTGGTTCCTGCTCGGGCTATCCGGCCGTGGTCATGGAAAAAGTGGTGACGTTGGCGGCGGAAAAGGGGCTTGAGGTCGATCACGTGGTGGCCACCGACGAGGTGCCCAATGGCCGCCCGCACCCCGCCCAGGCGTTGGCAAACGTGATGGCGCTGGGCGTGAACGACGTGGCCGCCTGTATCAAGGTGGACGACACCACGCCGGGGATTCTAGAAGGCCGCAGCGCGGGCATGTGGACGGTAGCGCTGACCTGTTCGGGCAATGCGTTAGGGCTTGATTATGCGCAGTACCAAGCGCTGAGCGCTGCCGAGCGTCAGGCGGCTCATGAGCGGGTTGCCGCTCAGTTTGCTACCTCCCAGCCCCACTACTGCATTCCCACCATTGCCGAGCTGCCCAGGGTGATTGAGCAGATTACCGCTCGCCTGCAGCAAGGGGAGCGGCCTTGAGCCCAGCGGCGCTCGCCTTGGTGCTGGTCTCGGTGTGTATGCACGCCGGGTGGAACGTGCTGGGCAAACGCAACACGCCCTCGCTGGGGGCGTTTGTGCTGGCCTATGGTGCAGGCGGGGTAGTGATGCTGCCGCTGTTAGTGCTGGGGCCATCGCTTATGGCGCTGCCGGGGTCGTTTTGGGGGTGGCTGGCCCTCTCGGGATTATGCCAGATGCTTTATATGGGCGGCTTAGCCTGGGCCTATGCGCGAGGGGAAGTGAGCGTGCTTTACCCCATCGCCAGGGCACTGCCTGTGGTGCTGGTGCCTTTGGTCTCCATCGCGTTACTAGGCAGCCGCGTGCTGGATGCCTGGGACGGTTTGGGAATGGCGTTAGTGGTGGCGGGGGCGCTCTGCCTGCCGCTTAGCCACCCGGAGGCGCGTCGGTTTTCCACCTATTTCACCCCCGCCATGGGGTTTGCGCTGCTGGCAGCGGCGGGAACGGTGGGCTATTCGCTCATCGATAAGCAGGCCTTAGGGCTCATGCAGGGCGCTGGGCACAGCGGGCTCACCGCCGGGGCCGTCTTTATGGTGCTGCAAGCGGTGATGACGCTGACTTGGGCGTTACCGCTGCTGGCGCTGCTGCCTGCCGAGCGCCGCCGCCTGCCCGCACTTCGCCAGCAGGGCCTGGCGATGCTAATCACCACCGGGCTGATGATGACCTGCACCTACGGCCTCGTGCTGATGGCCATGGCGATGACCGACGAGGTGAGCTACGTGGTCGCCCTGCGCCAGCTATCGATTCCGGTAGGTGTGTTGATGGGTGTGCTATGGCTAAAAGAGCCCGCTTCCACCGCTAAAACACTCGGCACCTTGGTGATGCTGGCGGGGTTGGTGATGGTGGCGCTGTAGTCGCGCCGCCTGCTAGCTCTCTCAACTAGAGCGCCTGCCACACCAAGTTAATCCCCACTAAGAACATGGCGATGATCACGAGGCGGTAAAACAGCTTTTCATTGACGCGACTCTGTAGCCAAAGACCGTTACGTACCCCGATCCACGCGACAGGCACCAGCAGCAGCGAGGCCCAGGCGCTGGTCATATTGACCTCGCCCAGCCACATATACGGGCCAAGTTTGATGGAGTTCACTACGGCGTAGGTCACTGTGCAGGTGGCAATAAACGTCTCTTTAGTGAGCTTGCGCGGCATCAGGTACATATTCATAGGCGGCGCGCCCGCGTGGGCAATAAAGCTGGTAAAGCCGCATACGCTTGCGGCGGGCAGCGCCCAGTAGGTGGAAATGGGTTTCTTCGCCACGGGTTTGAGCAGCATATAGGTCGCAAACACGACCGAGAGAATGCCCAGCACCAGCCGCACGCCCTGCTCGCTTAGGCTGCCGAACAGCAGCGTTCCTACCGTCACGCCAATGAACAGCCCCGGCACAAAGCGCCATACCTCCGCGCTATCGTGCTTTCCCCACCATGCTTTGACGGCAAACGCATCCATCACCAGTAACAGGGGCAGCAGCAGCCCCGCTGCCTGGGTGGGGCTAATCGCCAGCGCCATCAACGGCACCGAGAGCGTACCGAAGCCGCCCGCAAAGCCCCCTTTAGAGACGCCGGTGAGATAGACAGAAAAAATGATCAACAGCCAGGCGATAAGGGAGTATTCGGGGAGCATGGGAGCCTCACAGGGTATTCAAAAGCGACCGACATAAAAAAGCCCCGCAGCAGCGGGGCACCCTAGGATAACATTAGATAAAAGTTAGCGGGCGAATAGAAAGGCAGCCGTGCCTTGCCATCACGTTGATTACAAAATAATCAGCGTCGCCAGCCCCAAGAACGATAGAAAGCCGACGACATCCGTAACGGTGGTCAGGATCACCGCGCCGGATAGAGCAGGGTCAATTTGCAGCCGTTTGAGCACCAGTGGGATCAGTACGCCAGACACATTGGCGAGGCTCATGTTGATAAAAATCGCCAGCGTGATGACGAGGGTGATCAGCGGGTCGCTAAACCACAGGTAGGAAATGCCGCCTACCACCAGGGCCCATACCAAGCCATTACTCATGCCCACCCACAGCTCTTTGTTATAGAGCCACTGCTTGTTATTACCCGCAATTTGCCCAAGCGCCAAGCCGCGAATGACCACCGTTAGCGTCTGGCTGCCTGCAATCCCGCCCATGCTGGCGACCACCGGCATCAGGATGGCGAGGGCGACGATTTGATCCAGCACCGCTTCAAACTGCCCGATCACAAAGGCAGCTAGAAAGGCGGTTAGCAAGTTGATGCCCAGCCAAATGCCGCGGCTTTTGGCACTGCGCAGAATCGGGGTGAACACTTCTTCTTCGTCACTAACGCCGGACATGTGTTTCAAGGTCATGTCCGCATCGTCTTGGGTAATTTCCAGTACGTCGGCGGCGTTCAACTGGCCTACCAGTAGCCCGTCGCTGTTACACACCGGCACGAAGGGCAGCTCTTTAGAGCGCAGCAGGGCGGCGGCGTCGCTCACCTTCATCTGGTCATTCAGCGTGTAGGGAGCATCGTCCATGAACGCGTCGACGGTGCTCTCTTGGGGCTGTTTAACCAAATCGATCAGCGTCAAGGTGCCCAGCAGGCGCTTGTCTTTATCGGTGATCATGACCTGCTGGGAGTCGTCGTCCAACAGGTGGTGAATGCGGATATAGCGCTGTACCGCTTCCAGCGATACGCCTTGCTTTACATTGACCGTCTCCGGGTCCATGTAGCGGCCGACCATGTCCTCTTCGTAGGCATAAAGGTTCTCGACCTGGGCGCGAATTTCCTGGTCCAGGCTGGCATAGACGGTGGTTTTGATCTCTTCGTCGGCGACATCGAGAACCTCGGCGACTTCCTGGGCGTCCAGGCCCTTAACAATTTGCTCAACGTCGCTGGCACTTAGGTCTTCGATGTAATCGGCGCGAATGTCCTCATCGACTTCGGCCAGCACCTCGCCGAGCATCGTTTCTGGAATGTACTCCCATAGCCGGTCACGGGTTTTGGCGGGAAAAGACTCAAGGGTGCGCGCAATCGCTAAAATATCGAGCTCATTAAACAGCTCGTTTAAGGCTGCTGTATCTTCTTCATCTAGTAACTTTTGAAGATACAGCAGCTGCTCCTCGGTGTTGGTGTATTTCTCTTCATCGCGCATAGAGTCCATCCTTTGGTCATTAATTTTTTAACACAACTACTTGAAAGCGCTTGATGGCTCACTATGAATCTTATCGGCAGGCGGGGTTGAAAGCCATGAAGGCTTTTTTACCCTCATGGCAAGGAGCGGCTAATCGCGAAGGGGATACCTGGGCGTTTTAGTGCCGAGTTGCAAAGGCCACGCGCACGCCATGTTGAAGCCGCTGCTGTGCAGAAACAGGCGGTATTGGGTTGCCAATCATCTCATCGGCCGCATCAGCCCAGGTGAGAATGCCGTGGGTAAAACCCAGCGGCGCCAGCGCGCGGCTTACCCACTGGGTACCGCTAAACCGCTTTGTTTCGCCCTGTGGGTTGACTAGTAAGCTGACCGATTCATCGCGGTGCAGGCGCACGATATACCAGCCCATATCGATGCCATGCAGCTCAACGTCAGGCAGTGGTGCGGTCAGTTGGGAAAGCTCATCCAGGGTTAAACGAGGAGGGAGTGGTGAAGACATAGCGGCACCTCATTGGCTCAACTGTGTTTATGTAGAGTCTAATGAGTGTGATGGATTTGTATAGCTTTTGATGGGCAAGGGGTCAACCGTCCGCGCACGGATCGTCATATAATGGTCGTGAATACGTCACTGTTAATTCATCTTTACCTAATAGGCTCCTCCAGACGTAGACGTCCGCTCTGACCAGCGATGACAAGGGGAGCATCATGAGCAAGGAAATCGAAGATCACCGCCTGTTTAACCACAGCCACAACCAGCCGTTTGCCGAGGTGTTGGCTCAGCACGTCTCCCGGCGCGACGTAATGCGGGGTGGCCTAGGGTTGGCGGCGGCTTCTATGCTGGGGTTTGGCGGTGCCGCGCAAGCACTCGCAGGCGAGCAGGCGAAAACGCCGCTAACCCTCGCGTTTGAAGCGGTGCGTGGTTCTCGTACCGATGCCATCGTTGTGCCGGAAGGATACGTGGCTCAAGTGTTAGTGCCCTGGGGCACGCCGCTGCAGGCAGGCCAGGAGTGGCAGGCCGACCAGCCCATGACGCCCGAGCGTCAAGCAACAAGCGTGGGCATGCACCACGACGGCATGGCTGGTTTTGCCCTAGATGCGGATAACGCCTCGCGCCGTTTTGTGCTGGCGCTGAATAACGAGTACATCGACCAAGACGCCCTATGGGCACCCCAAGGCGGGCCGACCAATGCCGAAGCAGGCGCGCGGCCCGCAGACGAATCGCGCACCGAAATCAATGCCCACGGCGTCACGTTGGTCGAAGTTGAGAAAGACGCTAACGGCCAGTGGTCTCACGTTGCCAATTCGCCCTATAACCGCCGCTTCACCAGCGCGACGGTGATGGATCTGGCAGGCCCCGTGGCTGCAAGCGACTATGTGAAAACCCAGTTCTCCCCTAACGGCACACAAACCCGCGGCACCAATAACAACTGCGGTAACGGCGTGACGCCCTGGGGCACCTATATCGCCTGTGAAGAGAACTGGCCCGATATTTTCGTCAACCGTGGTGAGCGCTTCCAAGATGATGCGCGCATCGGTATACCCACGGATAAAAGCCGCTATGGCTGGGACACCTCGGCGGGCGATGCTAGTGAGCAGAACGAAGAGTTCGCCCGCTTTGATATCACCCCACGTGGTGAGCGCGCCGAAGATGACTACCGCAACGAAGCGCGCACCTTCGGCTATCAAGTCGAAGTCGACCCTTACACCGGTGCTCGCGCGGTGAAGCGCACGGCGCTAGGGCGTTTTCGTCATGAAGGGTGCTGGCTGGGTAAATTAGAAGCGGGCAAGCCCATCGTGTTCTATTCAGGTCACGATGCTCGTAACGAATATGTCTATAAGTATGTCTCTGATACCGCCTGGGATCCCGCCGACGCCAACCGCCCCGGCGCAGAGTACGACCGCCTCGCCATTGGCAGTAAGTACATGGATAACGGCACGCTCTACGTGGCGCGCTTTCATGCCGATGGCAGCGGCGAGTGGATGCCGCTCACACCAAGCGCCAAGACCCAGGATGGCCGCACGCTGGCCGCCGCACTTGGTCTGGCCGAGAACGACCTGGCGGGCATTATCATCAACACCTGCGATGCCGCCGACCTGCTGGGCGCCACGCCGATGGATCGCCCCGAGTGGGCCACGGTAGACCCGGCCTCCGGTGAGGTGTATCTCACCCTGACGAACAACACCCAGCGCAGTGAAGAGGGCACCGATGCCACCTTCACCAACGACGGCAGCGAGCTTACCCAGCCGGGCGTTGGCTTCGCTACCGCCCCTGCGAACGCTTCCAACCCCCGCGCCAATAACGAGGCCGGGCACGTGATTCGTTGGCGGGAGAGCCGCTTGCCCAACGCCTTTACCTGGGAAGTGTTTGTGTTCGGCGTAGCGGCCGATGACGCGGATAACCACTCCGGGCTAAACGAGATGAACCAGTTCGCCAGCCCCGATGGCCTGTGGTTCGATGAGCGTGAAGACGGCCAAGGCATTCTCTGGATTCAGACCGACAACGGCTATGAAGGCGTCACCGAGCACACCAACGACCAGCTACTTGCCGTGGTGCCCCAAGGTTTAGAGGATATTCGCGGTACGGGTCCGGTGATCAACAGCAGCAACCAGCAGCAGCTCAAACGCTTTGCGGTGGGCCCGAACGGCTGCGAAGTCACCGGTATCTTTGCCACGCCGGATAAAACCGCGCTGTTTATCAATATTCAGCACCCTGGCAACTGGCCAGCGGATGCTAACGCGCTGGTGCAAGACGCCACCGTCGAGGCGAGTGGGCAAGTGCGCCCTCGTGCGGCTACCGTGGTGATTCAGAAGCGTGATGGTGGGCCGGTGGGGGTGTAAATTCTAGTGAGATAGTGGCTAGATTTGAGCAGCCAGTAGTTAACTAATCACGAAGAGCGTCGAGCCTTACTAGGTGCGACGCTATTTTTATTGGATTGGCTCGCCTTTCCAAAGTCATATAGAACATGTCGATCCGAGTGAGGGGGGAGAGGCTTTGTGCAAGAGGGAGTTCACATCATTGGTGATTCGATGATGTTGCTAGCCGACTAACTTGATGCCGCACTCAATTCGCTTTCACCTTCATAGGTAAGGTTGGTTTCCCAGCTTTCACTGCTAACGGCTATTGCTGCATGAATACCGGCGGTGTCGCCTGCTTTGAAGGCAGCATATATCGCTTTGTGATCCTTCAAGGCGGTTTCTGGCAGTGAGCGCATGGAGGTTTCCAGCGCGGCTTCGATCAGTTGCAGTAAGGTTTCGCCGACGCGGATGGTCATGGGGTTATGGGTGCTGTGCAGAATGGCGCGATGAAAGGCGATATCGTGCTGAGACGTTTGTGCCCCTACACGGATCGCTTCTTCCATGGCGTCGATACTCTGCTGAATGCGTTGGTGATCCTCAGCTGTGGCGCAATGCATGGCTTGAAGGGTATACGCTGGTTCAAACATAAGACGGAATTCCAACACGTCTCGCGTCATGCCGCGCGCCAGGATCATCCCGAACGCCATTGGATCGACGAGCGGTGTGCCAGGTTCGCGGCGAATCATGGTGCCCTGACCCCTTTTGACTTCGACAATCCCTATCGCTTGCAGCATCTTGATGGCTTCACGCACACTGGATTTACCAATGCCCAGGGTGTGAGTGAGCTCCGTTTCTGAGGGCAGGTAATCGCCTGGCTTAAGATCGCCTCGTATTAGGGCGCTTTTAATACGCTCTAGCAGCTGCAGCGCAACGGAACTGCGATCCATCGAATCTCCAAAAGAGGTTGTACTGGTTGAGTTAATCTCGGGCTGGCGTTTCAAACTCATGTGGGCCTCGCGTGGCTCATCGGTGTTTTCTGCATTTTATCAATGCCCTAAGCCTAGCGGCTTCAGCTGCTCGCTGGCATATATTTAAAATAAATATGTTTATATTCCTTTGTTTTATGTACCTGTCTTGCTAATGGGTTGTTCTTTAGTCTAGTCTGAAATCAGACATCTGATGTCTGTTGTTTGTTCTGAAAGATATAAAACACGAGAACCTGAATGACCAAAAAGCACATCGTGGTATTGACCACGGGCGGTACGATTGCCAGCAAGCCCAGTGACTCAGGGCGAAGCCAGTCAGGGGCTTTAAGCGGCGAGCAGTTGCTGGATCAAGTGGCACTGCCGGAGGGCGTCGATGTTACGTTAGAAGTGATATCGATCCTGCAGAAACCCAGCAATGCCGTCACTCTCGCCGATCTTGCTGAACTCCATTGCCAAGGGCGAAGAGCATTGTTGCGGGCGGATGTGGACGGTCTGGTCATCACTCACGGCACCGATACCTTGGAAGAGACCGCTTACTTTCTATCGCTCACGCTGCCGGCGGATAAACCTTGTGTCATCACCGGTTCTCAGCGGGCGCCTCACCAGCTAGGTACCGACGCCTTCAAAAACATCTGCGATGCCATCGTGGCGGCGGCAAGCCCCCAACTGAGTCAGCTTGGTTGTGTCGTGGCGTTTAACGAGTCGCTGTTTGCGGCGCGTCATGCCCGCAAGGTGAATAGCTTTCAGCTAAACGGTTTTGATGCGCCCGGCGCCGGTTCGCTGGGTTATATCGATGGGCAACGGGTAAAGCTTTATCACGCTGCAACGGTGATAGCGCCCGTGATTGAAAAGTGGGACTTCCCGTTACCCAGAGTTGACCTACTGCCTGCCTATTTAGACGCCTCCCCTGAAGTATTGAAAGCCTGCGTCGAGAGCGGGGCAAGGGCGGTAGTGATTGACGGTTTAGGTCGGGGTCATGTACCACCTGGCTGGATGAACGACATACGAGCATTGGTTAGCGCAGGCGTCCCTGTCGCGGTCGTGAGTAGTTGCGCTCAAGGACCAGTGAACACCAGTTATGAGTTTAGCGGCAGCCTGGCCGATTTAGTCTCGGCCGGGGTGATTGCGCTCAACGATGTCAGTGCACGCAAGGCAAGGCTTGCCCTTGCCTTGCTGCTGAGTAGTACCCCGCGCGAAGCGATGGGGGATGCGATGGAACGCTTGATGGCGTGAGCGGCCTTTTAACCTTGCTCAACGGCAGTAACAGGAAACTAAAAAGTAATTAACCATAACTAAATAAGGTGCTGGACATGAAACTAACGCTGACAAAAGCCACCCTCTCCGCTGCTATTGCTGTCGCTTCTTTAAGTGCGGCTCAACTCCATGCGGCCGACTATACCTTCAGCTTCGCCCACGTGTTGATTGAAGAAACGCCGAACGGCCAAGCGGCGCTGCGCTTTAAAGAGGAGGTAGAGGAGAAATCCGACGGTCGTATTGAGATTAACGTACTGCCCGCTGCTCAAGTGGGGGGCGACGTTGAAATCATTGAGCAGATTCAAATGGGCCTTGTCGATATCGGTATTCCACCCACGGCTACGCTGGGCAACTTTGAGCCGCGCATGCAGATTTTGGATCTGCCGTTCTTGATTGCCGATTACGACACCATGGTGGAAACCCTGGATGGTGAAGTGGGTCGCGAAATCCTCGACACCCTGAATGGCCATAATATGTATGGCGTCAACTTCTGGGGTGCAGGTTTCCGTCATATCACCAATAATGACCGCCCAATCGAAAACCCCGAAGATATGGACAGCATCCGCATGCGTACCATGCAGGCGCCGATCATCATCTCCACCTATGAAAACCTGGGCGCTAACGCCACCGCAATGGCTTTCACCGAGGTGTACAACGGCCTGCAGCAGGGCGTGGTATCGGGGCAGGAAAACCCACTGGCCAATATCTACACCATGCGTTTCTATGAGGTGCAGGATTATCTC
The DNA here is from genome assembly GCF_046536035.1 of Halomonas sp. SIMBA_159. Classification (NCBI taxonomy): domain Bacteria; kingdom Pseudomonadati; phylum Pseudomonadota; class Gammaproteobacteria; order Oceanospirillales; family Halomonadaceae; genus Halomonas; species Halomonas sp. SIMBA_159. The sequence continues at coordinate 38,310 of NZ_JAWJBT010000022.1, forward strand.
TCGCTGACCAACCACGCCTACCACGCCTATGCTGCGGTTATGAACCAGGACTCCTGGGACTCGCTGCCGGAAGATCTTCAAGCGGTCATGCTGGAAGCCTTTGATAACGGTCGAGACACGTCACGTGCGCTAACGCTGCAGGACGAAGAGACCATCATGGAAGAGATCAAAGACGAAATTGCGATCAACGAACTCACCCCTGAACAGCGCAGCGCCTTTATTGAAGCCAGCATGCCGGTGCACGCAGAGTACGAAGAAATCGTCACTACCGAGCTGCTGCATAAGGTATATGACGCGGTGGGTATCGAGTATTGATCCAGCGGGTCTGCTAAGACCTAGCTCCTCTCTTCTTACCCCTTTCAGGGTGTGGATATCTCATGTTCGAAGCGCTCAACAAATGTCTTGATCGCTTGGAAAGTGTGGCGATGGTCGTTTTCATGTCGATTGCGACCATCCTCACTACCATCCAAGTCGTGTATCGCTACGGCTTTAGTGGTTCGCTATTTTGGGCTGAAGAAGTCGTTATTTACTCCATTATCTGTATGAGTTTTGTCGGCGCCAGTATGGGTGTGCGCCATGGCACGCATATTTCGGTGGATGTACTGAATGCCATTGCCTCGCCCGCTGTGAACCGCTGGCTGCACATGATCGCAGCACTGATCGGTATCGTGTTCGCTGGCTTTATGACCTATTACGGCTTTGTGCTCTATTTTAGTACGCTGGATCGCGGCCAATTGACTGCGGCACTCCGCCTGCCAATGGCATGGTTCTATCTACCGATTGGCATATCCGGTGTGCTGCTGATTCTGCGTTATCTATGGGTCATCAATGAAGTCTGGAAAAAGCCTCCGGTAGGACTCTCCGAAGAGCTTGTAGCCGGTTCGGATAAGCTCATTTAACCCCTGGAGAGCGACCATGATTACTGCATTATTACCGATCTTTTTTGCCGTTCTACTGCTCGGGCTGCCCATCTTTGCTTCCTTGGCATTGGCGGTGTTTCTTGCCATTGAATTCTTTGGTGCCACCAATCCGGTCATCGTGCCGATGCGCATGTTTACCGGTATGAACAACTTTTCGCTAATGGCGATTCCGTTCTTTATTTTGGCGGCGGAGTTAATGCGGATTGGCGGGCTTTCCGACCGATTGATCAATCTTGCCAAGGCGCTGGTAGGGTGGGTACCTGGAGGCTTGGCAGCGGCTACCGTGCTGTCATGCCTCTTCTTTGGGGCCATTTCCGGTTCGAGCCCGGCTACGGTGGTGGCGATTGGTTCGATCATGTTCCCGGCGCTTGTCGCTGCTGGCTACGATAAACGCTTTGCGATTGGGTTGATCGCCACTGCCGGTACTTTGGGGCCGATCGTACCGCCGAGTATTGCGTTGATTATCTACGGCTCAGTGACCGGTACTTCGGTAGGGAGGCTGTTTGCAGCGGGCCTGCTGCCCGCCATTGTGATTGCCTCTATTCTCATTGCCTACTGCATCGTCTTTAGCAGCATCAAAGGCTATGAACGCGCCCCTTTCCCTTCGCTGCGGCAAATTTTAGTCGCCTTTAAGAATGCTGCCTGGGGCCTTGGGCTGCCGGTGATTCTGCTGGGGGGGATCTACAGTGGCGTCTTTACCCCGACCGAATCGGCAGCGGTCGCCTGCGTATATGGCCTGTTTGTCGGCATGGTGGTCTATCGCACCATTAACGTAACAGAACTGATGGGAACGCTAAGAAGCTCTGGTTTGATTTCCGCGACGCTGCTGCTGATTACCGCGGGGGCCTCTGCTTTCTCTTGGCTGCTCGCGATCACCGGTACGCCTAGCCAGTTGGCAGGCGAAGTGCTGTCGTGGACCGACGACCCGTTTCAGGTCATGGCACTGTTTAATTTCGTGATGATCGTTGCTGGCTTTTTCCTCGATAGCGCCTCGGCCATCATCGTGCTCTCACCTTTGCTGCAGCCTATCGCGGCCCAAGTGGGCGTGGACCCGGTGCATTTTGGGGTGATTACGCTGATTAACTTCTCGGTCGGAATGATTACACCGCCGGTTGGGCTCAACCTGTTCGTGGCCATGGCGATATCCAAGATGTCGCTCCAGGAGGTCTTTAAAGCTTGCTTACCGCTGATCGGTTTGATGCTGTTAGCGCTAATTATCATCACTTACGTCCCATGGCTAAGCACTTGGCTACCCTCGCTGATTTATTAATGAATCGTTTGAAGACGTTAATCAACAAGGACAACGAACCATGAGCAAAACGATTGAACAAGCGGTAGCGGAGCAGGGCCTTACGTTACCGGCGATTCCAACACCGCGTGGCCTGTTTCTGCCCTGGTCCCGTTTAGGCAACCAGCTGTTTTTAGCGGGCCAGATTTGTGAACGTGATGGTGATGTTCTCTATCCTGGCAAGGTGGGGGGTGAGTTCGATCTTAAAACTGGAAAACTAGCTGCCCAGGCATGCGCTTTGAACCTCTTGGCTGAATTGAGCGATGCGGTGGATGGCGACTTCTCTCGGGTGGTGCGCTGCGTGCGCATGAATGGTTTCGTCAATGTGGCGCCGGGCTTTCACGATGTGCCCCTGGTGATCAACGGTGCATCCGAGCTTTTTGTCGCGCTATTTGGCGATGCAGGTCGCCATGCCAGAACTGCTATTGGGGTGGCGACACTGCCCGGCAATGCAGCGGTGGAAGTCGAGGCGATATTTGAAGTGCGCTAAGCACCCAGAGGGAGTACATGATGCAGGATTCACCCATTCTTCTACCTTTACGCGAGCAGCACGCACGCTTACGTGCAGGCACACTCACCGCAACCGAACTTGCCGATGCATCCATAGCGGCGTATCAACAACGTGGTAAGCATGATCATGCTTACCTCACCTGGAACGGTGAGCAGGCCTTGGCAATGGCAAAAGCGGCCGATACGGTGTTGGCGCAGCGTGGCGATGCGGGAGCGCTAATGGGTATGACGGTATCCATTAAGGATATCTACGCCGTCACTGGGTTGCCCACCTACGCTGGGTCTTCTCAGCAGTTACCAAAACATTGGGAACGTACCGGTCCTGTGGTAAGCACACTACTTAATCAGCTGCCCTCCATTATGGGTAAAACCCACACCGTTGAGTTTGCCTTTGGTGGACTGGGCACCAACGCCCACTGGGGAGCACCGCGCAACCCGTGGGATAGGAGTCAACACCGCACGCCTGGCGGTTCTAGCTCCGGGGCTGGGGTGTCGCTGGTGAGTGGCACTGCGAGCTTAGCGTTTGGTACCGACACAGCTGGTTCGGTGCGTATACCTGCCTCAATGACCGGGGTGGCGGGGTTGAAAACTACCGCGGGGCGCTGGTCGACCGAGCAGATTGTGCCGCTTTCAAGCACGCTGGATACCCCGGGGCTGCTAGCGCGACGGGTGGATGATATCGCCTTCGCGTTTGATGCCCTAGATAGCTCGATCAGCGGTCGAGATGAGCAGGTTCCGGCGACGCCGTCTCTTGCTGATCTAACCTTTGGCGTCCCAGAAACGTTTTTCTGGGACGACTGCAGCCCGGGTATCGCGGAAACGGTTCGCTCGGCAATCAAACAGCTCGAAGCCGCCGGTGCACGAATAGTCACCTTGGAACTGCCTGGCATCGATGAAGCTTACGAGTTGTTCAAACTGGGCGGTGTGGCCGCGGCAGAGCTGGCCGCATTTCTAAAGACTGAGCTGCCCGAGATGATTGACTGCCTAGACCCAAACGTCGCCGCTCGCGTCAAAGCAGCAGATGATATGCCAGCTTGGGAGTATGTACGTCGTCGCACGATTCTGGATTCGCTCTATCAATCGGCCGCTGTTCGCATGGCGGATGTAGATGCAGTGCTCACTCCCACTGTGGCGATTACCCCGCCCACTATTGAAAGTCTTCAACCCGAAGGCGCTTATCCCAAAGCTAATATGCATGCGTTGCGCAATACGGTGATCGCTAACTTCCTGGGTCTGTGTGCCTTAACGCTGCCGGTGGGGAAAGATGCCGTGGGCATGCCGGTGGGCCTGCAAGTGTTGGCGGGGCCTTGGCAGGACGCGAAACTTTTGGCCATTGGTCAGGCGATTGAAAGCGAATTGGGGACTGGCTTGGAGATTCTTGGCCATCCGCCAGCGGTGTAAGCGCTAAAATTGCTTAAGTACTCCCACCCACTTGCAGCGTAAACCCCACATCATGCTGGCGGCGGTAGACGTTTTTGCCGCTGAGCCGCCGAATGAGTTCTTTCGCGGCTAGGCGGCCCATCTCTTCTCTGGGGGAGAGAATGGTGGTGAGCTGTGGCGTCACGTGCTGGCCAAGCGGCAGGCCGTTAAATCCGGCAATCGCTATGTCGCCCGGTACATTAAGGCCCTGGCGCTGTGCGGCCAGTAGTGCCCCAGCGGCTAGGTCGTCATTGGCAAAGTGAATGGCTTGTGTTTGCGGGTAGAGTGTTAATACCTGCTGTAAACTCTCCGCTCCGGCTTGCAAACTGCCTAGCGTGTCGAGCTCCACCAAAGGGGCTTCTATCCCCTTCGCTTGTAGCACCTTTCTATGCCCTTCGTAGCGCATGCCTGCCCGGTAATCCTGAGACAGTCGCGCGCCCACATACACAATATGGCGATAGCCTTGATCGATCAGATGGGTCGCCATGCAGTGACCGGCCGCCACATGATCCAGCCCCACGTTAAGGTCCATGCCCTTGCCCAGCTCCATCACTTCCATGATGGGATGCTCCCAATTGTTCAGAAGCGTCTGGCAAGCTTGATTATGGCGCAGCCCAGCGGTAATCAGCGCCGAGCATGACCAGCCTAAGAACGTGCGCACTAACTGATATTCTCGGTCTAGATCGTAGTCGGTATTGCCCAGCAGTATTTGATACCCCTCCGCCTCTAAGGTCTCTTGCAGCCCTTTGATGACTTCAACAAATACCGTGTTGATCAGAGATGGCACGATGACTGCAATCAGTTTAGAGCGCGAAGAGGCGAGGCTGCCCGCCACGAGGTTTGGCACGTAGCCTAGCTGCTCAACCGCTTCCAGTACGCTATTGCGCGTGCGCTCGCTGACTTTTTCAGGATGATTAAGTGCTCGAGAAGCAGTGATCGGTGAGACGCCCGCAGCTTCAGCCACCTGGCTAAGCGTTATTTGATCAGAGCGACGACGCTGTTTGGAAGCCTGTGTAGAGTCTCTAGACATTGGTCGTACGTCCCTTAGGTTCAGCTTGTCGTGACAAAAAGAATAATCTAAAAGTAATGGTAGCGCTATCATGACAGCGCTACCATTTGACGATAAAAGCTTCGAGCAGCCTTGCTAAACGTGCTGCTAAAAACAACAACAGTGAGGTGGCGGCAGGTGAGTCAAGATCAACAGCAATCCCAGCAAGTCGGCGTGATTGGCTTAGGTGCCATGGGTATGGGCACTGCCACTGCGCTACTGAGCAGCGGTTTTCAGGTCACCGGCTGCGATATTGCCAGCGGTGCCCGCGAAGTATTCAGCGCTGCTGGCGGCAAGAGTGTCGCAACGCCCGCCGAGCTCGCCCACTGTGACGTTGTGTTGGTGATTGTTGTGAATGGCCAACAGGCTGAAGAGGTGCTGTTCGGGGCTCAGGGCGTGGTTGCCCACCTAGCGCCGGGTAGCGTGATCTTGCAATGCGCCACCGTGGCACCCAGTCAAGCTAAGCAGCTAGGCGAACGCCTTTCCGCGGCGGGACTGTGGATGCTGGATGCGCCCATTAGCGGTGGCGCTGCCAAGGCCAAAAGCGGTGATTTATCGGTCATGGCCTCTGGCCAGCCAGAAGTGTTTAACAAAGCGCAGCGGGTATTAGATGCCATGGCGGCCAAAGTGTATCGCTTAGGCGATACCCCAGGGGTTGGTTCCAGTATGAAGCTGGTCAATCAGCTGCTGGCGGGCGTGCATATTGCCACCGCAGCCGAGGCGATGGCGCTGGGTATTCGTATGGGCCTCGACCCCGAGGTGATTTATGAGGTGATTACCCATTCGGCGGGTAACTCCTGGATGTTTGAGAACCGCGTACCGCATATCTTGAGCGGTGATTACACGCCGCTGTCAGCGGTCGATATCTTCGTCAAAGACCTCAATATTGTTCATCAAACAGGTCGCGAGCTTTCACTCGCAACACCGGTGGCTGCCAGCGCGTTGCAGCAATTTACCGCGGCCAGTGGTGCAGGCTTTGGGCGGGAAGATGACTCAGCGGTGATTAAGGTTTATCAGCGCTTATCGGGCATTGCGTTGCCAGAAGCGGCCAACGATGCCGAGGGAGCGAAATAATGAGCCATCAGGGAATCGTGTTGGGCGCTATCGCCGACGACTTTACCGGAGCCACTGATCTCGCCAATAACTTGGTGCGTGGCGGCATGCGCTGCTTACAGGTGATTGGCGTGCCGCAAGAAGCGGTGGACCTGCACGATGTCGATGCGGTTGTGGTCGCGCTCAAGTCTCGCTCCTGCCCAGTGCAAGACGCCGTGACTGATTCTCTGGCAGCACTTGAGTGGCTGCGCGAGCAGGGCGCTCGCCAGCTGTTCTTTAAGTACTGCTCCACCTTTGATTCCACTGACGAAGGCAACATTGGCCCCGTGGCTGATGCCTTGCTGGAACGGCTTCATGCCCATCAAACGGTGATGGTGCCTGCGTTTCCCGTTAATGGCCGCACGGTGTACCAAGGCCACCTGTTTGTTGGTGACCGTTTGCTGAACGACAGCGGCATGCAGCACCACCCGCTCAACCCCATGCAGGATGCTGATTTGGTCCGTGTGCTCTCCCGCCAAACGCCACACCCGGTGGGCTTGGCCAACCGGGCCGTACTCGCCAAAGGGGCAGAGGCAACCCGCACGCATCTGTCGACGCTCGCCGAGCAAGGCGTACGCCACGTGATCTGCGATAGCTTAGATGAGCAGGATTTGGACGTGCTGTCCGAAGCCACGGCGACAATGGCGCTGGTCACCGGCGGCTCTGGTCTGGGACAAGCGCTGCCTGCTCAGTACCGCGCACTGGGTTGGCTGGAAGACATTGCAGAGCCGGGGCGTTTAGCGCCTGCTACTGGCGGTGCCTTGGTACTGTCGGGTAGCTGTTCACGGGCCACGCTGGCGCAAGTGGCGGATTTCGTGGCCAAGCATCCTGACGGCGGTTTAGCGCTGGACCCGCTGGCGCTGGCAGAGGGCGAGCAGCAACAGCAGCAGGCGCTTGCGTTTGCGCGGCAGCGGCTATCCGACAACGCGCCGGTATTAATTTACGCCTCCGCCGATCCAGAAAAAGTGAAAAACGCGCAAGCCTCGCTCGGCGTGGAGCGAGCAGGGCACCTTGTTGAAGATGCATTAAGCCAGTTGGCGGTAACGTTAGTGCAGGAAGGCGTGGGCCGGTTATTGGTAGCGGGCGGCGAAACCTCCGGTGCCGTGGTCTCCGCGTTAGGCGTGACGACCCTGCGCATCGGTGAGCAGATCGACCCCGGCGTGCCCTGGACTCAAGCCTCGCTGCCAGGGCGCGAGGCACCACTCTCGCTGGCGCTGAAGTCTGGCAACTTTGGCGGCGTGGACTTCTTCACCCGCGCCTTCGAGGTGCTGGCATGAGCGTGAACCTTCGTCATCATCACCATAACACCCTGCGTGAGCAGATCAGCACGCTTGGTAAATCGCTGTTCGACCGTGGCCTCACCATGGGCTCCAGCGGCAACATCAGCGTGCGGCTGGACGATGGCGGCTGGCTGATGACGCCCACCAACGCCTGCCTGGGGCGGCTGGACCCGGCACGTATTTCGCACCTGGACCCGCACGGCCAGCTGCTCAGCGGCGATGCCCCTACCAAGGAGCAGTTCCTGCACATGGCCATGTACGACGAGCGCCCGCAGTCCGGCGCTATCGTACATCTTCATTCCACTCATTCGGTGGCGGTGTCGTGTTTGCCGGGGGTAGACCCCTGCGACTGTATTCCGCCACTCACTGCCTACTACGTCATGCGAGTGGGCAAGCTGCCGCTGGTGCCCTACCACACCCCTGGCGACCCCCAGTTGGGCGAAGCGGTGCGGGGCCTGGCGGGCAAGCACAGCGCAGTGCTGCTGGCCAATCACGGCCCGGTGGTGGCGGGTAAAACTCTTGAAGCGGCGGTGTATGCCACCGAAGAGTTGGAAGAGACCGCCAAGCTTTACCTGCTGCTGCGGGGCGAGAACCCGCGAGGGCTAACGCTAGAGCAGGTCGCCGAACTGGAAGCGCGTTTTCCACGCGACTAGCGACGCACTGAACAAAGCACTTAATAACGCCCATAACGACAAGAGCGCCCCATGATTCGATTAGCCGCCAACCTCAGCATGCTGTTTAACGAACACGCCTTTATCGACCGCTTTGCCGCTGCTGCAGAGGCAGGCTTTAAAGGGGTGGAGTATCTGTTCCCTTATGCGTTTGCTGCTAGTGATTTACAGCACGCGTTGAAAGAGTCCCAGTTGGAACAGGTGCTGTTTAATCTGCCGCCGGGGGATTGGGACGCCGGTGAGCGTGGCCTTGCCAGCCTACCAGGACGGGAATCGGAGTTTCGCGATTCGGTCACCGCAGCGCTGAGCTACGCTGAAGCCCTTAACTGCCCGCGGGTTCATGCCATGGCAGGGCTTTTGCCTGACAACGCGGATGCCGCGACCCAAGCGGAGCATCACGCCACCTATATTAGTAACCTGCGTTTTGCGGCGAGCGAGGCGGCCAAAGTAGGCATAGATGTCCTGATTGAGCCGATTAATACCCGCGATATGCCCGGCTTTTTTCTCTCCCGCCAGGCGCAGGCCATGGCAGTGCTGGAAGAGGTGGGTGCCAAAAACCTCAAACTTCAGTTTGACCTGTACCACTGCCAAATCATGGATGGCGACTTGATTCATCATCTGGAGCGTCAGTTTAACGCCATTGGCCATATTCAAATCGCCGGCGTGCCTGATCGCCACGAGCCTAATGTGGGCGAAGTGCATTACCCCGCTATTTTTGAACGCTTAAGCGCGCTGGGGTATCGCGGCTGGGTAGGCTGTGAGTACCGCCCCCAGGCGGCCACTCGGGCGGGGCTGTGGTGGGGAGCGCCCTGGGGCTTAACCACACATTAAGCCGTTTTTATGGCCAACTCCAGTTGCACATACAGTCGCCAATAGGTTCACCCATACAAGAACAACGCAACATTAGGAATCGCATCATGCATATTGCCATTACCGGTGCCGCTGGCTTTTTGGGCCAGCGCCTCGCTCAGCAGTTGATCCAGCGTGGCGAGCTTCGCCAGCAATCGATCACGCAGCTAACGCTGATTGACCAAGTGGAAGCGCCGTCGCCCTCCGCAGGCGCGATCACGGTGGTGTCACGAGCGGTGGATATTACACAGCCCCACGCATTAGACGAGGTGTTAGATCAGCGCCCTGACGTGATTTATCACCTGGCAGCCGTGGTTAGCTCTGCCGCAGAAGCCGATTTAGAACTCGGCATGCGGGTCAATTTTGATGCGACGCGGGCACTGCTAGAAGGCTGCCGCGCCCGAGGCCTGCGCGATACGCGCTTCATCATGGCCAGCTCCGTGGCGGCCTACGGCGGCGCGCTGCCGGACGTGCTTGACGACATGACCGCGCTGCATCCGCAGAACTCTTACGGTGCCCAAAAGGCCATGTGCGAACTGCTTATCAATGATTACAGCCGTCGTGGCGAGATTGATGGCTTAGTGCTTCGCTTGCCTACCATTGTGATCCGCCCCGGCCGCCCAAATGCCGCGGCCTCCAGCTTTGCCTCCAGCATTTTGCGTGAGCCGCTCAATGGTGAAGAGGCCATCTGCCCTGTGCCCACCACTCTTGAAATGTTTGTGATGTCGCCGGGCAAAGTGGTCGATGCGCTGGTGCATGGTTCCCAGGTACCTCGTGAAGCACTCGCACCGTTTCGCGCGTTTATGCTGCCGGGCATCACGGTGAGCGTCGCCGACATGCTTAAAGCGCTTCGCACAGCGGCCGGGGAGCAGGCCCTAGCGCTCGTTAAACATGCACCCGACCCGCATATCGAAGCCATTGTCGCCAGTTGGCCCGCCCGCTTTGAAACCGCTAAAGCGAGCCAGCTTGGTTTTGTTGGCGACGATGACTTTACCCAAATCATCGATAGCTTTATGGCTGAGCAGCACCCATGAACGGCTATTACCCATCTGATTCACCCCACTGCCGATAGGGCAGAACGCCACAAGGAGACGCCTACGCCTCCTTCACTACTCACCCTCACAACAACATAAAGAGGGATTTATCATGACCAAGCGCTTCACTCGACATGCACTCGTGACTGCTATCAGCGCCATGGCGACGGCCAGCATTGCACTGCACGCTCAGGCAGCCACGGATATCAGTTTGGGGCACACGCTCTCTTCCACCTCTCACTACTCGGTAGGTGCCGAGGCGTTTAAAGAGACACTAGAACGTCTATCCGACGGCGCCTTTACGGTCACTGAGCACGCCTCCGGTTCCCTCGGCGGCGAGCGGGAAATGATCGAAGGCCTGCAGATTGGCACCGTGGACGTGGTGATTACCTCCAGCGGCCCGTTGGGTAACTTTGTGCCGGAAACCTACGTGCTGGATTTGCCGTTCCTGTTTGAAAACTACGACCAAGCCCGCTGCGTGCTGGACAGCGAACTCGGTGACGAGCTGCTGGAGAAGATGAGCGACCATGGCTTAGTCGGTATGGCGTGGTCTGAAAACGGTTTCCGCCACCTCACCAACAGCCAGCGCGAAATTGCCAGCCCAGCGGATGCGGAAGGGTTACGGGTTCGCACCATGGAGAACGCAGTACACCAAGAAGCGTTCCGCCAAATGGGGGCGCGGCCCACCCCGATGGCGTTCCCGGAGCTGTTTACCGCGCTTCAGCAGGGCACCGTCGATGGCCAGGAAAATCCGATTACGGTCATTGTGGCCACCAACTTCTGGGAAGTGCAGGACTACCTTTCCCTGACCGGGCACGTTTACTCACCGGCCATCGTGCTGGGCTCACCGATCTTGCTAGATGGCCTCAGCGAGGAGGAGCGTGACTGGTTTATGCAGGCCGCAGCGGCCTCGGTAGACGCCACTCGTGAAGAAGTATCGCGCCTTGAGCGGGAAGGGGTTGCGTTGCTGGAAGCCAACGGCATGACGGTGAAAACCGATATCGACCCCGCTCCCTTCCAAGCGGCGGTGGAACCGGCCTATGAAATCTTTACCTCTCAGTACGGCAGCGAAATGCTAGAACGCATTCGTGAAAAAGCGGGTAGCTGCTAAGCACTTCCTTCACTGCAGCCTCTGGCAATGCCAGAGGCTGCCTAGGCACGGTGACCTTTTATGCTAGCGGTATTGCTTCGTTTAGAGCATCAGTTAACCCGTATTGCCCTGATGATTGCTGTGTTGATGCTGGTCATATCGGTCACGCTCAGCTTCTATCAGGTGCTTACACGATTTTTGTTTAATGCGCCCTCTACCTGGACCGAAGTGGCGTCCAGAACGTCCATGATTTGGTGTGTGTTTATGGCCGCTGCCGCCACGTTTCGCGGTGGCTATATGATGGCAGTCGAGGTCATCTATAAATGGATGCCTGCGCGTCTGCTCATGATGCTGGAAGTGGCGATTGTGCTGTGCTGCCTATTGGTATTGGGCGTGTTAGTGCACTACGGCATTCAAATGACGCTGCGAGTGAATAGCCAGGTGATGTCGGGCATGAACATTTCCATGTCCTGGGCCTATGCCGCGATTCCCATGGGCGCTAGCTTTGCGATGGTGTCAGTGATCGCCCGTTTAGCCGCGCAGCTCAGTGGCCGCGAGAAAGTAGGGCCAGAAAACAGCGAAGTGCTGACCGATGAGCCAACATCCGCCCATGCGCCGCGTTCCAAAGAAGGAGCGTCCTCATGAATATGGTGATTGGACTATCGTTGATCGTGCTCTTTACCTTTGGCGTGCCGATTGCGATCTCTATCGTGCTCGCCTCTATTATTGGCATCGAATTCTTTACGCGCCTGCCGTTATTACTTGTTCCACAGCAGATGTTTATTGGTATCGATAAGTTTCCGCTGATGGCGATACCGTTCTTTATTCTGGCGGGTAACTTAATGGCCGCCGGGGGCATTTCACAACGCTTGGTGGACCTTGCTAAATCCATCGTTGGGCGTGTGCAAGGCGGCCTTGCCATGTCCTGCGTTTTAACGTGCATGATGTTTGCCGCGGTGTCCGGCTCCAGCGTGGCCACCACCTTTGCCATTGGTGCCATTTTGATTCCGGCCATGGTGAAGCACGGCTATCCCAAACCGCTAGCGGCCTCTATTCAGGCGTCATCGGCGGAACTGGGCGTGCTGATTCCCCCCTCTATCCCGCTGATTCTGTATGGCGTGAGTACTGATACCTCCATTGGGCAGCTGTTTCTGGCCGGTATTGGGCCCGGCATTTTGATTGGTATGGCGCTTATCATCTTTCTTTACCTGTTCTGTAAAGTGCGTGGCTACGGTAAAGACGATTACAAAGACAGCACCGGTTTTATGATTTCGCTCAAGCGTGCCTGGGTGGCGCTGCTGATGCCGGTGGTGGTGATCGGCGGGATTTATGGTGGTGTGTTCACTCCCACAGAAGCCTCGGCCGTGGCGGTATTTTTCGCTCTGTTCGCAGGAGGGTTCTACTACCGCGAGTTAAAACTGGCTGACCTCTTACCTATCTTGCGCCAAAGCGTTATCTCAACGGCGGCGGTAATGCTAATTATTGCGTCGGCTGCGCTGTTCAGCTTTTTGTTAAGCCGCACAGGCTTACCGGCGCAAATTGCCACGCTTGTGACCAACACCATTGAAAGCCCAATGATGTTCTTACTGGTCGTCAACGCGCTGCTGCTGATTGTGGGCATGTTTATTGAAACATCGGCGGCCATTTTAGTACTGGCCCCGATACTCACGCCGATCGCGATTCAGTTTGGCATCCACCCGGTCCATTTTGGCCTGGTGATGGTGGTGAACTTAGCGCTGGGCATGATTACCCCACCGCTCGGTGTGAACCTGTTTGCCGCCTGTGCCGTTGCCAAAATCTCCATTGATCAAATGCTGCCCTGGCTGGTGCGCTTTGTGCTCGTGGTACTGGCGTGTTTGATGGCGATTACCTACATGCCGTGGATTTCGATGGGGCTAGTGAACATTTTTTACGGCTAATAATGTTGTGCAGAATGTGCTTTGAAGAGCGTACTTTGAAGCGAGTGTTTTGCAGCAAGTGTTTTAACCGATAGATAGCAGCGACGCCCGTGCCGTTAGCGCAGGCGTCGCTGCCCCATAATAATCACAATAATGGAGTGCTGAATGTCATTGAATATAACGATACCGCCAGCGCAGGCGTTTATTGGCGGCGAGTGGGTTGATACCGCCGACACGTTATCCGTCGAAGCCCCCGCAACAGGAGAGCTGCTAGCCCACATCGCACGTAGCCAGCAAGGTGAAGTCGATGAGGCGGTTCAGGCGGCTCGCCTTGCGTTTTCGGGCCAGTTAGGCGAGTGGTCCAGTTGGTCGGCCCGCCAGCGCAGCCTGTGGCTGCTGCGGTTTGCCGATGCGATAGAAGCTAATCACGCGCGCCTAGCACAGCTTGAGTGCGCCGATACCGGTAAGCCGATGACCCAAGCGCAGGGAGATATTGCCGCCTGTGCTCGCTACTTCCGGTTCTATGGCGGTGCGGCGGATAAGCTCCACGGTGAAACCATTCCGTTTGAAAATGATTTTGCCGTGATGACCCTGCGTGAACCTTACGGCGTGTGCGCGCAAATCATTCCTTGGAACTATCCCTCGCAAATCTTTGGGCGCTGCGTGGCAGCGGCGTTAGCGGCGGGCAATACGGTGGTACTGAAGCCTGCAGAAGATGCCTGCCTCAGCGTGCTGGGGTTAGTGGAACTGGCAGCCGCCCATGGCTTACCCGCGGGGGCACTGAACGTGGTGCCGGGGCTAGGCCGGGAAGCAGGAGCCGCGTTGGCGGCGCATCCGCAGATTGATCATCTGTCGTTTACCGGCTCGCCGGAAACGGGCACCCACGTGGCCCAGGCGGCCGCTGTGCATCACGTTCCGGTAACGCTGGAATTAGGCGGTAAATCGCCACAGGTGGTGTTTGACGATGCGGATCTGGATGCGGCGCTGCCCGCGATTGTGCGCGGCATTGTGCAAAACGCTGGGCAAACCTGTTCAGCGGGAAGCCGCTTGCTGGTCCAGCGAGACATCGCCGACCGTGTGGTGGCGGACCTTTGCAAACGCTTTGCGGCGCTGCGCTGTGATGCAGGCGAGGCCGATGCAGGCTGTGGGCCGCTGATTAACGCTCGTCAAAAAGCCAAGCTGGCGTCGCGTTTAACGGCGGCTGAAGCAGACGGCATTTGTATTGCCGCGATAGGGCAGTTAGCGCCCAGTGCTCCCTCTGGTGGGCACTTTGTGCTCCCGCAACTGCTGACGAACATTCCTGATGGTCATGAAGTGCTTCATGAAGAGCTGTTTGGGCCCGTGCTGGTGGTGCAGATCTTTGACGACGAAGCGCATGCGCTGAAGCTCGCCAACGCCACTGATTTTGGTTTGTGTGCCGGGGTGTGGACCCGCGACGGAGGGAGGCAACTGCGTCTGGCGAAAGGCATTCGTAGCGGCCAAGTGTTTATTAATAACTATGGGGCCGCCGGCGGGGTAGAGCTGCCGTTTGGTGGTGTCGGGCGTTCAGGCCATGGTCGTGAGAAAGGCTTTGAAGGCCTGCGTAGTTACACGCGCATCAAAACCGTCGCCATCAAACACTAAGCGCCATTGTCGGCTAGGAGATAACAATGACCCATGTACAGCAGGTAGGTCTCATCGGTGTTGGGTTAATGGGCCATGGTATTGCCAGCAGTTTGCTACGGGCAGGCCATCACGTGAGTTTTCTTGAGCATCCCGGTAATCAACCCGTGGAGGACTTGCTGGCAGCGGGGGCTACCGCGCTACCGTCAGGAAAAGCGGTGGCGCAAAGAGCGGAGGTGGTGATTTTATGCGTCACCGGCTCGCCCCAGGTAGAGGCGGTGCTGTTTGAGCCCAACGGCGTATTAGAAGGCTTGAAGCCCAATAGCGTGGTGGTGGACTGTTCCACCGCCTTGCCCAGCTCAACGGCCCAGGTAGCGGCTAAAGTAGTGAAGGCGGGCGGGCGTTTTATGGACGCCGCAATGACACGCACGCCCAAAGAGGCTGCAGAAGGGCGGCTAAACCTCATTGTTGGCGCACCCAAAGTGCTTTTTGACGACATGCACCCATTACTGGAAGCGTTTGCAGAGAACATTGCTTATGCCGGTGAGGTGGGGGCAGGACATACGTTGAAGCTGCTGCATAACTTTGTTTCATTGGGCTTCTCCGCCGTGTTAGCGGAGGCCACTGCGGCCTCCCGAAAAGCGGGTATCGGTGCCGATGCGCTGTTGGAAGTCTTGGGTGCTGGCGGCGGAGGTGGCGTGGTACTAGAGCGCCTACGCCCTTACATTGCCAACAATGATCCTTCGGGCTTTCGGTTTAGCGTGGCGAATGCCAGTAAAGATTTAGGTTATTACCACACCATGACTCATGATTTGGCGGTCGAGGGGAGCATTGCGGCCGCCGTGCGGGATTTATATCAATCCGTAGAAGAGCAGCAGCTATCCATACCGGAGGTGATTGGCGTGTTAGAGCGCCGCTAGCTACTCCTAGCTATCCGGCAGGCTTAGGCGCGGCATAAGCGGCAAGAAACACATCCACAGCACTGCTGATCTGCTGCTTCAGCTCTTTATCTGAAGGAGGTGTGCGAACGCCCATCCGCACCTCCTTAATCAGCATACCCTGCCACATGCTGCAGAGCTGGTCGGCGGCGCGTTCAGGAGCAGGCAGGCTCAGGTGGCCTGCGTTGGCTAGCCCCCCCAGCTTTTCTTGTAACCACTGGCTGATGGCCCAGGGGCCCGCTTCAAAAAACGCCTGTAACAGTTTGGGGTGCTGCTCACCCTGGTTGCTCATGACGCGCTCAACCGCCAGCACATGGGGCTCTAGTAAAAAGCGCACCATGCTCACACCTACATCGATCAGCGATTGGCGCACCGCATCATGGGTATCGGGAAGCTGTGTCAGCCCTTGGCGAATGGTGGCGGTTTCGCGACGAATCACGCTGCCAAACAGTGCTTCCTTCGACGCAAAGTGGCCATATACCGTGACCTTGGAAACACCGGCTTCACGGGCGACTGCCTCCATGGTCACCGCTTCCAAGCCATTGCGAAAAAACAGGCACGCCGCGGCGTCCATCATCGCATCGCGTTTGGCCATGTCCTTAGGGCGGCCGACGCTGCGTTTTTGGTCAGGTAACGGCGGTTGAGCGTCTGTCATGCAATAAACCCATGCCTATTGAAAAATAGTTATTGAACGGTTGCGTACACATATTATAGTGAACGTAATCGTTCAAGAATAAACCATTTCGAGGCCAACATGGGCACGTTAAACACTTCCTGGGGCCACCGGCTACGCGGTTTGCTGGCGGCACTGCTGATGATCGGCACGACACTGGCCGTTGTAGCGCTACTCACTAGCCAGCACAGCAGTGCACAGCAGGCACGCCAGCAGGGAGCGGATAACGCCTTACTCCAAGTAGCAACGCAACCCCTTGACCAAGCAGAAACGCTCACGCGCCATGTGCGCTTAACCGGGCAAGTAGTGGCGCTCCACGCCGTTGCGCTGGCGTTTGAACCCGCTGGCCGCGTCGACGACATACTTGCTGATCGCGGGCAGGCTGTGGAACAGGGGGAAGTGCTCGCCACGCTGGATACCCGCCGGTTAGAAAGCCGCCTGGCGGAAGTGGCAGCACGCAGCGAAGAAGCCCGCGCAAGCTTAGCGCTTGCCCAACGCCAGGAAGAGCGCGAAGCCCAGCTGAACCAGAGCAACTTTGCCAGCCGCACGGCGCTGGACCAAGCCCGCACCGACCGCTTAACCCTACAAGCGCGTCTCTCAGCGTTAGCGGCCGAGCGCGATAGCCTTACGGCCGATCTAGAAGACAGCGACTTAACAGCCCCCTTTGCCGGACGCATCGTTGAGCGCCACATTAATGTTGGCAGCCTCGTCAGCAGTGGCACGACGGCGTTTGACTTGGTAGATACCCACCGGCTTGAGGCCCATCTTGGTCTGCCTGCTCGGCTAGCCGCGACGTTTGCCGAAGGTGAGGCCGTGACGCTGACCGTTAACGGCCAGCCAATCGAGGGCGAGGTGCGTGCTCGGTTGCCGCAAGTCGATAGCGATAGCCGTACGCAAACCCTGGTGGTCACGCTGTTAAGCGCCGACAACGTCGTGCCGGGGGATTTGGCAGAGCTGCCATACGCCATCACGGAGCCCGCCAGCGGCTACTGGGTGCCGCTATCCGCGCTGCGCGCCGCCGACCGTGGTTTATGGAACGTGCTGATTGCTGAGCCGCTCGAAAACGAGCGCTACCGCGTGACGCGTGCCAGCGTCGAGCTGCTGCACAGCGAAGGCGACAACGCCTTTGTGCGCGGCACGCTGGCGTCCGGCATGCGCCTCATTACCAGCGGTACTCACCGTATTACCCCTGGCCAGCAGGTCACGCTCAGTGAGGAAGTGGCTCATGCAGCGCATTGAGTGGTTATTTAATCGGCGCTTACTAGCCCTGTCGCTTGGCCTACTGATTGTCGCTGGGCTATCGGCGATTCAAACCCTGCCCCGAGCAGAAGATCCTCATTTGGTGGCGCGTATCGCCACGGTGCTCGCGCCGTTTCCAGGCGCCACGCCCGAGCAAGTTGAAGCGCTGGTTGCGCGGCCAATTGAAGATGAGCTGCGCACCATTTCAGAAATTAACGTACTAGAATCGACGTTGCGGCAAGGCATCGCCGTGATTAGCCTGGAGCTGGATGATGCCGTGACCAATGTCACGCCGATCTGGAGCCGCGTGCGCGACAAGCTGAGTGACGTAGCGCCTTCGCTGCCCGAGGGGGTATCAACACCGGAACTGTTAGATGACCGTGGCTATGCCTTTAGCATTGTGGCCGCCCTGCGCTGGACCTTAGACACACCGCCCAACCCACAGCTCATGGAGCGCTACGCGGAGCGGCTAGAAGATCAGTTTCGACGGGTGGCCGGTACGGAATACACACATCGCTTTGGCATGGCGGGCGAGCAGGTTGAAGTGATGGTGAACCCCTTAGAGCTTAACGCGCTCGGGCTTTCCATTGGCCAACTGGCCGCAGCGATTGAAGCCAGCGATGGCCGCCGAACGGCCGGTGAAGTCGTGACCCAAGGGCATCGTTTAACGGTGGGTTTAAGCGGCGAATTTGATGCGCTTGATCGGCTGCGGGAAATTAATATCTCAACTCGGCAGGGCCAAACCGTCACCTTGGGTGACATCGCAGAGCTGCGGCGTGGTGTACAAGACCCGCCAGCGGCCGTGGCCCTGCTAAACGGCGAGCGCGCGGTGTTCGTCGGTGCCCGCATGGCTCCAGGCCAGCGAATCGATGTGTGGGTTGAGCGCGCACAGGCCGAGCTAGCCGCATTTACAGAAGCGTTACCCATGGGGTTAGCGGTAGAAGAGGTCTTTGAGCAGGCCAGCTACACCAACCAGCGCTTAAGCGATGTGGCGCTCAGCCTGCTGATGGGCTTAGTGCTGGTGGTGGCGCTGCTATTTCTCACCATGGGCTGGCGCTCTGCCCTGACCGTGGGGCTGGCGATACCGGCTACCGCGCTGCTCACGCTGGCCTTTTTCCAGCCGCTGGGAATGGAAATTCACCAGATGAGCATCACCGGCATTATTGTCGCGCTGGGGCTGATGGTGGATAACGCCATTGTCATGACGAACGCTCTAAGAGAGCGCTTTCTCCAGGGCGATTCCGCGCTGGCCGCTACCCGTGATGCGCTGCGCCATTTAGCGGTGCCGCTGCTTGCCAGTACGCTCACCACAATTTTAGCGTTCATGCCCATTGTGCTGATGCCGGGGCCTGCGGGAGAGTTTGTCGGCCCGCTGGCCATGGCGGTGATGGTCGCGCTGGTCAGCTCTTATTTAATTTCACTGTTCCTGGTGCCCGCGCTGTCGCCCATGCTGCTGGCCAAGGTGGCGGCCAAACCGCCCACCCCGCGCGATAATGCGATGAAGAGGGCCTTTCGTGGCACGGTGCGCAGTGCGCTTCGCCACCCCGTGGCCGCTATGGTCATCACCCTCTGTGTCCCCGTTGGCGGAATGGCGTTAATGCCTACGCTCGACGTGGCGTTTTTTCCCCCTGCCGACCGCGACCAGTTCCATATTGAGGTGCGCTTGCCCGCTGCTAGTAGCATCGCTCAAACAGAAGCGCTGGCCCATGAGGTAGAGAGCATGGTGCGCGAGGTGCCTGGGGTGGTGCGCGTGTCATCGTTCATCGGCGAAAGCGCGCCGATGATGTACTACAACGTCATGACGAATGAGGATAATAATCCGGCGTTTCTTCATCTGATTGTTGATACGACGTCATTAGAAGTTACCAATCAGCAGGTGCCAGGGCTGCAGCAAGCGCTTGATCAACGCTTTCCCCAAGCCCAGAGTGTGGTGCGCAAATATGAGCAAGGCCCGCCTTTTAAAGCGCCCATTGAACTTCGTGTGTATGGCGATGATTTAGCGGTGCTCTCTTCGCTTGGCCTGGAGCTAGCGGGATTGATGCACCAGCTTCCTCAGGTGACGCATGTGCGGGCGGGTATGCAGCGTGATTTGCCCAGGCTGATGCTGGACATCGACCACACCGCGCTGAGCGATGTGGGGCTTTCCGCGCAGAATTTGGCAGAGCAGGTAGGGGCGGCGCTAACCGGTCAGCCTGCGGGCATGCTGTTAGAAGACACGCAACAGCTGCCGGTGCGCGTCCGTTACGCTGATGAGTGGCGCACCGACACCGAACAGCTTGCCGCGCTGCGGTTGGTGAGCGACCAGGTAAGCGAAGGGTTGCCGCTCGCCGCTGTCGCTGATACTCAGCTCTCCCCCGCCTGGAGTGTGATAACCCGCCGGAATGCGGAGCGCGTGCAGCTAGTGCAAGGCTATTTAGTGGCCGATGCGCTGCCTGCTGTGTCCATGGCGCAGCTGGATGCCAAGCTTCAGGCGGCCATAGACGCGGGCGATATCAGCGTGCCCGCAGGCTATCGGATCGAAACGGGCGGTGAGGCCGCCGAACGTGACGAAGCGGTAGGCCAGCTGCTTGCCTCGGTCGTGCTGCTGGTGATTGCCATGGTGGCCACCGTGGTGCTGGCCTTTAATTCCTTCCGCCGCGCCGCCATTGTGTTCATTGCCGGGGCCCAGGCGATGGGCATGGGGATTGTGGCCCTGCTGATGAGTGGCCACGCCTTTGGCTTCGTGATCATCGTTGGCATTATGGGGCTAGTGGGGGTGGCGATTAACGCCACGATCATTATCATTGCCGCCTTTGACGATGATCCTGCCGCCCGGCAAGGCGATATGGACGCGATGCTCGCGGTGATTAGTGGCCCCACTAGTCGTCATATTGTGTCCACCACCATCACGACCTTTGCAGGACTGATTCCCCTCATGGTCGCGGCCGGCGGCTTATGGCCACCTTTCGCGCAAACCGTTGGGTTTGGTCTGCTCTTGGCCACGCTGGTGTCGTTTTTCTTTACGCCAGCGCTGTACCGGCTTTGGGTCGCAAGAGCCGCAGCATAAGGGCACGCCTTTTCGCTTATGGATAACGTGGACTATATTGCTAGTGAGTAAACGAGCGTACTCTTTATGTAATGGCATCATTGCCAACGCGTAAGAGTGACGCATCGCCGATAGGCTAATCGCACTTGGATCACCGCTCGTTTCTGGGATGAGACGACCCGAGTGCAGATATTCATTGGATGAAATATGGTAGAAACACAGCAAGAAATAGAGCAAGGAGTGCCGCTGCCTCTTAGCGAACCCAGCAGTCAGGCCGTTGCCGTACTAAGCGGCCTACCTGATGGAAAAGGCATTCGGATTTTGGATGTTAGCGCGGAGTACGTGCAGTTTTGGGGAGGCGAGCGCGACCACTGGTTAGGCGCTGAGCCCAAAATTGTCCATCAAGCGTCAGCGAACAAGCAGTTGCTGAATCAGCTCAATAGCGCGCTGGCCTGCGGTAAGCTCAGCTTGGGCTGCTCCATGTCAGGGTTAGACTACGCTGATGAAGCGCCGCGCTCCAACGGGCCAAGGCCGCGGATTGAGTGGCGCGTGACGGTCATGTCGATGCCCGGCTATGCCGATAACGTGCTGGTGCTGGTTCAGCGTGATATCACCAAACGGGTGGAAAAAGAGGCCGAACTAAAACGTCTCGCCACGACCGATATGCTTACCGGTCTGATGAATCGCTCCCGGTTTGATTACCTGTTAAAACATGAGCTGGGGCGCTTAAACCGCTATGTGCGGCCGTTTTCGCTCATTATGCTCGATATCGACTACTTTAAGACGATCAACGATAGCCAAGGCCACGATGTGGGCGACCAGGTGCTGCGCGCCTTGGCGACGCTATTGGAAGCCAACCTGCGCACCGCCGATTACTGCGCCCGCTGGGGTGGGGAGGAGTTTATGATTCTGGCTCCTGAAACCTCTCTCAAGCAGGCAGCACAGCTGGCCGAAAAGATACGTCAGCGCATCGGAAGCGCCGCCTTTCCAGGAGCTGAGCGCGTGACCGTCAGCCTTGGAGTGACAGAAGCCGCCGCAAATGACACCCCCAAAAGTATGATGAAGCGGGTCGATAACGCGCTTTACCAAGCGAAAGAGAGCGGGCGAGATCGCGTCGCGTGTTAGCAAAAAAGGCGTGTTATAAAAAGGGCGTGTTAGCAAAAAGGGGCCCAGCGGCCCCTTTGGTCGTTTTGAGCGATGGCTCCGCTTAGCGCGTCGCAGCCAACGAGGTGGCAGTGGAGTTATCCACCGCATCCGCGAGCATTTCAGCGGTAATCGCAGAAAGCGTCCAGCCCAGGTGGCCGTGGCCGGTATTGTAGAAAACGGTCGGCAATTTGCCGGGGCCGACTTTGGGCAGCATGTTCGGCAGCATTGGGCGCAAGCCCGCCCAAGGCACCACTCGTTGAGTACTCACGCCGGGGAAGCACTGCTCTACCCAGCGCACCAGCGGCTGAATCCGATCGTTACGAATATCGCGGTTCGCGCCGTTGAATTCAGCGGTACCGGCCACGCGGAAGCGGTCGTTCCCCAGGCGGCTGGTCACCAGCTTGGTTTCGTCATCCAACAGGCTCACCGTCGGTGCGGCCTGCTGTGAGGCTTCGTCGTCCAGCTGTACGGTGATGGAGTAGCCTTTGACCGGGTAGATGTTGACACGGTCGCCTAGCTTGGCGGCGATGGCGCGACTGCCGACCCCGGCACACACCACCACGCTATCAAAGCTTTGGCGTACCTCTTCACCGTCGATTGAAGCGCTGACCCAGGCACTGTTTTCATCCGCACCCAGGTCGGTCACCTGGTGGCCGTAGTTAAGTTTCACACCGCGTTTAGCAGCGGCTTGTGCCAACCCGTTGGTGTACTTGTGAATATCCCCGGTGGCGTCGCTTTCGGTAAAGAAGCCGCCGTAGTAGCTGCCCGCCAGCGTAGGCTCGATGGCGCGCATCTCTTCTGGTGTCACGGCGCGGCGCTCAAGCCCGCCTTTATGCAGCAGCTGTGAGACCTTAGCGGCATGCTCGTAGCCCGCTTTATCGCGGTAGATATGCAAAATGCCTTTCTGTTTCACGTCGAAATTGATCTGCTCGTCTCGCGCCCACTGAAACAGGTGTTCCCGAGCCGCAATGGCGAGGCGCGTTGTTTCGGTGGTGTTGTCGGCGTAACGGGGAATGGCGGCGATAAATTCCGCAAACCAGCTCAGCTTGTGCCAGGTAGGGCGAGGGTTGACGAGCAGCGGGGCGTCGTTTTTCAGCATCCAGCGCAGGCCTTTGATGACCGTGGGCCAGTGGTTCCACACCTCGGCGTTTGAAGCTGAAAGCTGACCGCCGTTGGCAAACGAGGTTTCCATCGCGGCGTAGCGATGCTTTTCAAACACAGTGACGTCAAAGCCGCGTTTCACGAGGGCATAGGCGCTGGTAATACCGGTAATACCACCGCCAATAATTGCAATGCGTTGCATGAGTCTCTCCACAGATTGTATGAGCGTCGGGCGATACCCCCAGCAAACGTGTTTGCTAGGCGTACCCCTTCCGTCATGGAACCTGAGAGATTCACGCCGATGATGTGGCGCTTGCTCCTTCGGTGGGCTGAGTGACGCAGTCATCAACCGCTCTTCGGAACGTATTGGTAAAAACGTTAGCAGTTGCGGTCCGTTGGCCTGAGAGTTTCCGGGGTCGTTGCTCCTTCGGCGCTGGTGTCGTGCACCAGTCTCTCCCGCAAATGCGTACTTAACGTTGTAACGCGGCGGTGCTAAAAAGGGAATAGGCGAAAGGTGGAAGCCGCTCCGCTGAATCACCTGGCTTTGCCAGTTTGCGTGTTTTCACACACAATGCCCGCTATCTTCAACGAGCTATCTTCAACTCGCTATTTTCGATCAATTATCTTCAAGCAATGGACAACGCGCATGCAGGCAAACGGATTTTTTGAAGGCATCGGCGAGGCGATTGGCGACGCCATTCGCGTCGTGGTGGAGTTTTTGGTAGGGCTTTTTACCAACTTTTTCGGTGCCTTTGACGACTTTATCGGCGGGCTGACGCGTTCGCTGGGGATTAATGACTCGTTTTTAAGCCTAGCCATACTGCTGATTGGCTTGCTGGTGCTATGGGGCGGGCTGCGTGCGTTTTTGCGTGGCTCCATTATTGGCGGCATTTTCCGCACGCTGATTGGGCTGTTTATCCTGTCGTGGCTGATGATGTAGCGCCCCGGCCACCGACCCACGCCTGCGCAACGCCGCAGGCGATCACTAGCCCGCAGCCGCTTAACTGCAAAGGCGAAAGCGCTTCGCCAAACAGGCTCCAGCCAAAAATCACCACCGCCACCGGTTCACAGTAAGCCAGCGTGCCGTATAGCGCGGTGGGCAGGCGGTTAATCGCCATCACCGCGCACAGCAGCGCCAAAAAACCGGGCACAAGGCCTGCAGCCAACAACCACGGCACTTGCCACGTGCTGGCCGCAAGCCCTGCTGGCTGCCATAGCGCAAACGGCAAGATGACCAGCGCCCCGACTGCTAATTGCCAGAAAGCGCAGGTACGGTCATCTAGGTGGCGCGGTAAGCGACGGTTCGCCAGGATAAAACCGCTGTAGGCCAGCATAGCCGCTAAGCCAAAACCCATGCCGATCAAGTCCTGCTGATCGTCCAGGTTGAGCCGAAACTCCTGCATCATCGCGAACCCAAACAGCGCCAAGCCAATAAGCGAAACCTGCGCTGCTGCAAGCCGTTCGTTAAATAGCGCATGGGCCGCGATAGCCGCCACAATCGGCGCGAGATACACCATCAAAATGGCGTTGGCCATTTGTGTATAGTTCATCGCCTGCACGTAAAACAGGATGAACGCCGCCAGCAAGCTCCCGCTGACCATTACGTGCCGCCCTGGCAGTGTGGTGAGCCCTGCATGGCGTTTGGTCAGCAGCAGATAACCGAGCAAAAATAGCGCCCCTAACCCCAATCGGTAGAAGGTGATGCTCTCCGCGTTCAGCCCGGTGATGCGCGAGATCACGCCGATAGTGGCCATGCCCACGGCAGCCACCACCGCTAGCAATAGGCTGGAAGGGGCAACGGCGAGAGAGGAAGTTGATGGTGGCATGGGTGTCGTCCTTGAGCGAGTTTCATGCGCCTATGACGCATCGTCATTTGCTTCTTTGGTGCATTTTGTCATTATTTGCACTCTTTTTGTGCAAAGGCGAGTGCGATGAAAACGTATCTTGGCAAGATGCGCGGAGAACGAACGCCGCGCCCCCGGGTAGGCTGGCGAGATGCCTGCTGGTCGTGGCTGGGTGCCTTTACTGGCATGGCGCTGATTTGCTGGCTAAGCGCCGAGTGGCTCTCCCAGCAGCTGTTGATCGTGGGCTCGTTCGGGGCAACTTCGGTGCTGATTTACGCCGCTCCGGAAAGCCCCTTTGCCCAGCCAAGCCATGTTTTGTTTGGCAGCGTGCTCTCTGCCTGTGTGGGGGTGGGCTGCTATCAACTACTGGGGGCCACGCCGCTGTCGATGGCGTTGGCAGTATCGCTCTCCATTTTGGTCATGCAGCTCACCCATACCGTTCACCCGCCAGGGGCTGCCGCTGCGCTGATTGCCGTGGCAGGCGGTGCCAGCGTTCATCAGTTGGGCTGGTGGTATCCGCTGATCCCCATTGGCGCAGGCTGCATCGTCATGCTGGTGGTGGCGATTCTGGTCAATAACCTGGCGCGTCACCGTCGCTATCCGCGCTACTGGTAGCGCTGTAGCTGCTCTTCCAGGGCAAGAATATGCGCATCTTCAGTGCCCAACTCGCGCAGCGCTTGGGCTAGGTTCAGCAAGTAAGCGCTGTTGGGGCCGCTGGGGCCGTGGGCTTGGGCAATTTGCTGGGCGATGTCGGCCAGCGGGGCATCGCCTAAAAACGCCGGGTTGTCCTCGCTTGCCAGATAAATCAGCCCCTCGCTAGGCGCTTGGTCGGCGTCAGGGTTACCCGCCTCATCCAAAAACGTCAGCGTGACTTTTTCCCGCAGGTAGCCGTTTTTCTCCCGCACATCCAACGGTGCGAGCACCTCTGGGGTGATGCGGTAGGCCATGCCGTGACATACCGCGCCTTCGGCACGAATCAGCGTCGCCACACGCCCCGGTGCTTCCGGCGTGCCGCGGTGGTCGTGGGAGCCCTGCCAGAAGCGCCGCGCCCAGCCGGTAATCGCGGCAGGCCGACGCTCTAAATAGTCAAAATCGGCCTTCCAAATCAACGAGCCGTACCCAAAGAGCCAGATATCCGCATGGCCGTCGAAGAAGTTTCTTTGCTGGTTTAACGTCGTGGTATCAAGCAACATAAGCGATCTACATTTGTGACCAAAGTGGCTGTACGCGCATGGCGTTAACGGTGGTTCATCATCCGGGTTATACGATTGATTTACCAGCCAATCACCCCTTCCCCATGGAAAAGTTTCGGGTGCTTCGGCAGCTATTGGGCGAGCAAACGCTGGCCTGCCCCATCGAGTGGCAAACGCCCCAACCGGCCACCCTCGAAAGCCTCCAGCGCGTGCATACTCGTGACTATGTTCAGGCGTTTTTGCACGGCCAGCTTGATCGTGCCGCTCAGCGGCGTAGTGGATTCGTTTGGTCTGAGGCCTTGGTGGAACGAGTGCGGCTAGAAACCGGCGGCACGCTGCTCACCCTGGAAGCGGCCCAGGCCACCGGGCTTGCCTGCAACTCGGCGGGCGGTACGCACCACGCCCATGCGGATGCCGCCAGCGGCTACTGTTTGATCAACGATTTAGCCGTGGCCGCCGCCCACGCGCTGGCCCAGGGCTGGGTAGAGCGGGTGCTGATTGTGGATTGCGACGTGCATCAAGGCGACGGCACCGCGCGACTCTTTGCTAACGAGCCCGGCGTGTTTACCTTTTCCATGCACGCGGCGCGTAACTTCCCCGCCCGCAAAGCAAAAAGCTACCTGGATATCGCCCTGCCCAACGGCATGGAGGATGCTGCTTATTTGGCTGAACTCGCTTCTTGGCTTCCTGGGTTACTCGCCGCCTACCAGCCGGATGTGGTGCTCTATGATGCCGGGGTGGATGTGCATCACGACGACCGCCTGGGCTACTTATCGCTAAGCAGCGATGGGCTCTATGCCCGAGATTACTACGTGCTAAACCTGTGTCGCGAGTCTGACATTCCCGTGGCGGCGGTGATTGGCGGCGGCTACGACCGCGATATCACCGCCCTCGCCACACGACACGCCCAGCTGCACCGTGCCGCGGCGGATGTGCTGATGATGTAACGCCCTCTTTCAGAAAAAGGATAGGAAACGATGCGCGCCATTTTTTTGGTAGATAACGGCTCCAAACGCCCACAGGCCACCCATAACCTGCGTCGGGTGGCTGCGGCGTTGAGTGAACAGCTGGGGGAGACCGTTCAGGCGGCCTCGCTGCTGCACTCCAATAAAATCCCCGCTGAAGAGGTGGGTGGCATACCCGCCATTACGCTAGGCCCCGCTGCCGAACGCAGCGCCGAGGCAGGCGCCACCGAGATTATCGTGCTGCCGTTTTTCTTCGGCCCCAGCCAAGCGCTGACCGGCTACCTGCCCGAGCGAATGGCCGCGCTACAGGCGCGTTTCCCTAACGTGTCGGTGCGGGTTGCTCAGCCGCTGGTGGATGAGCTGGGGAATAACGACCTGCGCTTGGCACAGCTGTTGGCCGATAACGTGCGTACGCAGCTGCCTGAACAAGGCGCTGCTAAGGTCGCGCTGGTGGATCACGGCAGCCCCATCCCCGACGTTACCGCCGTGCGCAACCGCTTAGCCGGGCAGTTGAGCGTGCTGCTGGGCGACGAAGTGCGCTGCGTGGCGGCGGCCTCTATGGAGCGCCGGGAAGGTGACGAGTACCGCTTTAACGAGCCACTGTTGGAGAACTTGCTGGATACGCCTGAATTCAGTAGCAGTAACGTGGTGCTGGCGATGCTGTTTCTCTCCCCCGGGCGGCATGCCGGTGAGGGTGGCGATATTGCCGAGATTTGCGCCGCCGCCGAACAGCGCCACACTGGGTTGAAGGTGACGACCACCGCGCTGGTAGGCGAGCACCAGGGGATTGTTGAAATTCTACACTCGCGCCTACGCCAAACGCTTGACGGTGAACGCTTTCTGCTAGAAATGCCTGCGCACGTTTCAGATGCCCGGTAAAGGAAGGCAAAGAGGGGAGATGTAACGTCGCCCAAAGGCGCGTAGAATCGCGGGCTTTTGCAAGCGTGCTCGTTCATCAACCAGCGCTTCTTCGTTTCAGAGCTTTTTCGTTAACCAGGGCTTCTATCTTGATCGCAACCGCCAATATCACCATGCAGTTTGGGGCCAAGCCCCTGTTTGAAAACGTTTCCGTCAAATTTAATAACGGCAATCGCTACGGTTTGATTGGCGCGAATGGTTGCGGTAAGTCCACCTTCATGAAAATCCTGGGTGGCGAGCTGGAGCCCTCGTCTGGGCAGGTGATGCTGGATAGCAGCACCCGGCTGGGTAAGCTGCGCCAGAACCAGTTTGCCTACGAAAACGAGCGGGTCATCGACACCGTTATCATGGGCAACGCCGAGCTGTGGAAAGTGGCCGCCGAGCGTGAGCGCATCTACTCGCTGCCTGAAATGAGTGAAGAAGACGGCATGGCCGTAGCGGATTTAGAAGTGCGCTACGCCGAGTTGGATGGCTACACCGCCGAGTCCCGCGCGGGCGAGCTGCTGCTGGGCCTGGGCATTCCTATTGAACAGCACACCGGCCCCATGAGCGAAGTCGCCCCCGGCTGGAAGCTGCGCGTACTGTTGGCGCAGGCGCTGTTCTCCGACCCGGACGTGCTGCTGCTGGACGAACCCACCAACCACCTGGATATCAACACCATCCGCTGGCTGGAAGAGATTCTAAAAGCGCGTAGCAGCACCATGGTGATTATTTCCCACGACCGTCACTTCCTGAACAGCGTGTGTACCCACATGGCGGATCTGGATTACGGCGAAATCACCCTGTTCCCCGGTAACTACGACGACTACATGACGGCCGCCACCGCTGCCCGTGAGCGTCAGCACTCTGATAACGCCAAGAAGAAAGCGCAAATTGCCGAGCTTCAGCAGTTCGTCAGCCGCTTCTCGGCCAACGCCTCCAAAGCGAAGCAGGCCACCTCGCGGGCGCGCCAGATCGATAAAATTAAGCTGGAAGATATCAAACCCTCCAGCCGGGTGAGCCCGTTTATCCGCTTTGATCAAAACAAGAAGATCCACCGCAACGCGGTGAACGTGGATGCGATTACCAAAGGCTACGACGGCGAGCCGCTGTTCAAGCGCTTCTCTATGACCGTCGAAGCGGGCGAGCGCATTGCCATCATCGGCCCTAACGGCATTGGCAAAACCACGCTGCTGAAAACCCTGGGCGGGGATCTACGCCCAGATGCCGGTGAAGTGAAGTGGACCGACGCCGCCGAGCTAGGCATCTTTGCCCAAGACCACGCCGATGACTTCGCCAATGACGCCACGCTGTTTGAGTGGATGGGCCAGTGGACCAAAGGCGGTGAGCAAGTAGTACGTGGTGCGCTGGGCCGCATGCTGTTCTCAAGCGACGATATCAACAAGTCGGTGAAGGTGATTTCTGGGGGTGAGCAGGGCCGCATGTTGTTCGGCAAGCTAACGCTCACCAACCCCAACGTGCTGCTGATGGACGAGCCCACCAACCACCTGGATATGGAATCCATTGAAGCGCTCAACCTAGCGCTGGAGAACTACCCCGGCACGCTGCTGTTCGTCAGCCACGACCGGGAGTTTGTTTCCAGCCTCGCCACGCGCATCATTGATATGCAGCCAGATGGCATTGTCGATTTCAGCGGCAGCTACGACGACTACCTGCGCAGCCAAGGCGTGGTGTAAGTTAGCCGATAATCTGAGCATAGGTGGATTCGCTGGCAGGTTCCCTGTCAGCATCCAGCATTTTACCGCTGAAGGTCTCGTTCATCTCTTTGGCGAGCTCTACATACACGTGCATCTGCTGATTGCGGCGTTTATGCAGCGGCGGTTTTACCAGCAGGCTAACCCCACGAATGGGCTCGTGGGTTTCCCCTCGGAGCAGGTCGGGCATCTCCCCTGGAGGGAAAGCGTTGGCCACGGTGATCGGGTTAGATGCCTGCTGGCCATCAATTAAAAACACCTTCTTGATCGCGTCGTAATGGGCGCTTTTCCCACGCAGCCACTCGGTTAACCGCTCATCGGTGGTGACATCCGGCTGGTTGAAAATGACGAACAGCGAGTGCTGCTTGACCTTGCCAGTACGCTTAGCGGGGGCGGACGGCGGCTCTTCCGCTGGCGGCGGCGTAGGCGCGGCGACCGGTGCCGGTGCCTCTGCTTCTTCGGCCTTGGCCTTGGCGCGACGCCGTTTGGGCACCACAACGTAAGCGAAAATCACCACGGCTACTATGCCTAACAGCAGAGAGGCAAAGGCCAGCAGCACGGGAAGAGACGTCATATCCATGGGGTGAAACCCTTTAGTTAGTTAACACCTAGGCTCTATTTATAGGTTCTGTTTAATCGCAAAATGGTGGCATTGAGTGCCAGCGCCAGAGCAACCCACAGCCAGTAAGGCACCATCAGCCACGCGGCGAGGGTATTCACCTGGGCAAACAGACCGATGGCCAGCGTAATCAATCCTAACAGCAGCACGATATCTACTAGCGCGGCGGTAATCTGCTTGCGCCCAAAGAAGAGCCAGGACCACGCCGCATTGGCCAACAGCTGCACGCCATACACAGCCAGGCTCGCGCTGCGCAGTGGCGAGTCGTCCGCCATATAAATCCGCCAAGCCGCAATCGCCATCAGCAGATAGAGAATACCCCAGGCAATGGGAAAGGCCAGGTCAGGCGGTGTCCAGCGGGGTTTGCGCAGCGCCCTGTACCAGCCATCAGGGCGAAAACGTGCGCCTGTTGCCGCAGCGGCGCCCACCAGCAGTAAAGATACCAGCAGCGCTAAGAGCGAACCGAGCATGTGCCACCTATTCGTGAAGACAATACGTCGCGTTAAAACGAGAGAATCAATAGCCTAGCAGTGTTTTAAAACCGTTAGGCATAAAAAAAGCACCACCTAAGTGATAATGCCAGTCAGTTAAGCCTGACTGGCTTTTTACTCACCGCATATTTCTGTGGTCGTGCCCGGACAGCACGCGGGT
>NZ_JAWJBT010000023.1:0-66109 GCF_046536035.1 Halomonas sp. SIMBA_159
CCGGCACAAGTGTTCCTGGGAGAGTATTCAGGAGCGCTGGAAACCGCGGGTGCTGCGCTTAATGTTTGAATTCAGGGGTCAAAAGTCCTAGCTTGATGCCATGATTAAATAGCTGCTTTAAGTACATCAAAGCATCGTTTGCAATGGTTGGCCGACCGCTGCCCGTCACCTTTCTGACGATGGCACGTATATCCATGGGGGTAACGCTATCCAGCGTTAGCGAACCTATGGAGGGAGCGATATCCCTTTCAAATACGCGCTTGGGGATATTGGGGTGTTTGAGCCGCTTCTCTAGTTCCTGATACCAATCGTCGAACAGATCCTGCACCGTACTGATGGTTATCTTTTCTTCACGTTTGCGCTCGGTAAGAGGGTCTTTACCGCTACGAATCGCCTTCTGAGTCTCAACCACCTGCTCACGAGCTTCAGCTAAAGAGAGGTGAGAACATTTACCCAGCGTCATGCCACGGCGTTTACCCGCGAAGGTATAGCGGCACATCCAATAGGCAGCTCCTGCCTTGGGAATCATCAAGTACAAACCGTTACCATCACCATAGCGCCCTGGTTTGGCTTCTCTGATCAATGATTGAATTTTCTTGGCGGTCAAGCTCCCCATCCCTCCCCCCTCTATTAACGCTTCAACACTTCCCCATTTTTCAAATAACTTTCAGTTACTTATGTAAAAGTGGGTAGTACTTTTAAGAAATTCGGCCTGATTAGTGGGTAGCATGGCATTTCACTACCCACTTTACTACCCACTTAGAAGCGGCTTAAGCTGGATATTGGTAGACGAGCGTGGACAACGACTGATATAAAAAATATAAAAAACAATAGTTTATATAATTTCCTAGACGAAAATGGATACTACTCAATATTCTGAATCTGCTCCCGCATCTGCTCAATCAGCACCTTCAGCTCCACCGCACAACGCGTTGTTTCCGCCACCACCGATTTTGACGAGAGCGTATTGGCTTCGCGGTTCAGCTCCTGCATCAGGAAATCCAGTCGGCGGCCTTTGGGGCCTTTTTGGGCGAGCTGGTGGCGCACTTCTTCGATGTGCGCGGTGAGGCGGTCTAGCTCTTCGTCTACGTCGGCTTTTTGTGCTACCAGTACCAGTTCGGCTTCCAGGCGCTGGGGGTCGAGCTCGGTTTTGGCGATTTCTAAGCGCTCTAGCAGCTGGGCACGCTGGCGTTCCAGGATTTGCGGGAGCAGGCTGCGTACGGTGGCCACTTGCTCGCTCACCGCGTCAAGGCGGGTGGTGATCATCTCGGCCAGTTTTTCGCCTTCGCGGGCGCGGGCGTCGATCAGTTCATCCAGCGCTTGGTTAAAAAGCGTTTTGGCGGCGGCTTTAATGGCATCTTGGTCGAGGTGCTGGGTTTCCATCACACCGGTCTGGTTGAGCAGCGCCAGCGTGGTGGGCGGCACGGCGCTGGGCACCTGCTGCTGAATGGCCGCCAGGGCGTCGGCTATCTCTTTTAGGCGCTGGGCGTTCACTGCCGGTGCTTGGGCGGTGTCGGCGCTCTCGAACCGCAGGCTGCACTCCACCTTGCCTCGGGCCAGGCGCGTGCGCAATGCTTCGCGCAGCACCGGTTCTAAATCTCGCAGGCTTTCATGAAGGCGAAAGTGCGGCTCTAGGTAGCGCTGGTTCACCGAGCGAATCTCGACCTGCAGGGTGCCAAACGGGGCGGCCTGTTCGGTGCGGGCGAAGGCGGTCATGCTGTGTACGCGGCGGGAAGCGGCCATATGTCGATGCATCCTTTTCATCAATGTGATTCCGAACAGTCTAACCGATAGGCCCATCCGCGCACGCTCAGACGTGTACAATAGAGGGCTTTTCCACTTTTAAGATGATGTGAGGTGCTATGCGTCCTGATGTAGTTCGCCCCAGCGGTCGCGAGGCCGACCAGCTCCGTGAAATTCGCTTAACCCGTGATTACACCCGCCATGCGGAAGGCTCCGTGCTGGTGGAGTTTGGCGATACCAAGGTGCTGTGCAACGCGAGCGTGGAAGCGGGCGTGCCGCGCTGGCTGCGCGGTAAAAATCAGGGCTGGATTACTGCCGAATACGGCATGTTGCCCCGCGCGACTCATACCCGCAGTGGCCGCGAAGCGACCCGTGGCAAACAGGGTGGCCGCACGCTGGAGATTCAGCGCCTGATTGGCCGCAGCCTGCGCGCGGCGGTGAATTTGAAGAAGCTGGGCGAGTTCACCATCACCGTGGATTGCGATGTGATTCAGGCCGATGGCGGCACGCGCACGGCGGCCATTACCGGCGGCTGCGTGGCGCTGGTGGATGCGCTTCGCTACCTGCAGCGAGAAAAGAAGATCAAAGGCGACCCCTTCAAGCAGCTGGTCAGCGCGATCTCAGTCGGCATCTACAAAGGCGTGCCGGTGCTGGACCTGGATTACCCCGAAGATAGCAAAGCCGACACCGACCTGAACGTCGTGATGACCGAAGGCGGCGAGCTGATTGAAGTACAGGGCACGGCGGAAGCGGGCGCGTTTAACCGTAAAGAGCTGAACGCGATGCTGGATTTGGCCGAGAAAGCCGGTGATGAACTGCGTGAGAAACAGCGGGAAGCGCTGGGGATTCGCGGTTAAGGAAGCACGGCATTACGCAAGCCCAAAAACGCAACAGGCCAGCGGTAAGCTGGCCTGTTGGCGGTGCGACGCGGGAAGTAGCTAACGCTTAAAGCGCTAGATCATACTCAACGATCAGCGGTGCGAACTCAGAGAAGGTCGCATCGTAATCAATCCACGCGTCCACCACGTGACGACGGAAGTTGGGGCCGACCAGTTGGTAGTCGATCCGCCAGCCTTCTTGACGATCACGGGGCACGTCTTGGTCAAGTTTTGGCCACCAGGTGTACTCGCCTGCGTCGCGATTAATTTCGCGGAAGGTGTCGATAAAGCCGGTGGGGCCAAGCACCTGATCCATCCAGGCACGCTCTTCCGGGCGGAAACCCGAGGTGAGCTGGTTGTCCGACCAGTTGGCCAAATCGACGGTTTTGTGGGCAATGTGCCAGGTACCGCAGATGATGTATTCGCGGCGTTTGCGCGACATCTTCGTCAGGTACTCTTGGTACTGCTCCATAAACGCCTGCTTGGCTTTTTGGTCACTTCCATCAGGCATCAGGAAGGTAGCGATACTGAAGCGGTCGTAATCCGCCTGCAGAAAGCGTCCTTCGTGGTCGCACTGAGGAAACCCCAGGCCGTACATAATGGCTTTGGGGATTTTGCGGCAATAGAGTGCCACACCGGAGAAACCATCCTCTTCGGCATCCAGGAAGTAGCCTTCGTAGCCTTCCGGATAGAGAATGTGGTCACCCAGTTCAAAACTTTTCGCCTTGATGTTCTGCACGCAGACCACGTCGGCATCCTGCTGAGCCAGCCAGTCCAGGAAGCCACGGTCGACGGCATCACGTATACCATTGACATTAATGCTGGCAATTTTCATAAATCGTCCCTTTTGCGTCGCTGCTGTATGATACCCGACGTTTAGACGTTTGGGTAAAGGCAGCGAGTAAAACTTGCCATTTACCCTACTTTTATTGTTGCTTTCGTGCCGATTGAAACCTACCGCTTAGTGAGGAATGCCGTGGCCACCACTCTACAACCCTACCAGCGCGATTTCATTGCTTTTGCCATTGAACAGGGCGTACTTAAGTTTGGCGAGTTTACGCTGAAATCTGGCCGCGTTAGCCCCTACTTTTTTAATGCTGGGCTGTTCCAAACCGGTCGGGCGCTGGCCAAACTGGGCCGCTTTTACGCCCAGGCGATTGTGGATAGTGGCTTGAAAGCCGACGTGCTGTTTGGCCCGGCCTACAAAGGCATTCCGCTGGCGGCGGTCACCGCGGCGGCGCTGGCCGACCACCACGACCTGGATATGCCTTACTCCTTCAATCGTAAAGAAGCCAAAACCCACGGCGAAGGCGGCAACATTGTGGGTGCGCCGCTTTCAGGCGATATTTTGATCATTGATGACGTGATCACCGCAGGCACCGCGATCCGTGAAGTGATGGGCCTGATTAAGCAGAGCGGTGCCCGTGCCGGTGGGGTGATCATTGCCCTGGACCGCCAGGAGCGCGGCCAAGGCGAACAGAGCGCCATTCAAGAAGTACAGGCCCAGTACGGCATGCCGGTGGTCAGCATCGTCACCCTTGAGCAAGTGCTGACGTATCTTGAAGAGCACGCAGGCGGCGAGATGCTCGCCTACGCCGATGCGGTACGCGCTTATCGCGACCAATACGGCATTGCCGGGTAAGTCTAAATCTCGAGGGCGCCAGCGTAATCCTGCTGGCGCCACGCTTCATAGCTCACCACCGCTACCGCGTTGGAGAGATTCAAACTACGGTTATTAGGCTGCATGGGGATGCGCAGTTTATGCTCCGCCGGAAGCATGGCGTGCACTTCTGGAGAGAGCCCGGCGGTTTCTGAACCGAACAGCAGTACATCCCCCGGTGCGAAGTTAGCATCGCTGTGGGCGCGGGTGCCCTTAGTGGTAATCGCCCAGATGGTGCGCCCCTGCATGGCTGTGTAAAACGCCGTAAAATCCGCGTGACGGGTCACGTTGGCAAGGTCGCGGTAGTCTAAACCAGCGCGGCGCAGCTTTTTCTCTTCGAGATCAAAGCCCAGCGGCTCAATCAAATGGAGACGGCAGCCGTTGTTCGCCACTAGGCGCATAATGTTGCCCGTATTGGGAGCCATGCGCGGCTCGAATAGCGCTACTTCAAACATCACCACCTGCCTATGAGTTACCTGCTGTATTTGCCTGCTGCGCCTTTGTCAGCGCCGCTGATTGTAATAGAAATTGCCCCGAAACACTTGTAGAGGTCACCCTTCGCCATGACGCCCCAACCGCCAAAGAGCATTCTTAGCCGTATCAAAGGGCTCAACCCACGCCAGCAAGAAGCGGTGCGCTACATCGATGGCCCTTGCCTGGTACTGGCGGGCGCGGGGTCGGGCAAAACCAGCGTGATCACCACCAAGATTGCCTACCTCGTGCAAGAGTGCGGCATGAGCGCGCGTAAAATTGCCGCGGTAACCTTTACCAACAAGGCCGCCCGAGAGATGAAAGAGCGGGTGGGCCAAATGCTGAAGGGCAAAGAGGGCCACGGGCTGACGGTCTCTACGTTCCACAACCTGGGGCTCAATATCATTCGCGGCGAGCTGAAAACCCTGGGCTACAAGCCGGGGTTTTCGCTGTTCGACCCGGAGGATGCCAAGGCGCTGCTGCGGGATTTAATGAACAAGGATGCCCAGGTCGATGCCGAGCAGATTAACGCTGTGCAGGCCAAAATTTCGACCTGGAAAAACGACCTGGTGCTGCCTGGGGATGCGCTCTCGTTCGCGGCCGACGATGACGAGCACTTCGCCGCGCGCGTCTATGAAGCCTACGTTCGTCACCTGAAAGCCTACAACGCGGTGGATTTCGACGACCTGATTCTGCTGCCGGTGGTGCTCTTACAGCGCGACCCAGAGGCGCTGGCCCGCTGGCGGCGCAAAATCCACTACATGCTGGTGGATGAGTACCAAGACACCAACGTCTCCCAGTACCTGCTGGTAAAGCTGCTGATGGCGGAACGGGCCACCTTTACCGTGGTAGGCGATGACGACCAGTCGATTTACGCGTGGCGAGGCGCACGACCAGAGAACTTGGTCACTCTTGGGGAGGATTTTCCGCGCCTGAAGGTTATCAAGTTGGAGCAGAACTACCGCTCCACCGGCACTATCCTGCGCGCCGCCAACACGCTGATTGCTAACAACCCCCACGTCTATGACAAAACCCTGTGGTCGGATATGGGCGACGGCGCGCCGATTCGCGTGGTGGTGAACCGCCATGAAGAGGCCGA
Organism: Halomonas sp. SIMBA_159; assembly: GCF_046536035.1. NCBI lineage: Bacteria > Pseudomonadati > Pseudomonadota > Gammaproteobacteria > Oceanospirillales > Halomonadaceae > Halomonas > Halomonas sp. SIMBA_159. The sequence continues at coordinate 5,852 of NZ_JAWJBT010000023.1, forward strand.
AGCTGAACGGGTCGCCAGTGAGATGCTTACCCGGCGCATTAAAGAAAAAGCCGAATGGCGCGATTTTGCGGTGCTCTACCGGGGCAACTTCCAGGCGCGGCTGTTGGAGTTAAAGCTGCAGCACTACCAGATCCCGTACAAGCTCTCCGGCGGCACGTCGTTTTTCTCTCGTAACGAGATCAAAGACGCCATGGCGTACCTGCGCCTGCTGATTAATCCCGCTGACGACAACGCCTTTTTGCGCATCGTCAACGTGCCCCGCCGCGAAATTGGCCCCGGCACGCTGGAGAAGCTCGCCAACTATGCCACCGAGCGCTCGATTTCGCTGTTTTCCGCCTGCCACGAGCTAGGGCTCGAACAAACCCTGCCTACCCGCGCCGTGGAGCGGTTATCACGCTTTACCCACTTTATTGATGGCGTGCGTAAACGCATGGACCAAGGCGATGCCATTGCCGCGATCCGCGACATGCTGCGGGATATGGATTACGAAGCGTGGCTCTACCAAAACGCCAGCGCCCCTACTATTGCCGAGCGGCGCATGGCCAACGTGTGGATATTGATTGATCAGTTGGAGAAGTCGCTGAACCGCGACCCGGAAGACGCGACAGATTCCACCGAAACAGAAACCGACGGGGTGGAAGCGGCCATTTCGCGCCTAGTGCTGCGGGATATTCTCGAACAGCAGGCAGAGGAGGATGACTCGGATCGGGTTCAGCTGCTCACCATGCACGCCTCCAAAGGGTTGGAGTTCCCCCATGTGTATCTGATGGGCCTGGAAGAGGATTTGCTGCCCCACCGCAACGCCATCGAGATGGATACCGTGGAGGAGGAGCGCCGCTTGGCCTACGTGGGTATTACCCGCGCACGGCGTACGCTAACGCTGACGCTGGCCCGCCAGCGCAAGGCGTATGGCGAACTGATGGACTGCCAACCCAGCCGCTTTTTGGATGAGCTGCCCGCGGATGACTTGGAGTGGGAGGGCCGCGCCGATAAAGAAGACCCGGAGAAAAAGCAGGCACGCGGCAAGGATGCCATTGCCGGGCTGCGCTCGCTGCTGGGATAAGCGTGCAGGGCAAGCGCCATGTATCGCGCAAAAAAATATCCACAGGGGGTTTTGAAAACCCGCCTGTGGATATTTTATAACGCCTAGCCTACCCGCCCCATCAGGGCGGGCCGATAGCCTTTACTGTACTTGCGAGACCATGTAATCCACCACGGCCATAATCTCTTCATCGGAAGCGCTGCTACCACCACGCGGCGGCATCACGCCTTTACCGTTGAAGACGCTTTGGTAGAGTGCGTCGGTACCCTGCTCAATACGCGGGCCCCAAGCTTCAGCGTCGCCCAGCTTCGGCGCACCCGCCACGCCAGCAGCGTGACACGCCGCACAGCCAACGCTGGCGTAGAGCGCTTCACCGTCTAAACCGCTGTCGCCACCGGCAGCTTCTTCTTCATTGGCGGCGGTGGCTTCGCTGGCTGGCTCTTCTGCTGAAGCGTCGTCGGCTGCTGCCATGTCGTCGCTCGCGCTCTCTTCAGAGGCTTCTGCTGCGGCTTCTTCGCCGCCGCCCAGTTCCGGTACTTCCATCACGGGAGAGACCAAGTGAGCAACGGCCGCTTCCATCTCTTCGTCAGAGAGGTTGGGGTTACCGCCACGGGCAGGCATCGCGCCAATACCGTTAATGGCATGGTCTAGCAGGGTGGCAAAACCTTGTTCGGTACGCTCGGCCCAAGCGGCTTCATCACCGCGTACCGGGGCACCGGCGGCGCCCGTTTCGTGGCACGCCATACACACGTTGTTGTAAATGCCAGCACCGTCGACTTCACCATCACCGCCACTGCTAGAAGCCGCGGGGGCTGCTGCCGTGCCGCAGTCTTGGCCTTGAAGGCAGAGTTGTCCTACCGGCGCTAGGCGCTCAGCGATTGCGTCACGCGCTGCATCTTGGGCATAAGCACCGGATGTGCCTGCCATGACGCCGAGGGCCGCCAGCCCGCTCATGATCAGCTTAGATTTCACTCTCACCACCTCTTGAGTTTTATGTAATAAACGCGTTGCGCTTCAAAACGAGTGCGTCCGTTTTTTGCTTATGCTGGATACCTAACGCCTGGAGACACCGTTCTTGCCCTTGGGTGCGGCCGTGCCACGCTCTATGGTGCTACCGCGGCCACCGAAACGCCAAGACATACGTATAGAGTTAGTATACCGAGAACATAAAGGGTAAGAAAATGCTACTAAGCGCGGCAATTCAACCCATGACACCAATATGCAGAGGATGACGTCACTGAACGGCCAGATTAATACCACCCCAGCAAGCGCTCGCGCCCCTGCTGTATAAACCCCGCTTGGGTATAAACCCGCTGCGCAGGGGTATTCTGCTCATCCACCGTTAGGGTTAAGCACCGCGCCCCGGCCTGGGCAGCCAAGCTTTGGGCATGCTCAATAATAACGTGCCCCAGCCCCTGCCCGCGCCATTCGGGCACCAGCCCCATCAGTTGCAGGCTCCAGTGCGAAGAAAGGGTAGCGAGCAGCAATACTCCTATCGGCTTTTCTTGGTATTCCAACCAATACCAGTGTTGCGGGTGAGCCGAAGCCGCCTGGGCTTGGAACCCAGCTAGCAGCGTGCTAACCGGCAGCGCGTCGCGCAGCGCCGGGCAGTCCAAAGAGTCTTCACCTACCCGTGCCAGTAACGCCTGCTGTGCAGCCAGCGTTAACGCCTTGAAAGGGCGTAATCTCAACGGCTGTTGAGGCGCGAGAGCTGCTTGGCAAGGCCACGCGCGATGCTCTAGGGTGGCCATCGCACGCATACCGCTGTTGACTAACGTGTCTTCCCACGCTGCCCACGGCTCAGTGAGCACCACATGGCAGAGACTGATCGGCTGCTGCTTCACCCACCCCGGCAAAGCACTCAGCAGAGCCTGGGCGGCGGCATCGCTGTGCCTGGGCAGCCATAGCTGCGCCGTTTGGTTTGCCAGCGGCTGCACCCAGGCCGCCGCGCGTATGTATTCGCCTTCCATCGCCACCCACAAACCCTGCCAATCAGAATCAGTCGCCGCCGTTAAGGCGTGCTGCAGGCCAGCCTGCAGGGAAGGAGTGTGGACAGCCGCTAGATGCAGCAGCGCTTCGCGTCGTCGATGTGCGGGACAGGGCACCACCTGATAGAGGCTAGCGTGGTGGCGCTGCGCGTCGAATGTCACAACGACTCTCCTTATTTAGTAACCCCAAGGCTTAATCACTCTAAGGCTTAATAAGCCTACGAAAGGATAATATGCCTTTTTACGCGGTTTAAGTTTTCGTTAAGTAATGTCGACGAGAGTATCGGGAAATACGATGGAGATCGCCCGATGGCTCATCTACGTTCACTGCCCTTAACGTCTTTGCGCTGGCAAGAAGCGCTTAACAGACATGATCAAACGCAGCTAAAACAGTTGATACAGGCGCGTTTCGCGCATCAACACAACGCCACGGTCCATCACTTTCTACCGCGCCTATTTGGCCTTTGGCAGGCAGACAAGCCCTATGCTGCCGTTGGGCTCCGCGTGGCCGACAGCGAGCCGCTGTTTTTAGAACGCTACCTGGATAGCCAGGCCGAACAGGTGCTCAACGAGCGCTTTGATCACTCCCTTCGCCGCCAGGATATCGCTGAAATTGGCAACTTAGCCACCCTTCGGCCCGGCTTGCAGCGCCAGCTATTCATCCATTTAGCACACCAGCTAGCGTCCGAAGGCATCGCCTGGCTGCTGTTTACGGCCACGCCAGAAGTGGCTAACGGGCTGCGCCGCTTAGGGCTTGAGCCTCAGCCGATCACTCCTGCCGACCCCAGCCGCCTGGGCGATGAACAGGCACTGTGGGGGCACTATTACGAGCATCGCCCGTGGGTAATGGCCGGTGACTTACGCAGCGCCATGCGCACCCTGCAGGCCTCTGCTGCGCCTGTCAGCCTCGTTAGCACAGAGGTGCTCCATGCGCGCTCAGCCTAATGCCTTACTGGCACGTATTGAGCGCTATGCCACCAGCGCTGCCCAGCACATTGCGCTGACTGACGGCACCCGCTCCCTCTCCTATACCGACCTACTTGAGCAGATTGCTCAGCGCCGCCAGCGGCTGCGCAACGCTCACGCTCGGCGGGTCGCGCTGGCGCTAGATAACGGTTTGGAATGGGCGCTCTGGGACTTAGCGCTGATGATGGAAGCCTGCGTGGCCGTGCCTATCCCTGAGTTTTTCAGCGACCAGCAGCGCCGCCACATCGTTCAGCAAGCGGGGTTGGATAGCTGGATTGGCCACGGCAGCGACACCTACGGCTTTCAGCCCACCGATGATACGGCCATCACACAGCGTTGGGTTGAACAGCCGCCTGTGTTACACGCAGGCACTACGCGCATCACCTTTACCTCTGGCACTAGCGGCGCGCCCAAAGGGGTGTGTTTGGATAATGCGGCGCTACTCACCGTGACCGAAAGCCTCGCCACCGTCGTCGCACCGCTGGATATACGCCGTCACCTTGCCCTGCTGCCGCTCTCCACGCTGTTGGAAAACATCGGTGGGCTGTATCTACCGCTGTGGTTAGGCGCCTGTAGCGTGCTGCCCAGCATGGCGGCACTCGGCTGGCAGGGCGCCAGCGGCTTTCACGCGCCCCACGCTCTTGAAGCGATAGACCGCTATCAGCCCAATAGCCTGATTGTCGTACCGCAATTGCTTCAAGCACTCGTCAATCACGCGCCCAATGCCCCCCGTAGCCTGCGCTTTGTGGCAGTGGGCGGGGCAACGGTGGCACCGGCCCTGCTCGCCAACGCCCAGCAAAGCGGCTGGCCGGTGTATGAAGGCTACGGCTTATCAGAGTGCACTTCGGTGGTGTGTCTTAACCGCCCTGGCGAGCCAAGCGGCGGCGTTGGCCGCCCGCTGCCACACGCGCAAGTTCAGGTGGATGAAAACGGCCAACTTCACGTGTGCGGCGCGCTAATGCTGGGCTATCTCGGCGAAGCCCCAAGCGGCGAGTGGTATGCCACCGGCGATACCGGCCAGTGGCAAGGCGACGCGATCCGCCTCAACGGCCGCCAACGGGAGGTATTCATTACCGCCTATGGGCGCAATGTGAACCCACAGTGGGTAGAGGGTGAACTCTGCACGCAGCCAGCCATTGCTCAGGCCATGATCTACGGCGAAGCCCTGCCCGCGAATAGAGCGCTGATTGTGCCCGCTTCCGCCCACATCACCGATACCCAAATCGACGCGGCGATTGATGCCGTGAATCGCACGCTGCCCGACTACGCCCAGGTGCATGAGTGGCAGCGTGCCGCCCCTTTTACCCCCCATAACCAACAGCTCACGGCCAATGGCCGCCTGCGCCGCGACACACTCCTGACAGCCTATGGCCATTGGCTGCAGAGCGCGTCACCCCACAACAGAAGGAGCAACATCATGACCGCTTACCAACAGCTACAAGACGCCACCCAAGAAGCACGTACCTGGCTACTGACAACGCCGATTGTTAACCGCGCTCTGGCGGGCAATGTCACCCTGGAGGAGTACCTTGCGTTTCTCGGCCAGGCATATCACCACGTACGTTTCACCGTGCCGCTCATGATGGCCTGCGGCGCGCGGCTGCCCGACCGGCTGAACTGGCTGCGTACCGCGCTGGTGGAGTACATCGAAGAGGAGCACGGCCACGAACAGTGGATTCTAGATGATATCCGTGCCGCAGGCGGTGACGCGGATGCCGCAGCAGCGGCCACGCCCGACCCCGCCACCCGGCTGATGGTGGCCTGGATTCGAGATAGCGTAGAGCACGGCAACCCAGTGGCGTTTTTCGGCATGGTGCAAGTACTGGAAGGCACCAGCACGGCACTAGCGACCCAGGCCGCCGAGCGGCTACAGGCCAGCCTCTCGCTGCCCAATAGTGCCGTGCGCTATCTCACCTCCCACGGCAGCCTGGATATTGGCCATTTAGCCTTTTTCGAACAGCAGATCAACCAACTTGGCGATGAAGACCTCGCCATAGTGATTGATAGCGCCAATATGTTTTACCGCCTGTATGGCGCGATGTTCAGAGGCATTCAAGCGCGCTGTGCAGGACGCAGCGCGGTGGAGGAACTTAGCCATGCGTTGGCCTAGCAAACAGGCACTTCCTGGCGGGTGGGCAGGCCAACGGGTGCTCATCACAGGAGCGAGCGGCGGCATTGGCTACGCCCTAGCCAAGGCACTGGCCCAGCGTGGCGCGCACCTTGTCATCAGTGGGCGAAAACCAGAGGTGCTCGCTCTGCTGGTTAACCGCTTCCCAGAGCAGATGGTGGCCGTTGCCGCAGATCTGACCCGTGCCGAGGAACGCCACCGTTTAGTCAGTGCGGCCCATCTGGCGGGCTGCAATATGCTGATTAATGCAGCAGGCAACAACCAGCAGGGATTTTTCGATACCACCACCGATAGCGATATCGAGCAGTTAGTGGCGATTAATCTAACCGCCACGCTGCAGTTAACGCAGGCACTGCTGCCTCAACTGATGGCCTGCCCTCAGGCAACGATTATCACCATCGGCTCTACCTTTGGTCAGTTGGGCTATCCAGGCCAAGTGACCTACTGCGCGACCAAGTTTGCTCTGCGAGGCTTTAGCGAAGCACTGCGACGCGAGCTTGCCGACACCCGGGTACGCGTGATGTATATCGCCCCTCGCGCCACACGCACGGCCATGAACTCGCCGCAAACCGACGCGCTCAACGCCGCGCTTGGAAACGCCGTTGACTCCCCCAACGCCGTTGCCCTGGCCATTATCAACGCCGTGGAGCGGCAGCGCGAAGAGCTGCAAATTGGTCGGCCGGAACGCTTCTTCACGCGCCTTAACACCCTGTGGCCCGGTGCGGTAGATCGGGCGCTGTTACGTCAATTACCGGTGATTCGTCGTTTTGTTACCACTAAGGAGTCCACGCCATGAAACGGTCAGTGGCTATGCTTGAAATAAAGGCTCTACGTCATACGCTGCTGGCCACGGCTTTTGGGCTACTCAGCCTGCCAGGCTTTGCCAGCGAGCCCGACAACCCGGCAGTGGCAGAATCCTTTACTGAATTACAGCAGCGCTGGGCGGAGATTAAGTACTCCCTACCACAAGATCAGCAAGGCCAAGCCTTTCGCCAGTTGGGTGACCACGCAGAACAGTTAGTTGAGCGCCACCCTGAAGCCGCCGAGCTGCATATCTGGGCGGGAATTATCCGCTCTACGGAAGCCGGGGTGAACGGTGGGCTTGGCGCGCTAGCGCTGGTGAAGGAGGCGAAACAGGAGCTTGAAACCGCACTGGAACTTAACCCGCTGGCGCTGGAAGGCTCGGCTTATACCAGCTTAGGGGCGCTCTACTATCAGGTGCCGGGCTGGCCCATTGGCTTTGGCGATGAGGCCAAAGCCGAATGGCATTTGCAGCGCGCCCTTGCGATTAATCCCGAAGGGATCGACAGTCTCTACTTCTGGGGCGACTATTTACATGAACAGGGTCGTGATGCCGAAGCGCGCCAGGCATTAGAGAACGCTCTACTGGCGCCCCCCAGGGAAGGCCGCGAACTGGCAGACAGTGGTCGCCGTGGTGAAATACGTCAGCTACTCGCTGAGCTTGAGTAACGCAGCACACAGTGAACAAGGAGCCTTATGCGCATTTTGCTGGTAGAGGACGACCCCAGTTTAGCCTCGGGTATTCGACTGGCTTTAAAGCCCGAACACTACACCGTGGATCATCTGAGTGACGGTGCTACCGCGCTCAATGCGCTCACCGAGGGCGAACCGTTTGACGCGGTGATTCTTGATTTAGGCTTACCGCGCCTGGACGGCATGGAAGTGTTGAATGCGGTTAGGCGACACGGTAGCCATGTACCTATTCTGGTACTCACCGCCCGCGATGCGGTGGATAACCGCATCGCGGGACTCGACGCTGGCGCTGACGACTACCTCACCAAACCTTTCGAGGTGGCCGAGCTAAAAGCCCGCCTGCGAGCCCTGCTGCGCCGCAGCCAAGGCCAAACCAGCAGCCTGCTTAGCTGTCGGGGCATTACCCTTGACCCGCACACCCTCCACGTTCGCTATCAAGACGCGCCGGTAACGCTCTCCCGCCGCGAGCTAACGCTACTGCAGGAGTTTATGAGCCACCCCGGCCGAGTATTTACCCGGGATACCCTAACGCGACTGGTGTACGGCTGGGAGGAGGATGTGGAGAGCAATGCCATTGAGGTGCACATTCACCACCTGCGACGAAAGCTGTTTTCCGATGTCATTCGTACCGTGCGCGGCATCGGCTACGTCATGGATAAACCCGCTAAGGACGAGGCATGACATCGATTCGTCAACGCACCTTGGGGCTGGCCCTCTTAGTATTTGGTGCCAGCATGCTAGTGATTGGTTTCATTAGCTATCGCTATGCCGCCCATGAGATCGAAGAGCTTTATGATGCCAGCCTGGCCCAGAATGCACGCCTGCTAGAGGGGTTACTGCAAGCACCGCTGCCCGATGACGACCGCGATGTTCTACTAACCAGCTTGGAAAACGCGCTGCTACGCGCCGAGCAGTCGGATAAACGCTTTGCAGGGCACCGCTATGAAAGCAAGCTGGCCTTTCAGCTATGGGAAGAGGACCGGCTGTTACTACACTCCGCCAGTGCCCCCGATGCTTCGCTAGCGCAGCAACCCGTTGGCTACTCCACGCTGACCGTTGGGGAGCACGACTGGCGAGTGTATGTGCTGGATGTGCCAGACTCCTTAAGCCGTGTGGTGGTCAGCGAACGCGAAGACGTGCGCGGCGAGCTAATCAGTGCCGTGGCGCTGCGCACCTTGCTGCCGGATCTGATCGGTCTGCCTTTCTTAACACTGCTGCTTTGGTGGTCGATTGGCTGGGGGCTGGCCCCTCTATCTCGCATGGCGGAGCAAATCCGCGACCGCGACCCGCATAATCTAAAGCCCCTATCACTCTACCCACTGCCCCAGGAGCTAGACACCATCGCCGGTGCGCTCAACCGGCTGCTGGAGCGGCTGCGCCAGCTGCGCGTGCGCGAGAAACGCTTTATTGCCGACGCCGCCCATGAACTGCGCACCCCGCTGGCCGTGCTGGACCTTCACGCCCAGAATGCTTTAACGGCTGATAACGCTGAGGACCGTGAAGAGTCTTTGCACCACCTGCGCAGCGGCGTTGCCCGCTCGACGCGGCTGGTTTCTCAACTGTTAACGCTGGCCCGTCTGGACCCTGAAGAGGAGCCACTGCCTGAACTGCGCCATGCCAACGTGCTGCTGGAAACCCGAGAAACCCTGGCCAAGCTTTCGCCACTGGCGGCAGAACGCCAACAGCAGCTGCTGTTAGATGCCGATGACCAAGCCGACTGGACGATGGAAGAGGAGCCCGGCGCGATTGAAACCCTAGTGCAAAACCTCGTCGGTAATGCGATTCAACACTCTCCCGAGCAAAGTACCATCACGGTTACCCTGGAATCGGACTTACTGGGCATCACGCTGATGGTAGATGACCAAGGGCAGGGCATACCGATTCACGAGCGCAGCCGGGTAGTAGAACGCTTTCAGCGCGCAGGCCCAGGGGCGGGAGCAGGGCTAGGGTTATCCATCGTCGAGCGTCTAGTAAAGCGCCATGAAGGCTTGCTGCGACTCGAAGATGCCCCCGGTAATGGCCTGCGCATCCGAGCAGTATTAGCAAGAGACGCGCTGACCCAGCGCCATGCAAAAGAATGAGAAAAAATGTAACACCGGCGGACTCTTAAGATTGTGATAAGAATTCCGTGCAAATGTGAAGGTACAGAGCAGGCGTGTGGTTAATGATCTGCTTCTTCACACCACGGAGGTACCCACGATGACTACATTACTGAACACCCATAAGCCGTTAGTGCAATTTGGCGCCACCCCGTTACTGACCACACCCGCGCCCAAGCACTTAACCCCTGAAAGCCCAGCGATGTCCGTGCTGACCGATTTTACCCAGGTTATGCCGCAGTCCATTGCAGGCGATACCCCGATTGATGACGCCCACCTGAAAATGCGCCATGGCGGCATTCGCTTACTGTTCGTGATGGACAAACAGGCTCACTGTGTCGGTGTACTGACCGCCAAAGAGGTGATTGGCACTCGGCGTATCAACCTTGCCATGCAGCAGCGCAACCTGGAACGCGCAGAAGTCACCGCCGCCATGATCATGACGCCCTGGGAAAAGCTCAGCGCCATGCCCTTAGAGCAGCTGGCATCGCTGACCATTGAAGATTTATTGCTCTCCATGGAAAGCTTCACCGAACAGCACCTGCTGATCACCGAGCGTAAGCCAAATCAGGAATTGAGCGTTCGCGGCATCATCTCTGCCACCGATATTCAGACAGTGATGGGTAGCCGAATCCCCGCTAAGCTACCCACCACGGTGGTACCCATGGCGCGCAGTTTTGCAGATATTTGTCAGGTCATTACTGGACACGATTTATAAGCCCTAAAATTAAAGGCACTGATATTAAAAGTACTGTAATTAAAAATACTGTGATGAAAGTAACGCGTTTTTAAGCAGTTTATGCACGCAAACGCCCCTTATCGAAAGATAAGGGGCGTTTTGTTTGTCTGCTTAGCCGTCCTGCTTAGCCATAGAGGCTAAGCAGGCCAAGGTGCTAACAAACGGGTTAGAACATACTTGCATTCACCAAGAGATGCGCTGCGATGCTGGCCACGTAGCCCAGAAAAATAGCGGGCACCCAGCGCAGGTGAACCGCAAAAGTGTAGATGCCTCGTGCCTGGCCCATCAGTGCCACGCCAGCAGCGGAACCCATGGAGAGCAGGCTACCGCCTACCCCTGCAGTCAGCGTAATCAGCAGCCAGTTGCCTTCCGACATCTCCGGTGCCATCGAGAGCACGGCAAACATCACGGGGATGTTATCTACCACTGCAGAAATTAGCCCCAACACAACGTTGGCCCATACCGGGTCCCAGCCGCCATAGAGTGTCTCTGAGAGCAGGCTCAGGTAGCCCATAAACCCAAGGCCCCCCACACACATCACTACTCCGTAGAAGAACAGCAGCGTATCCCACTCGGAGCGGGCAATTTTGCTGAAAATATCAAACGGCACCACGCTACCCAGTTGCTCCAGCTTTTGCCAGTCGCCACGGCGAGAGTAGCGCTCACGCTTGCGTTCCAGAGAGCGCGGCAGGCTGCGGCGCAGGTAGTAGCCGAAGAACTGCAGCAGCCCTAGACCAAACATCATGCCCATGGCAGGCGGTAGGTAAAGGATTGAGTGGCATAGCACCGAGATCGCCACGGTAATTAAAAACAGGACGATGATGCGTTTAGCGCCACGTTTCATCCACACGTTCTCGGTGAGCGCGGCTGGCTGACGATTAACAAGGAAGAAGCTCATGATCACCGCAGGCACCATGAAGTTTACTATCGCGGGGATTAACAACGCGAAGAAGCCTTCAAAGGGCACTTGTCCTGCCTGCCACACCATCAGCGTGGTGATATCACCAAACGGGCTAAACGCACCGCCGGCGTTGGACGCCACGACGACGTTAACGCAGCAAAGGCTAATAAATTTGTTATCCCCTTCCGCCACCTTTAGTACGACCGCACACATCAACATCGCTGTGGTCATGTTGTTGGCAATCGAGGAAATACCGAACGCCAAACAGCCGGTAATCCAGAACAGGCTGCGGTAGCTAAAGCCTTTACGTACCAACCACGCCCGCAAGGCATCAAAAATACGCCGCTCTTCCATAGCGTTGATATAGGTCATCGCCACCAGCAAGAATAATAGAAGCTCGGTGTACTCCAGCAGCGTTTCCTTAAAGGCGCTTTCCGCCTCGTGGGGCATCCCTGCTTGAACATAAACCCATGCCACCATGGCCCAGATAAGGCCAGCGGCCACCAGGACAGGTTTGGATTTACGCATGTGGATAATTTCTTCACTCATTACCAGGGCATAGGCAAGAATGAAAATAGTCACGGAGGCAATACCGGCTAGAGAGGTGGTCAAATCTAGGGGGCCGGCAGCAGCATAGGAGAGCGAAGGAAAAGCGAAAAGGCAAAGTGCGGTCAACAACCAAGCGACGCGGCAAGCAGTATGCCGAGTTGCGAGGGCGTTAGGTGGTTTCATAGCAGCATGATCCTGGCAAGGTGAGAGAGTACCGCCACGATAATAAGCACACTAACTATGTGCTGCAACGCAGCGATGGCGCATAAGATGCGGCCATTCGCCGCATCTTGTAAAGCGCTTTATGCCAGCTAACTGTTATTAATTGTGACTCGCTGATTATTCGACGGTCACGCTCTTGGCGAGGTTGCGCGGCTGATCCACATCAGTGCCTTTTAGCACCGCTACGTGATAGCTCAACAGCTGCAACGGTAGCGTGTAGAGCAGTGGTGCCAACGCTTCGTGTACTTCGGGAAGCTCCAACACACGGATATCATCTTGCGGGCTGATTCCCACCTTTTGGTCAGCAAACACAAACAGCTGGCCGCCGCGGGCGCGCACTTCTTGAAGGTTGGATTTCAGTTTTTCCAGCAAGTCATCATTGGGTGCTACTGAGATTACCGGCATCTCGCTATCCACCAGTGCCAGCGGGCCATGCTTCAGCTCCCCGGCTGGATAGGCTTCGGCATGAATATAGGAGATCTCTTTGAGCTTTAACGCGCCTTCCAAGGCAATGGGATAGTGCGCGCCGCGTCCTAAAAAGAGTGCGTGATTCTTTTCGGCAAATGCCTGGGAGAGCACTTCAATCTGCTTATCGAGCGCTAGCACCTGTTGGCAGAGCGCCGGAAGCGCTTGTAGCGCGGCAATAATTTCTGGCTGCTCGGGCTGGTCTTTCGCTTTACTAACAGACAGCGTCAGCAGCATCAGTGCCACGAGCTGGGTGGTAAACGCTTTGGTCGAGGCAACGCCAATTTCGGGGCCTGCGCGGGTCATCAACGACATGTCTGACTCACGCACCAGCGAGCTGCCGGGCACGTTACAAATGGCCAGCGAGCCCACATAGTTGAGCGTTTTGGCAAAGCGCAGTGCTGCCAGCGTATCGGCCGTTTCCCCGGATTGGGAGAGCGTTACAAACAGCGTGCCTTCCGGTACCACCGGATGGCGGTAGCGGTATTCCGACGCCACTTCGACCTGTACCGGCACTCCGGCATAGCGCTCCAGCCAGTAACGCGCAACCAAACCCGCATGGTAGCTGGTGCCACAGGCAATAATATGCACATGGCGCGTTTTCTGGAACAGCGCCAGCGCATCCGGCCCAAAACTCTCAACCAACACGCCGTGGCTACTTAAACGCCCTTCCAGCGCGGCACTAATAACGGCGGGCTGCTCAAAAATCTCTTTGAGCATGTAATGACGATACTCGCCTTTGCTAGCCGCGCCGTCGCCATGTTCAAAGGTATGGATAGGGCGCTCAACGTCGTTGCCTTGGCGGTCGACAATGCGAATCACCCCATGCTCACGCAGCTCGACCAAATCGCCCTCTTCCAGGTAGATAAAGCGGTCGGTCACTTGAAGCAGCGCCAGCGGGTCCGAGGCTAAAAAGGCCTCATCAATACCAACACCCACCACCAAGGGGCTGCCTTGGCGTGCGCCCACGACCACGCCGGGCTCGGCTGCACTCATTACCCCCAGGGCGTAGGCACCGCCCAAGCCACTGACAATTTCTTGTGTCGCGTCAAACAGCGTTTTGCCCGTGGCGAGTTTGTCCGCCAGCAAATGAGCAATCACCTCGGTATCGGTTTCCGAGGTGAAGGTATGGCCACTGCCCTGCAGCGTTTCTTTAATCTGTTCGTAATTTTCGATAATGCCGTTATGCACCACGGCGACGTTATCGCTGCTGTGGTGCGGGTGCGCGTTGGCCTCAGAGGGTTTGCCGTGGGTCGCCCAGCGTGTATGGGCGATACCGCTGTTACCGGGCAGTGCGGCGGCCTCTAACTGCTCAGCGAGCGCCATCACTTTGCCCAAAGCACGGTGACGGGTTAATACACCGTTGTTAAGCACCGTCATGCCAGAAGAGTCATACCCGCGATACTCCAAGCGTTTAAGCCCTTCCAACAAGATTCCCTGCACATTGCGCTGCGCAACCGCTGCGACGATGCCACACATAACTCTTTCTCCTGAGGCGTTATCACGCCGTGTTATTCAACGTCCTGATACGCTTATTTAGCCTTTTTAACCGGGCGAGGCCAGTCTGGTTTTTCTAACTGTCGGCTGCGGGTGACCGCTAATGCGTGTTCAGCCACATCTTTTGCAATCGTGGAACCTGCACCCACAGTGGCTCCCTTACCTACCGTGACAGGCGCCACTAAGGCAGTGTTGGAACCAATAAAGGCGTTATCGCCAATCTCGGTGCGATGTTTGTTCACGCCATCGTAGTTGCAGGTAATGGTGCCCGCGCCCACGTTCACATCGCGCCCCAGGCGTGCATCACCCACGTAGCTTAAATGATTGATTTTGCTGCCTTCACCCACGTCGGCATTTTTAGTTTCGACAAAATTGCCTACCTTGGCTTTCACGGCTAAGCGCGTGCCAGGACGCAGCCTTGCGTAGGGGCCCACCTGGTTAAGACCTGCCGCCACGGTCGTGTCGATCACGCTGTGGCTGTGAATCTCACTCTCTGCGCCAATGGTGCTGTTTTTGATGATGCAGTAAGGGCCTACCCGCACGCCTTCGCCAAGCTCTACGTCCCCTTCAAAAACACAGCCCACGTCGATGAATACGTCGTGACCGCAGGTGAGCTTACCGCGCACGTCAATTCTCGCCGGGTCGGCCAAGGCAACGCCTTGGGCCATGAGCGTCTCCGCCGTCTGCTGCTGGTAGGCACGCTCCAAGCGGGCCATTTGCGAGCGGTTATTGACCCCTTCTACCTCGGTGGCGTTATGGGGCTGCGCTGTGGCAACTTTGACGCCTTCGCTGGCCGCCATGGCGATGACGTCGGTCAGGTAGTACTCGCCCTGGGCATTTTCCGCCGATAGTTGGGGCAACCAGCGCTTCAACTGGGCGCTGGTCATGGCCATAATGCCAGTGTTGCACTCAGTAATCGTCAGCTGTTCGTCGTTGGCATCTTTCTGTTCCACAATCGCCACGGCATGACCATCGCTGTCGCGCACAATACGGCCGTAGCCGCTGGGGTCATCTAACGTGACGGTCAACAGGCCCATATGCTGTTCATCGACATGGGCCAGCAAATTGGCCAGCGTATCGCGACGAATGAGAGGGACGTCGCCGTACAGCACCAATACGATGCCGCTACCTAACTGAGCCTGGGCTTGTGCTACTGCGTGGCCGGTCCCCTTCTGCTCTTCTTGCAGCGCAAACGACACTGTGTGCTCTGCCAACGCCTCGCGAAGCTGATCGGCTCCGTGGCCAATCACCACGTGGGTGCGGCTAGGATTCAGACCACTGGCCGTCTCCAGTACGTGTTGCACCATCGGTTTGCCCGCCAGCGTATGCAGCACTTTAGGCAGCTGTGAGCGCATCCGCGTACCTTTACCCGCCGCAAGGATGACGATATCGAGGTCGTGCATATTATTCACCTGTCTCCGTTTGGCGATTCGCCACGGGCGTCGCCCAGGGCTCTATTCCAAGTTCATCGATTATTGCATCGCCGAAATAGTTGACGAAGGCTGGGCTTGCTAAGCTGCGCCAGCGGTCATCCTCTTTTACCAGCATTAAAATATTCAGGTTGTTCTCTACCGCAAGCTGCATGCCCTTTTCACTGCCCACCACGGTTAACGCCGTCGCCCAAGCATCCGCCCAGGCATTGGAGGGGTGAAATACCGACACCGACGCCAGCTGGTGTTTAATGGGTCGCCCAGTACGGGGGTCCAAGAGGTGGGAGAAGCGCTCGCCGTCGACTTCAAAGTAATTGCGGTAGTCGCCTGACGTAGCGACCGACATCCCTTCTAAGGCAAGCACATGCTGCGCTTCTGGCACACCGCTCTGCGGCACTTCAATACCAATCCGCCAGGGTGTTTGTGCTTCAACGTCACGGTAACCGCGCGCAATCAGGCCGCCGCCAATATTCACCAAATAATTTTCGATGCCCTGCTGGTCGAGGTAAGCGGCCACGCGGTCAGTGGCGTGGCCTTTAGCCACGCCAGAAAGATCAGCAAAGACATCGCGAAGGCGCCGTGCCTGCATGCGCTGGGTATCCACTTCCACCGCATCGAAGCCGATGGTGGCCATGCGCTCGCTTAACTCTGCCTCGCTAGGTACCTCTTCTGGCCGAGCCTCGGGGCCGAAGCTCCATAGATTGACGACATCACCAATGGTGATATCAAACGCCCCGTCGCTGGCTTCCGCCACCGAGCGGCTAATGGCCATCACTTCGATCAGTTCGTTAGAGAGCGGCTGCCACTCATTCAGCGGCGATTGGTTAAACGCCACTAATTCAGAGTCATCCCGATAGGTGGACATCGCTTGGTCGACGTCTTCCATTTCAGCCAGTATGCCCTCTTCCAGCGCGCTGGCTTCCCCCTGAGTGAGCGAATCAACCAGGGTCATTTGGTAATAGGTGCCAAATATTCCGCCTTCAAAGCGCACCGGTGACTCCAGCGGCCGATCATTTTCTGAACAGCCCGCCAGCAAAACGCCCGCCAGTGTCGCAATGCCCACACGCCCTAGCGCGGTTTGATAGCCCTTCATTTGTTTTCCCTTAAATAAAGCGCGCCCGTTTAGAAGTGAAAAAACCACAGTAACCAGGCACCAAACAGCACCCGATACGCCACGAACGGCTGCATCCCCAGCTTTTTAATCACCACCAGGAAGTAATGAATGCATAAGTAAGCGCTGATCCCTGATAAAAGCGCCCCTACTAGCATAGCGGGTACATCGATTAAGTGAGGCGCTTTCAGCAGGTTGATCGCTTCAAGGCCACCCGCCAAAACAATCACCGGAATAGAGAGTAAAAACGAGAAGCGTGCGGCCCCTTCACGGTTCATGCCAACCATCAAGGCAGCCGTCATGGTGATACCAGAACGCGACGTACCTGGAATCAGCGCCAGCACCTGGGCTCCGCCGATAATCAGCACGTCCTTGAGGGTCAGTTGATACTCGCTGCGGGTGCCGCGCATTTTCCAATCGGCGTAGCCCAGCAGTAGCCCGAAGGCAATCAGGCTAATGCCGATAATTAAAGTGGAGCGCATATAGCCGGAAATAACATCGTGGAATAAAAAACCCACGATACATACTGGCAGCGTGGCAATGGTGACCCAAAAGGCTAGGCGCGCGTCTTCATCGACACCCTTTCCCCTCACCGCGGTCAGGCTGCTGACGACCATTTTCCAAATTTCCTGGCGAAAATAGATCACCACGGCGCTTAAACTGCCTAAATGCAGGGCAACATCGAAGGCAAGGCCTTGATCTTCCCAGGTGGTCAGCACCGGCACCAAAATGAGGTGGGCAGAGCTAGAAATAGGAAGGAATTCAGTGAGCCCTTGCACCACCGCCAATACCACCACCTGGAGCCAATCCATAGGTCATCCTGTCTGTATTACGTCATTAAATGATGTTTGCGCACCCGCAGTGGCGCTAAGGATACACATCCCGCCATTCATTGTCCGCCCTGGAGAAGGGTACGAATTCACAAGAGGGTATAGAGCTTATGCAGCGGTAAGCTACAATAGGCGTCTATTAGAAGTGTGCGTCCCTGCAAGGTACCTCATGACTCAGACCGTAGAAACGCCAGTGGTTCCCAATCGCGAGTTAGATAGCCAAGAGGCTAAGCGCGTGACCTATATCGGCGCTTGGCTGGACGGTTTGCTGAGCATTATTAAAGTAGCGGTCGGTTTTTTTGTCGGCTCTGCCGCGCTGATTGCCGACGGTATTCACTCGCTCTCTGATCTTGTCACCGATGGCTTTGTGTTGGCTGCCATTCACTATGGTCGCCAGGAGCCCGATAATGACCATCATTACGGCCATGGCCGAATCGAAACCCTCACCACACTGCTATTAGGCAGCGTCCTGATCTTCGTGGCCGGAGGCATTGCGTGGTCAAGCGTGGATCGCCTGTTGAGCGGCACAGAAGTGGGCGCCCCAGGCGCGCTTGCGATCGTCATCACGATACTGGCCCTGATTAGCAAAGAGTGGATTTTTCGCTACACCATGCGGGTCGCGAAACGCTTGAAATCCAAGCTTTTAGAAGCCAACGCTTGGCACTCGCGCAGCGACGCACTTTCAACCGCCGTGGTGCTGGTAGCTTTAGTGGGCGCGCAGTTTGGCTTGGGCTGGCTAGATGCTGTGGCCGCTATTATCGTTGGCCTGCTGGTCGGTAAAGTGGGTTTAGACCTGTTGTGGGAGTCCGCTCGCGAACTGGTCGACACCGCGTTACCCGAAACAGTACAGCAGCAGATGCACGACGTGGCGTGTAGCGTACCCGGCGTGGATAGCGTGCACGACCTGCGCACCCGTCAATCGGCAGGTTGGGTCATGGTCGATCTGCATGTGGTGGTAGGGCCTAAAATTACCGTCTCGGAAGCCCATGAAATCGGCAATGAAGTGAGCCGCCGTTTGCGCCACGAGTTTCCTCTGCTCACTGACGTTATCTTCCACGTTGACCCAGAAGATGACGCCGGTGAAGGCGACCCCAGCCGACTGCCAGGCCTGCCGCTGCGCCCGGAGGTGGAAGCCGCTCTTAACGAGCGCTGGTACACACACCCCGTATGGCGCACGTTAAATGAGCTTCAGCTCCATTATTTAGACGATAAGGTATCGGTCTCCCTGATCATCGGCGATGCGGTTCACCAGCCGCCTCAATGCCTAGCCAGCCAGCTAAAAGCGCTGGCCAGTGACATTGAGTGGCTGGGTCATGTGGAAGTGATGTTTATTACTCGCGCGGCCAGCAGCGCCATGCGTTAAGCCTCTTCTAAACGCCTGACAATATGGCCGTGGCAATACTGAAGTAAATCAGCACCCCGGAAGCATCAATCAGCGTGGTCACCAGCGGTGCAGAAGCGGTGGCAGGATCCACTTTAAAGCGTTCCAGCACAAACGGTAGACACATACCGATCATGCTGCCAAAGAGTACAATCGTGACCATACTCAGCGCGACGATGATCGCCACCGCTTCGCCGCCCCGGAAAATGCCAATGGGGGCAACAGCAATCGCCATGGTGAGCCCTAACGCGCCAGCCACCAGCAGCTCACGCCCCAACATCTTACTCCAGTCTTTCACGCCGATATCGCCCGTGGCCATGCCGCGCACCATCAGCGTAGCGGCTTGGGCACCCGCGTTTCCGCCACTGCCAATTAGTAAGGGTAAAAAGAACACTAGCGCGACCTGTGCCGCAATAGTGTCCTCAAAATACGCAATGCCTGCCCCGGAAAAGAGGTTGGCAAATACCAGCAGAACGAGCCAGAACACCCGCTTGCGATAAAGGCTCCACAGTCGCACCCGGCTAACGCCATCTTCCAACTGCCCAATGGACATCCCTTTGTGGATATCTTCAGTGGCCTCCGACTCAGCAACGTCCATGGCGTCATCGTGAGTCACGATACCTACCATACGGCCGTCAGTATCAATCACAGGCAGTGCCAGCAAATCGTAGCGGGCTACAATTCTTGCCACCTCCTCCTGCGCTTTATCCACAGGGGTTTTGATGACATCTTTGATCATGATGTCATCCACCAACGCCCCAGGGCGCGCGACCATCAGTTGGCGCAGTGACATAGTACCGATCAGTTGGCCGTCATTATCCAACACGTAAAGCTGGTAGACCGTTTCTGCATCAGGGGCGGTTTGGCGCACGCGCATCATCGCTTGCGACACCGTCATGCCACTGGCTATGGCCACATAGTCAGAGGTCATGATGGCGCCGGCCGTACCTTCCTCATAGCTGGCGAGGCGCTTTAAATCTTCTCGCTCTTGGTGCGCCATACGACGCAGCAGCGCTTCGCGGCGATCTTCCCCTAGCAGGTTAAACAAGTCCGCCCGCTCATCGGAGCCCATCTCTTCCAGCAGTTTGAGCACTTGGGTATCAGACAGCTCTCCCACCACCTCGAGCTGACTCTCTTTGGGCAGGTAACCCAGCACATTGGCCGCTCGCTCTGCGGAGAGAATCGCCAGCACGGCAAGGGCAGCCGACAGTGCTTCGTCCTCCTCAATCAGCTCTTCCAGCACCTCGCCAATATCGGCCGAGCGAATTTCCGCCAGCCGCTCGGCTAGCTGTGCTTTATTCGGCGCTTCTTGGGTAAGCTCTTCATGCAGCTCACTTTTTAAGGCTTGTAGGGCTTCTTCGTTGAGTGCCATCGCCATCTCCTTGTGTGCAGGCAAGCGCCGTACTGTTGAACCTACTTCTTTACTATCGGATAAAAAAAACGCCCCTTAAACCCTGTGACGGGTTCAAGGAGCGTTTTATTCACGCAGAGCGTGTTTTGTTAGCCTTTACCCGCCTTTTTACGCAGCTGCTGAATCGTTCGCAGCTGTGCAACGGCTTCGGCAAGTTCAGCGGCAGCGCGGGTATAATCCAGCTCCGCTGACTTCTCATTAAAGGCTTTCAGCGCCTGTTGACGCGCTTCTTCGGCAGCGGCCTCATCAAGGTCGCTCGCACGGGCCGCAGCGTCTGCCAGAATCGTGATGACATCTGGCTGGACTTCCATGAAACCACCCGAGACAAAGAAGTTTTCTTCCTTACCATCATCGTGGATCACGCGGATCGGGCCCGGCTGAAGCTCGGTCAGCAGCGGGGCGTGCCCCGGCAAAATGCCGAGGTCACCCATAATCCCGGAAGCAATTACCTGCTCAACTTTACCTGAGAAGATAGATGCTTCTGCGCTGACGATATTGCAAGTGAAGCTATTCGCCATAGCGAATCCCCCTAATGGACGGGATTACTTCTTCATCTGGTTGGCTTTTTCGACAGCTTCGTCGATGGAGCCGACCATGTAGAAGGCCTGTTCCGGAAGATCGTCATACTCACCCGCGAGGATGCCCTGGAAGCCACGGATGGTGTCTTTCAGCGACACGTATTTACCGGGCGAACCCGTAAATACCTCGGCTACGAAGAACGGCTGCGACAGGAAGCGCTGGATCTTACGCGCACGAGATACGGCCAGCTTGTCTTCATCAGACAGCTCGTCCATACCCAGAATCGCGATGATGTCCTTCAGTTCCTTATAACGCTGCAGAACGTTCTGAACGCCACGAGCAACGTCATAGTGCTCTTCGCCTACCACCAGCGGATCCAACTGACGTGAAGTGGAGTCCAGCGGGTCAATCGCGGGGTAGATACCCAGCTCAGCGATTGAACGCGCCAGTACCACGGTCGCATCCAGGTGGGAGAAAGTGGTCGCTGGCGACGGGTCAGTCAAGTCATCCGCAGGAACGTAAACGGCCTGTACGGAAGTGATAGAACCGGTTTTCGTAGAGGTGATACGTTCCTGCAGAACGCCCATCTCTTCGGCCAGTGTCGGCTGATAACCTACCGCAGACGGCATACGACCCAGCAGGGCAGATACTTCGGTACCCGCCAGGGTGTAACGGTAGATGTTATCGACGAACAGCAGAACGTCACGGCCTTCATCACGGAATTTCTCAGCGATGGTGAGACCAGTCAGCGCCACGCGCAGACGGTTGCCGGGCGGCTCGTTCATCTGACCATAGACCAGCGCTACCTTGTCGATAACGTTGGATTCGGTCATTTCATGATAGAAGTCGTTACCCTCACGCGTACGCTCACCTACACCGGCGAATACAGAGTAGCCGCTGTGCTCGGTGGCGATGTTGCGGATAAGCTCCATCATGTTAACGGTTTTACCTACACCCGCACCGCCGAACAGACCGACTTTACCGCCTTTCGCGAAGGGGCAAACCAGGTCGATTACTTTGATACCGGTTTCCAGCAGCTCGTTAGAGGCTGCCTGGTCGGCATAGCTCGGTGCTTTACGGTGGATCGGCATGCGCTCTTGCTCGCCGATCGGGCCAGCTTCATCAATCGGCTCGCCGAGCACGTTCATGATGCGACCCAGCGTTTCCTTACCTACCGGTACGGAAATCGCGGTACCTGTGTTGGTCACGTCCAAGCCACGCTTTAAGCCCTCAGTGGAGCCCATGGCAATGGTGCGCACCACGCCGTCGCCCAGCTGCTGCTGGACTTCGAGGATGGTCTCAACATCGGAGACCTTCAGCGCGTCGTAGACCTTGGGCACAGAGTCCCGCGGAAACTCTACGTCAATCACCGCGCCGATGATTTGTACGATACGTCCGCTCATCTTGGTTCCTCTCAAAAACCTGCAAATGAAACCTGTCTGCCGGGAGCCACCTAAGCGATGGCAGGCTCCCTAGGCGTTATACGGCTGAAGCGCCGCCGACGATCTCGGAAATTTCCTGGGTGATGGCGGCCTGACGGGCCTTGTTATAAACCATCTCCAGATCGTCGATCAGGTTGCCCGCGTTATCAGTGGCACTCTTCATAGCGATCATTCGGGCGGCCTGTTCGCACGCACCGTTTTCGACTACCGCCTGATACACCTGCGATTCGATGAATCGAACCAACAGGCTGTCTAGCAACGCCTTGGCATCCGGTTCATACAGGTAGTCCCAGCTTCCGGGACGGGCGTTTTCTTCGTCATGCTTAGCGTCTGCGCCCATATCGGACGACAGAGGAAGAAGCTGACGCACTACCGGCCGCTGCGTCATAGTGTTAACGAATTCGTTATACACCACGTACAGGCGGTCTAGGCGTCCTTCGTCGTACGCTTCGAGCATGACCTTAACACTACCGATCAGACCCTCGACGGTCGGTGACTCTCCTAATCCGCTTTTCGCAGCAATCAAGTTGCCGCCGTAGTTGCGGAAGAAAGCCCCTGCTTTCGAGCCGAGGGCGCAGAAGTCTAGCTCAGCGCCTTGCTGCTTCCAGGCAACAGCGTCTTTCACCACTGCCTTGAACAGGTTGACGTTTAAGCCGCCACACAGGCCACGGTCGGTGGAAACCACAATGTAACCAACGCGCTTTACCTCGTTGCGCTCGACCATATAGTCGTGCTTGTACTCGGGGTTTGCGTCAGCAATGTGGCCTACCACGTTACGAATCTGCTTGGCGTACGGCTGGCCAGCCTTCATCAGATCTTGCGCTTTACGCATTTTCGATGCAGCTACCATTTCCATGGCACTGGTAATCTTCTGCGTATTTTTAATGCTCCCGATCTGGGTGCGTATCTCTTTTGCAGCTGCCATAGCGATCTACCCTTCGTTCGTGGCTCTCAGAAAGCATGCAAGCCCGCCCGCAGGCGGGCCGGACATTACCAGCTCTGAGTCGCCTTGAACTTCTCGAGACCTGACTTCAAGCCGTCCTGAATCTCGCCATTGTAGTCGCCGGTCTGGTTGATCTTATCGAGCAGCTCGCTGTGCTCAGACTTCATGTAATCGTGCAGAGCACGTTCGAAGTCCAGCACCTTATCGACGCTCACGTCATCCAGGTAACCTTCGTTAGCGGCGTACAGAGACAGCGCCATTTCTGCAACTGACATCGGCGAGTACTGCTTCTGCTTCATCAGTTCGGTAACACGTTGACCGTGCTCAAGCTGCTTACGCGTCGCTTCATCAAGGTCAGAGGCAAACTGCGAGAATGCCGCCAGTTCGCGGTACTGAGCCAGGGCCAGACGAACACCGCCACCCAGCTTCTTGATGATTTTGGTCTGCGCAGCACCACCTACACGAGAAACCGAAAGACCTGCGTTAATCGCCGGACGAATACCGGAGTTAAACAGGTTGGTTTCCAGGAAGATCTGACCATCGGTGATGGAGATAACGTTGGTCGGAACGAACGCCGATACGTCACCACCTTGTGTTTCGATGATCGGCAGTGCGGTCAAGGAACCGGTTTTGCCTTTCACTTCACCGTTGGTGAACTTCTCAACGTAGTCAGCGTTAACGCGCGCAGCGCGCTCCAGCAGACGTGAGTGGAGATAGAAAACGTCACCCGGGTAAGCTTCACGACCCGGCGGACGACGCAGCAGCAGCGATACCTGACGGTACGCAACGGCCTGCTTGGAAAGATCGTCATACACGATCAGCGCGTCTTCACCACGGTCACGGAAGTACTCGCCCATGGTGCAGCCAGAGTAAGCGGCCAGGAACTGCATCGGTGCCGGGTCGGCAGCGCCTGCAGCGACGATGATGGTGTGTTCCAGCGCGCCGTGCTCTTCGAGCTTGCGAACGACGTTAGCAATGGTCGACTGCTTCTGACCAATCGCTACGTAGACACAGGTCACGCCTTTGCCTTTCTGGTTGATGATCGCATCGATGGCAATGGCAGATTTACCAATCTGACGGTCACCGATGATCAGCTCACGCTGACCACGACCGATTGGCACCATGGCATCGATAGATTTCAGACCGGTTTGGATCGGCTCGTCAACGGACTGACGGGTAATAACGCCAGGCGCTACTTTTTCTACCGCGTCGGTCAGTTTAGCGTTGATCTCGCCTTTGCCATCGATGGGGTTACCCAGCGCATCGACAACGCGACCAATCAGCTCAGGGCCTACCGGAACTTCCAGAATGCGACCGGTACACTGAGCGGTCATGCCTTCTTCAAGCTGCAGGTAGTCACCCAGGACAACGGCACCGACGGAGTCACGCTCCAGGTTCAGTACCATGCCAAAGATGCTGTTGGGGAATTCGATCATTTCACCAAACATCGCGTCTTCGAGGCCGTGAATTTTCACGATACCGTCGGAAACGCTGACGATGGTGCCCTGATTACGGGCTTCGGATGCGACGTCAAGCTTCTCAATTCGCTGCTTGATGATGTCGCTGATCTCGGAAGGATTCAGTTGCTGCATGCCATGTCCCTCAGACTCAAGCGGTCAGCGCTTCGGAAAGTCGGTTCAATCGACCACGCACCGAACCATCAATGACGGTATCGCCGGCACGCAGGATGACACCGCCAATCAGCGCCTTGTCCACCTGAGTAGTAATGGAGATTTCGCGATTCAGACGTTTCTTGAGCGCGGTTGCTAGCTTGGTCTGCTGTTGGCTGTCCAACGCATAGGCGGACGTCACCAGTACCTCAACACGCTGCTCATGTTCGGCACGCAGGTGCTCGAACTGCTCAGCGATAAAGGGTAGGGCCATCAAGCGACCTTGGTCGGCCAGGGTATCCAAAAAGCGCGACACGTCGGCATTCTGCTCCGGTAACATATCGGAAAGCAGGGTTACCTTTTTGTCGTTCTCAAGCTTTGGACTACCCAACAAGCGACGAACGTCGCTATTGGCAACCGCAGTGCTTAAAAAACCAAACGCCTGGGACCAGCTATCAAGCGCCTCATGATCACGCGCGTATTCAAACGCCGCCTTAGCGTAAGGACGAGCGACGGTAAGTAATTCCGCCATGGGTCACCTCCTTACAGTTCAGCAGCAAGCTCATCAAGTAACTTGCGATGTGCTTTCTCGTCGACCGAAGCTTCTAATACACGCTCGGCACCAAGGATGGCGAGGTGAGAAACCTGGGCACGAAGCTCGTCTTTTGCACGATTTACTTCTTGCTCAATTTCGGAACGAGCGCTTGCCATCAGGCGTTCGCCTTCAGCGCGAGCCTGTTCGCGTGCTTCTTCGATCATCTGAGCAGAGCGCTTGTTGGCTTGCTCGAGAATTTGAGAAGCCTGCTCCTTGCTTTCACGCAGCGTTTGCTCAGCGCGCTCTTGAGCTAACTCAAGGTCGCGAGTCGCACGGCTGGCTGCGTCTAAGCCATCAGCAATTTTCTTCTGACGCTCGTGAAGCGCGTTGCTGATCGGAGGCCACACATACTTTATGCAAAACCAGACAAAGATCGCGAAGGCGATCGTCTGCCCGATAAGCGTCATGTTGATATTCACAGGGATGTACCTCTGACAAGTTCGTGGCGACCGGAGTGAAACAAAACCGAGCGGATGTCCGCTCGGTTAAGCTGCATTAACCGGCGACAACGAAGATCAGGTACATCGCGATACCAACACCGATCATCGGAACGGCGTCAAGCAGACCGGCCATGATGAAGGTTTTGGTTTGCAGCTGGTCGCCCAGTTCCGGCTGACGCGCAGTAGACTCAAGCAGTTTGCCGCCCAGAAGAGCGAAGCCAATGCCGGTAGCCAGTGCGCCCAGACCGATGATGATGGCAGCTGAGAGATAAACCATTTCCATGATGTTGCTCCTGAGTTTAAGTTTTGGTTAAGGGTTGAGGGTTAATGAAAACGTCGTTGCTTGGTTTTAGTGATGTTCGTGCGCCGCGCTGAGGTATACAACCGACAGCGTGGTGAAAATAAAGGCCTGCAGCGTTACCACAAGGATGTGGAAGATGGCCCATGGCACGTCCAACAGCCAGATTGCCCAGAACGGCAGTAGAGCAATCAGAATAAAGATAACCTCACCGGCAAACATGTTACCGAACAGACGCAGGCCGAGGCCTAACGGCTTCACCAGCAGGCCAATCACTTCAAGTACCAGGTTGAAGGGGATCAGCGCCCAGTGATTGAACGGCGTCAGCGACAGCTCTTTGGCAAAACCACCGGCACCTTTGACTTTAATGCTGTAGTAAATAATCAGGCAGAACACGCCCAGCGCCATACCCAGCGTGGCGTTCGGGTCAGTGGTCGGTACAATTTTCATGTACTCAACGCCTAACCGTTTAAAGAGCTCAGGGCCATAGTCGACCGGAATAATTTTCAGCGTGTTCATGAGCAAAATCCACACGAACAGCGTCAGTGCCAGCGGGGCAATGACCGGATTACGGCCATGGAACGTCGCGCGGGTGAGGTTCTCGATGAACTCAACCACCATTTCAACAGCGTTTTGCAGGCCGCTAGGAACGCCCGTTGTTGCTGCTTTACCGGCTTTACGGAAAATCCAGATAAACAGGAGGCCCATGGCGATCGACCAGCCCATGGTGTCCAGGTGAATGGCCCAAAAGCCCATTTCACGAGCTTCTTCGGCGGAGTGCGCCAGCGACCAGCCATTCTCTGGATGTTTACCAAAGGTCAGGTTCTGCAAGTGGTGCTGGATATAGTAAGTCGACGAGACTTCGTTTCCTGCGGCCATAGACATGTCACCTCAATCAGTTGTGCGATTTCCCAGGCATTAACCAAGGTGCAAGCCAATGCGTTAGAACAATCGCAACATAAGCACTAAAAAAGAAAGCGGGGTTTGAGGGAGGCACTACCACGAACACCAAAGCAAACAGTGCCACCGTCAAACCAAACTTACCTGCCTCGGCGCGAAACAGGACCATAGCGCCTGGAGAACGACGCGTTTTACCAAAAATTCCCATGCGCTGTATAAAGAAAGCGTGTGGCAGCAACGCTACCAATGCTCCCGTTATGACCGACAGCACCCCTGGCATCTGGGCTACCGGATAAGCCAGCAGTACTCCAAGCAGCATCACCACGAGCTGGGCGCAGGTTAGCCGAGCGAAGTAGGCTCGCTGCCGCTGGGTTTCAATTCGCTGCATAAGCTTTCAACATATCGCTAGTAAGCAAATGATTCCCCAGCGCGTTAGATGGGTTGCTGCCGATGTGCCTTTCAAGCGCATCGATAAGCAACCTGCACAAATCTTGCGCGATTATAGGGAAGCGCTATCACACCTTCAACCGAAGTTGCACGGAATTCGCGCGTTTCAGCGCCGACTTGCGACCAAAGGGCTAAAAACAGGCCATATCTTTCATTAGCGTGCTATTTAATGTGCGCTAGAATTCCATCCAGCTCTTCAAGGCTTGTATAACGAATAGTGACTCGGCCTTTGCCTTTTTGACCATGATCAATCGAAACAGGCGCACCGAGAATTTCGCCCAGGTGGGTTTCTAAGCGGGCCACATCCGGAGTCTTGGCCGCTTGCTTGGCGGTCGGCGCAGGTGCCTGATTGGTTTGAACCTTTTTCACCAGCGCTTCGGTATCGCGCACGGTAAGGTCTTTATTGACCACTTCGTGGGCGACTTGGCGCTGCTGTGCACTGGTTAACGAGAGCAGTGCGCGAGCGTGACCCATATCTAAATCGCCCCGCTCTAGCAGGGTTTGCACCTCTGGGTCGAGGGCCAGCAGACGAAGTAAGTTGGCAACCTGGGTACGGGACTTACCCACTGCATCGGCAATCTGTTGCTGAGTGAGTTCAAATTCATCGCCCAAACGCTTCAGCGCAATTGCTTCTTCAATGGCGTTGAGGTTTTCCCGCTGGATGTTTTCAATCAGCGCTAGGGCCAGCGCAACTTCATCACTCACATGGCGTATGACCGCCGGAATAACATCCAACTCAGCCAGTTGCGCGGCGCGCCAGCGACGCTCACCGGCAATAATTTCATAGCGATCTTTACCTACCGGACGCACCACGATGGGCTGCATCACGCCTTGGGCACGGATCGAGTCGGCAAGCTCTTCCAGGGCTTCGGGCTGGATGTCTCGGCGGGGCTGATACTTTCCGCGCATCAGTTGCCCAAGTGGCAGACGCTCCAAGCGTTCAGCCATTGCGTCATCCACCGCCACGTCTGGCACCGGAGCGTCGGCGCTCTCAAGCGTTGCGCCACCGGTCAGGTCTAAACTGTCACGACGACGTGCGCCCGCACCAATCAGGGCATCCAGGCCACGTCCTAGCGCGCGTTTACGCGTCATTCGCTTTCCCTCGTACTTTTAACGTTACGTGCTTTGAACGCTACAGCGGCAACCGTTACAACGACAGACGCCGAATCATCTCTTTGGCCAGCACGCGATAGGCTTGGCTACCCCGCGAAAAACGCGCGTATTGGGTGACCGGTACGCCGTGGCTTGGCGCTTCAGCGACTTTCACGTTGCGCGGAATCGTCGTTTTCAAAAGCGCATCGCCGAAAAAGTCGCGTAGCTGCTTATCCACTTCGCGGGTGAGACTGGTGCGCTTATCGTACATGGTGCGCAGAATGCCAGAGACGGCAAGCTCAGGATTCACGCTTTGTTTGATCTGCTCCACCGTATCCAGCAGCGCCGAGAGCCCCTCTAGGGCATAAAACTCACACTGTAGCGGAATCAGTACGCCATGGGCGGCAGTGAGTGCGTTCACCGTCAGCATATTCAGCGACGGCGGGCAGTCGATCAGCACCACGTCGTAATCGTCCGCGACGCTGGCGAGCGCGAGCGATAGGCGGCTTTGGCGCTGATCGCTATCCAGTAATTCGACTTCTGCTGCAGTGAGGTCGCCGTTACCGGGTAGAACGTCATAGTGAACCGGCAGCCCGCGAACGATAACCTCACCTGCAGTGGCTTCACCAAGCAACACATCCAGCACGCTTTTATCAAGATCGTACTTGTCAATCCCGCTACCCATGCTGGCATGGCCCTGTGGGTCCAAATCCACCAGCAGTACGCGGCGGTCAAGAGCAGCCAGGCTGGCGGCCAGGTTAACGGCTGAAGTGGTCTTGCCCACGCCGCCTTTTTGGTTGGTCAGGGCAATGATCTGGCTCACTACTCAACTCCTTTTGGGGTCAGGATCAACAGCTGCCGCTCGGCCGTTTCAAAGGGTATATTCAACAGGTGGCGCTCGCTGAGTTCAATGCCTTCCGGCAGGTCACGCAGCTCGTCATCGGCACCAGGGCCTTTCATTGCTAGCCACTGGCCATTTGCAGATGGCAGGGGACGCGTTAGCGTCACGAAATCCACCAAACTGGCAAACGCACGTGAGATCACCTGATCAAAGTGCTGGCCGGCGAACTGCTCTACCCGTGCCTGAGTAGGCGTCACGTTCGTCAGCGCCAACTCCATCACCGCTTGGCGCTGGAAGCGGACTTTCTTGCCATTGCTATCCAGCAGCGTCACCTGAAGCTCGGGCTTCATAATCGCTAGTACCAAGCCGGGTAACCCAGGCCCTGCCCCCACATCCAGCAGCGTTGGGCCGTGAACGTAGGGAGCAACGGCGGCGCTATCCAGTACGTGACGCGAGACCATTTCTTCAACATCACGCACTGCGGTGAGGTTATAAGCCCGGTTCCACTTGTGCAACAGCGCCAGTAAACCAAGCAGCTGTTCTCTCTGTTCAGCGCTGATGATTACCCCCAGCGCTGACAGGCCTTGATCAAGTCGTGGTGCAACGCCATTGGGTAAGCTGTTGACCAGCGGCTGGAGTCGACTCATCCGTTGGCCACCTCGGCGTTGGTAATCAGGCGGCGTTTTTTCAGATGCACGAGCAGAATCGATATGGCTGCGGGCGTTACCCCAGAAATCCTGGCTGCATGTGCAAGGGTTTCTGGACGGGTGTCGCTGAGTTTTTGGCGAATCTCGTTGGAGAGACCTTCCACCCGATGATAATCAAGCTCTGCAGGCAGCGGCGTAGCTTCATGACGCTTAAGCTTATCGATCTCATCCTGCTGACGATCAATATAGCCCTGATATTTGGCTTGAATTTGCACCTGTTCGGCCACGGCTTCGTCGTGTACGTCACCGCTTTCCATACCAGGAAGCGAAGTAATATCGGCATACGTCAGCTCAGGGCGTTTCAGCAAATCGCTTAAGCAGTACTCTCGGGGTAGCGGCCTGCCGGTTTTTTCAGCGATTTTTTCCGCCGCCGGGCTATTGGGCTGCACCCAAGCGGTAGCCAAGCGTGCAGTTTCCCGCTCGATGGCTTCGCGCTTTTGACTAAACGCTGCCCAGCGGGTGTCGTCGACTAAGCCCAGCTCGCGGCCTTTTTCGGTCAGGCGCAGATCGGCATTATCTTCACGCAGCAGCAGGCGGTATTCCGCCCGCGAAGTAAACATGCGGTAGGGCTCTTTGGTGCCCATGGTGATTAAGTCGTCTACCAAAACGCCTAGGTAGGCTTCATCACGGCGGGGATACCAAGCGTCAAGCTGTCTAGCGCGGCGAGCGGCGTTTAAGCCCGCCAGTAGCCCTTGGGCACCCGCTTCTTCATAACCGGTTGTGCCGTTGATCTGTCCGGCAAAAAACAGGTTGTGGATAAACTTGGTTTCCAGCGAGTGTTTCAAATCCCGCGGATCAAAGAAATCGTACTCAATGGCATAGCCAGGACGCGTAATGTGCGCGTTTTCTAACCCTTTGATGGAGCGGACCACCTGTAGCTGCACATCAAACGGCAATGAGGTCGAGATGCCGTTGGGATAAAGCTCGTGGGTATCCAGGCCTTCAGGCTCGATGAACACCTGATGGCTCGATTTGTCGGCAAAGCGGTGCACTTTGTCTTCAATCGAGGGGCAGTAGCGCGGGCCGATCCCTTCAATCACGCCAGAGTACATTGGCGAGCGATCCAAGTTACCCAGAATAATCTCGTGGGTGCGCTCGTTGGTGTGCGCGATATGGCAGCTCACCTGCTGGGGATGCATCTCCCGCGAGCCGAGGTAAGACATCACCGGCGTTGGGGTATCGCCCGGCTGCTCTTCCAACTGCGAAAAATCGACGGTTTTGGCATCGATACGCGGCGGCGTGCCGGTTTTGAGCCGGTCAACGTGAAACGGCAACGCACGCAGTCGTTCTGCCAGCGCGTTGGAGGGCGGATCACCCGCGCGGCCTCCGCGGCTTTGATCCAACCCGATGTGGATAACGCCACCCAGGAAGGTACCGGTTGAGAGCACAACGGATTCCGCGTGAAAGTGAATGCCGGTTTCAGTTACGACGCCGCGCACGGTGTCGTTATCCACAATGAGATCACCGGCCGCCTGCTGAAAAATTGTCAGGTTGGGCTGGTTTTCCAGCATCCCGCGAATGGCTGCTTTGTAGCGGATGCGGTCGGCCTGGGCACGGGTTGCACGTACCGCTGGCCCTTTGCGTGCGTTGAGCACGCGAAACTGGATGCCGCCTAAATCCGTGGCTAGCCCCATTGCACCGCCGAGCGCATCAATTTCTTTCACCAAATGGCTCTTGCCGATACCGCCAATGGCGGGATTGCACGACATTTGGCCAAGCGTCTCGATGTTGTGGGTTAGCAATAGGGTTTGACAGCCCATACGAGCAGAGGCCAGTGCGGCTTCAGTTCCCGCATGGCCACCGCCGATGACAATCACGTCAAAGCGGTCGGGGTAGTTCAAGAGACACCTCGTCTTGCGCCTGTTGGCACGGATGATGTGGTCAGCGATTCAGCGCTGTTGGAATAAGCCCGCCAGTATAAACCTCCTGTGGGTAACCGTCAGGTTTTTCCACACCCCAACCTAAGGGTTCAGTCTTTATTAATAACAAAATAAAAATAAATAAGAGAAGTTCTGTTGATGTAGTAACTACTGGTGTGGACAAAATCTGTTGATAAGTCTACTAACGCTATTTTTATCAACATTTTACATTGTTGACCTTTAGGTGATTAAGCAGCGTAGTGCCTGCGTAGAAGCGGTGTTGGAGCTGTGGATGAAAGTGCGACTTACCCACAAGGCTGACTGACAACGGGTTATCCACCGATGGGTACCTGGCTTGTTACCGCACCTGTGAACAACCTGCTTCATATACTCAAATCATGCTGATAAGCGCTCATGGTGGGCTTCGTGGCGAAGTAGCGAAGAGCGTGTAAAAAATAGTATCCACAGGCAAAAAAAATGGCCTGTCATGAAGACAGGCCATTAGATAGGACGTTTTAAGCGCAATATTGGCTATTTAAGAACACATGGTTAGCACGACATTAGTGCTTCAGTACCCGTGCCAGGAACGATTGAGTGCGTTCGTGTTGAGGAGCATCAAACAGCTGCTCGGGAGTGCCTTGTTCAGCAATTTCGCCTTTATGGATAAAGATGATGCGGTCGGCCACCTCACGGGCAAAGCCCATTTCGTGGGTAACGATCACCATGGTCATGCCTTCTTTGGCAAGCTCCCGCATGGCATCCAGCACTTCACCAATCATCTCGGGGTCGAGGGCTGAGGTTGGCTCATCGAACAGCATGAGGCGCGGCTCCATGGCCAGCGCACGGGCCAGCGCCACACGCTGCTGCTGGCCGCCGGAGAGCTGGCTGGGGTACTTATTTGCCTGATCGGCAATACCTACGCGATCAAGCAGCCGCTTAGCGGTCTCTTCGGCGTCCTGGCGGCTCCAGCCACGCACCTTCATCGGTGCGAGAGTGACATTATCGAGCACGCTAAGATGCGGGAACAGATTGAACTGCTGAAACACCATACCCACTTCGGTGCGGATGGTTTGCAGCGCCTGACTGCTTTTACCGTTGGGTAGCAGCGTATTGCCGTCCACATCCAGGCTGCCCGACTGAAACTCTTCCAAGCCGTTGATACAGCGAATGAGCGTGGATTTACCGGAACCGCTGGCCCCGATGACCACGACGACTTCACCAGGCACAATTTCCAGGTCGATATCATTGAGTACGTGCAGGCTGCCAAAGTGCTTGTGGAGCTTTTGCATACGCACAATAGGCGTTTGAGTAGAGGTCATTGTGCGCTCCTTATTGTCCGGTGAGGCCGCGGCGCTCGATTTGGCGCAGCACCAGTGAGAGGGTCCAGGTAATGGCGAGATACATCAGCGCCACCATGAAGTAGACCTCCAGCGCGGTGAAGGTAGTGGCGATATAGATCTGCCCTTGGCGTACCAGCTCACTGACCCCGATGACGGAGAAGAGCGAGGTATCTTTGATACTGATGATGCCCTGGTTGCCCAGCGGTGGAATCATACGGCGCAGTGCCTGGGGCCAAATAACATAGCGGAAGGCCTGTACTCGGGAGAGGCCAAGCGATAGCGATGCTTCCCGCTGGCCGCGCTCAATGGACTGTACACCGCCGCGCACAATTTCAGAGATATAGGCACCGGAGTTGACGGCAATGGCCGCAATACCCGCTACCAACGCATTAATGGGGCTGCCTAAAAGCTGCGGCAAACCGTAAAAGATAAACAGCACCTGAACCAGAATAGGGGTGCCGCGGAACACTTCAACATACACAACCGCAGGCCAGCGTAACCAGCGCACCGGGCTAATGCGCAACAGGCCAAAGAAAATACCGATGAAAAAACCAATCGCCAGACCGCCAAACGAAATCAGTAGGGTCCAGGGAATACCGGGTAACAAGTAGGGGATCGAGCTAAAGGCAGCCGACCAGTCAAACTGAAAGTTAACGTCCACGCGTTATCTCCAGGCAAGAGGAACAACGACACAGGGCCGGGGGTAAATGGCCGCCCGGCCCTGTGGTGAGAGTCGCTTTAAGCGTTGGTTATGGCATAGCGCGCGAATTACTCAGCGCTGGGTGCTTCACCGAACCACTTCGTGTAGATCTCGTCGTAGGTGCCATCTTCACGCATAGCGGCCAGCGCTTCGTTGGTCGGCTCTACCCACTCGCTGCCTTTGTGGAACACGATGCCGTACTGCTGACCCTCATACAGCGGGCCGACCACCTTAGTGCGGCCTTCGCCACGGGTTTGCGAGAAGTAGGCAACGTTCGGCGCATCGTAAAGTACGGCGTCGACATTGCGACCCAGCAGTGCCATGTACATATCGGCGGTGCCGGGGTAGGGCGTGATATCGGCGTCTTCACCTAGCTCTTGCTGGAGGAAGTCGTAGCTGGTGGAACCGATTTTGGTGGCAATCGTCAGGCCTTCGAGGTCTTCAATGGCAGACACTTCTTCGTTATCGGCACGCACGATGATTTGTAGACCGGAGTCGTAGTAGGGGTCAGAGAAGTCGACGACCTGTGAACGCTCTTCGGTAATGGTGGTGCCCGCGATGGCGATCTCCTGGCTGCCGGTTTGTACGGCGGGAATAATGCCAGAGAACTCCATGGTGGTGAGGTTGACTTCAAAGCCAGCGCGCTCAGCAACTTCGTTGATGATATCCATGTCGAAACCGATCATTTCACCGGTCTCGGGGTCGAGCATCTCGAAAGGCACAAAGCTTGGGTCAGTGGCCACGTTAACAGACGGCGTTTGTGCAAACGCGGTGGTACTGCCCAAGCCCAGTGTGATAGCGGTCGCAATGGCAGAGGTAGTGAGTAAGTGTTTCATTAGTTTCCCCATGTTTTATGTGGTTTGCCGCGCTGTTTATAGAATTTTTTTTCTTATAAATCGGGCAAGCAAACGTTATTGACCTTTCAACCTTGGCGAGAAACCACCAAGGCGTCAAGTCATGGGGACGGGGTTGCCACCAACGTTGGTCACACCATAAACGAGGCACCGCACCCGCAAGTAGTGGTGGCATTTGGGTTTTGGACACGAAAACGTGCGCCCGCTAAGCCCTCTTCATAATCGACTGTGGAGCCGACCAAGTACTGATACGATAGTGGGTCGACGACCAGCGTGGCATCGCCAAACTCAATCAGCGTGTCGTCTTCGGCAACGTTGTCCGCGAAGTCAAAACCGTATTGAAAACCTGAGCAGCCG
Organism: Halomonas sp. SIMBA_159; assembly: GCF_046536035.1. NCBI lineage: Bacteria > Pseudomonadati > Pseudomonadota > Gammaproteobacteria > Oceanospirillales > Halomonadaceae > Halomonas > Halomonas sp. SIMBA_159. The sequence goes on from NZ_JAWJBT010000023.1 coordinate 41,049, forward strand.
CCACCGGTAACATACACGCGCAGTTTCAGCGCCGGGTTACTCTCTTCAGCCATTAACGCTTTGATACGTTTGCGTGCGCTGTCTGACAGTAACAGAGGGGTTGGAACAAAAGCTTCTGCACCGCTCATGGGTACCTCCCGCGAGCTTTAAGAACGAATAATCCGCATTGGGGGGTGATTATGGGTAATTCCCAGCAAATTGGTCAACTATTGCTGGGAATTCCTCAAACGTTAGGGCATCAGCGCGGGGGCGTTGAGCCCCATGTGTTCATCAAAGCCAAACATTAAATTAAGGTTTTGAATGGCTTGACCAGAGGCGCCCTTCACCAGGTTATCAATGACCGAGAGCACCACAACCGTATTGCCGTTACCCGGGCGGTGGACCGCGATCCGGCAGGTATTGTTGCCTTTGACGCTGCGGGTTTCCGGGTGGCTGCCGGCGGGCATCACATCCACGAACGGCTCGTTGGCATAGCGCTGCTCGAACAGTGCCTGTAGATCTTCTGGCTCGGCGGTAAGCGTGCTGTAGAGCGTGGCGTGAATGCCGCGGATCATAGGCGTTAGATGGGGCACAAAGGTCAACCCCACCGGGTTGGGCTGCATGTCGCCCAAGCCTTGACGAATTTCCGGCAGATGGCGGTGGCCGCCCGCGCCGTAGGCTTTCATCGATTCGCTGGCCTCGGCAAGCAGCGAGGCGACCTTAGCGCCGCGGCCAGCACCGGTCACACCGGATTTACAGTCGGCAATCAGCTGGCTCGGATCAATCAAGCCCGCTTCTAACAGCGGCAGGTAGCCTAGTTGAACGGCGGTGGGGTAGCAGCCAGGAACGGCAATCAAACGCGCTGTTTTGATCTTTTCGCGATGCATTTCAGGCAGGCCGTAGACGGCTTCTTCCAGCAGTTCCGGCGCGCCGTGGGGCTGGTCGTACCAGCGGCTCCACTCGTCGGCATCCCGCAGGCGGAAGTCGGCGGAGAGGTCGATTACCCGGGTTCCGTTAGCCAGCAGCTCGCCTGCAAGCGCATGGGCAACGCCGTGGGGCGTGGCGAAAAAGACCGCATCCATCGCGCCCAGCGCTTTGGCGTCAGGTTCGCTAAACGCCAGCGTGTCGTAGTGGCCGCGTAAATTGGGGTACATGTCGCACACTTTCACGCCCGCCTCTGAGCGAGAGGTGATGGCTTTCACGCTTACCTGGGGATGCTGGGCCAGCAGCCTGAGAAGTTCGACGCCGGTGTAACCGGTGCCGCCTACAATGCCAACGTTAATCACAAACCACTCCTTGTGTGCTTCGCACAGCCAACGCTTGAATAATTAACAGCCTAATGAGTGTGGCCAGGCTGTTGAAGTGTATCCAGCTATGATACACAAGAGAGCCAGCGCTTAAGAGCGCTGCGCAACGCGAGACAATGAAACGAACAACAAACGCAAGGACGGACGTTGTGGCACGTTTTTCTCGGTCAGATTTCACTCTAGAGAGTTTTCGCCGCCAGTTGGCGAACGTGGATGCCTTACCGCAGCTGTGTGTGCTGGGGTTGGTGTCTGGGGTGATTACTGGGGCAGTGATGGTGGCGTTCCGCCTGCTGCTTGAAGCCGGGGCGGTGCTCTATATGCCGGAAGGGGATCCGGAAGCCTTTGAAGGATTGTCACCGTGGCTGAGAGCACTTCTGCCGATCGTCGCCGTCACGTTGATTGGCCTGTTGCTATATCGGCAGCGCTCCGCTGCGCGCAAACTCGGGGTGAGCCATGTGATTGAGCGTCTCACCTATCACCAGGGGCGCTTTCCGCTGCGTAACTGGCTGAACCAATGGTGGGTGGGGGTCGTTTCCGTGTTGGGTGGCTTATCCGCCGGGCGCGAAGGCCCTGCGATTCATTTAGGCGCGGCGGCTTCCAGCGGGTTAGGGCTAAAGCTGCGGCTGCCCAATAACAGTTTGCGGGTGCTGGTGGCCTGCGGCACGGCAGCCGGTATTTCGGCCTCGTTCAACACGCCCATCGCTGGGGTGATCTTTGCCATGGAAGTGGTGATGATGGAGTACACCCTGATGAGCTTTATGCCGGTGATCTTAGCTTCCACCATGGGCGCGCTGGTGGCTCAGGTGATGTATGGCAACGAGCCTGCCTTTCGGATTCCTGAGGTGGCGTTAGGATCGCTGATGAACCTGCCCTGGATCGTGGTGATTGGCTTGGTGATTGGTTTAATGGCTGGGCTTTTCATTCATATTTCCCGCAGCCAGCGCTTACAAAAATTGCCGTTGTGGTTGAGATTAGGAGTAGTGGGTGTGGCCACTGGGGCGTTGGCGTGGCGGTTCCCTGAAATTCAGGGGATCGGCTACGACAGCGTCGCTGCTGCGCTGAATAATCAGCTGACGATCACGGTGCTGTTGGCGCTGATGGTGGCCAAGCTGCTGATTACGGCGATTACCGTCGCTGGCGGTGTGCCCATCGGTATTATCGGCCCAGTGCTGGTGGCGGGGGCGGCCACTGGGGCGCTAGGCGGTATGCTTGGTGGATGGCTATGGCCCGATAAAGCCGCGGACCCGGGCATTTATGCCATGCTGGGCATGGCGGCGATGATGGGGGCCGTCCTTCAGGCGCCTCTTGCAGCGCTGATGGCGCTATTAGAACTGACGCATACACCCAATATCATGCTGCCGGGGATGCTGGTCGTGGTGGTGGCCTGCTTGACGTCGCGCCAGCTGACAGGCTGTGAAGGTTTCTTCATTAGCTCAGTACGCTACGGGTTACACCCGCTGCAGCAGCCGCTGATGCAGGCGCTCTCCCGAGTATCGGTACCGGCGGTGATGGAGCGCCAATTGGTGCGCACAGAACGGATGATTACGCCAGACCAAGCCCGCCGCTTGCTGGAAACCAACCCTATGTGGCTAGTGATCGAGCGCTCTAGTGAAGAGAAGCCCGTGCTGGCGCTGAAGGCGGCGGAGCTTGCCCGCTGGCTGCTGGAGCACGATAAGGCGCTTGATGGGGAAGCGCCGCCGGAGGATGAGTTGATTGATCTGTTGGAGATTCCCGGCCAGCGGCTGGAAATGGCCCCGATTGGTTTGCAGGCCACGCTATCGGAAGCGTTTTTAAAGCTTCAAGATAGCGCGCTTGGGGCGCTTTATGTGGTGCATGGCTATCGACCAAAGCAGCAGCGAATTTCAGGTATCATTACCCGGGGCGCGATCGAGCGTTATTACCACTACACTGACGCTCGGCAAACAGATGCCCGCGAGACCGATTCCTAGCCATACGTCACCGCCTAAGGAGAGACCATGTACGAATGGGTAAAGGCTATTCACTTGATGGCCGTTGTTACTTGGTTTGCCGCACTGTTCTACCTGCCAAGACTTTATGTGTACCACGCCATGGCACGCGACAAAGGCGATGAGCAAGCGATCACTTACTTCAAAACCATGGAGCGTAAGCTCTATCGCGGCATCATGACGCCGTCGATGATTGTGGTGCTGATTTTTGGTGGTTGGATGCTCTATTTGGTGCCTGCGTGGTTTAGCCAGGGCTGGATGCACGTTAAGCTCACGCTGGTTGCGCTGTTGATTGCCTACCACCACGTTTGCCTGATCTACTTGAAGCAGTTTGATCAGTCGCGCTGCACTAAGAGCCACGTATTTTTTCGCTGGTTCAATGAAGCGCCTGTGATTGCGCTGGTCGCGATTATTCTACTGGCGGTAGTGAAGCCCTTTTGATGCGCCAAGCCCTTCCCCCCGTCGTTTTAGTGTTAGCGGGCCATGACCCCACGGGCGGTGCCGGACTAGTCGCTGATAGCGAAGCCATCGCCGCCTGCGGCGGTTGGGCGGTGACGATCCCCACGGCGATGACCGTGCAGAACTGCCACAACGTCTCTAGGGTGATGCCCGCCGACCCTGGCGCCATGCGGCAAATGGCCGAAGCCGTCGGTGATATGCAGATTGCCGCGATCAAGCTCGGCCTGCTGGCGGATGAAGCTACGCTACGCGCTGCGGAGCAAATTATTCGCCGTTTTCCTGGGGTACCCGTGGTTGCCGACCCGGTTCTCAAAGCAGGGGGAGGCACTATGTTATCCACAGCTGCTTTGCAGGCGCTTTACCGTGATCGGCTGCTACCGCTTGTGGATATATTAACCCCGAACCGCTTTGAGCTGGCGGCGCTGACGCCTGAGATCCATGAGCCTTATGACGATACCGCCCGTGCGGTATCACTGCTGTCTCAGGGTTGCCAAGCGGTGTTAGTAACGGCAACGGATGACCCATTACCCGGTACGGCACAGCAAGTGGTGCATACACTGCATTCACCCGACACCACCCGCCAGTGGCAATGGCCGCGGCTGCCGGAAGTGTTTCATGGTTCCGGCTGTACGCTCGCGTCGGCCTTGGCAGCGCGCCTAGCGGTAGGTGAGCGCTTACCAACGGCGTGTGAACAGGCGCAGCACTTTACCTGGGAGAGCTTGTCTCACGGCTACCAACCCCCGAGCGGGCAGTGCTTGCCGAATCGCTTGCCACGCCCCGTGCGCTTTTGATCTCATTGGTAGTAAGCCATTTATATTGAGGATGCCATGACCACATCTGCTGAACTGTTTGACCTCGCGAGTCGCCATATTCCTGGGGGCGTGAACTCTCCTGTGCGTGCCTTCAAAGGGTTGCACCGCCCGCCGGTCTTCATGGAGCGTGCGCAGGGTGCCTACCTCTTTGATGTGGAGGGCAACCGCTACGTTGATTACATTGGTTCCTGGGGGCCGATGATCACCGGTCACGCCGATCAAGACGTACTGGCAGCCGTGCGTGCGCGGTTGGATAACGGGCTCTCGTTCGGTACCCCCACTGCTGTGGAAACCACCATGGCAGACCTGATCTGCGACATGATTCCTTCTATGGAAATGGTGCGCATGACCAGCTCGGGCACCGAGGCCACCATGTCAGCGATTCGGCTGGCGCGGGGCACCACGGGGCGAGATAAGATCGTTAAATTCGAGGGTAACTACCACGGCCACTCGGATTCCCTGCTGGTAAAAGCGGGCTCTGGCGCGTTGACACATGGCGAGCCCAGCTCTCCAGGCGTGCCGGCCTCGCTGGCCGAGCACACCATCACGCTCTCCTATAACGACCCGGAAGGCGTTGAAGCGTGCTTTGCTGAGATCGGTGAGCAGATTGCCTGTATCATCGTCGAGCCGGTGGCGGGCAACATGAACTGTATTCCGCCTCAGCCAGGTTTCTTGGAAACCCTGCGCCACGTCTGTAACGAGTACGGCAGCATTCTGATTTTTGACGAGGTGATGACGGGTTTCCGCGTAGCGTTGGGCGGTGCCCAGGCTTACTACGGTGTCACGCCGGATTTAACCTGTTTGGGTAAGATCGTTGGCGGTGGTATGCCGGTAGGCGCGTTTGGTGGTAAGCGCGACATTATGCAAAACATTTCTCCGCTGGGGCCGGTATATCAGGCGGGCACCCTTTCGGGTAACCCGCTGGCCATGGCCGCCGGGGTGGCACTACTCACCAAGCTGCAGGTACCGGGCTTCCACGACGCCTTGAGCCAGCGCGTACAAACGCTGTGTAACGGCCTGCAAGAGCGTGCCAATGCGGCGCGAGTGCCGATGATGACGCAATCAGCGGGCGGCATGTTTGGTCTTTTCTTTACCTCTCAATCGCGGGTCGATAACTTTGCCCAGGCGACTGCCTGTAACCCGGATGCCTTCCGCCGCTTCTTTGGTGCGATGCTTGATCATGGCGTTTATCTCGCGCCTTCTGCTTATGAAGCCGGCTTTATGTCCAGTGCCCATACGCCAGAAGATATCCAGCGTACGCTAGAAGCGGCCGAAAAGGCCTTTACCGTAATGTAACGTTGAGTAAACGGTAGAGAGATCGCCTGCTACACTGCAAGAGCCGCCCATGTTGAGCGGCTCTTGTGGTTAACGAGGTAGCTAACCATGAAACAACCATCGGCTTGGCAGGCTTTACGTTTACACGGCGCTCTGTTTACCGCCGTGCTCACCTTTGGCTTTCCCTTAACAGGGCTAGCCGCACAGGAGCAGCATATGACCCAGATCCACATCACCATGAGCGGCTCCCCCGGCGCTGAGTTTTCCGCCGAGTGGCGCATTACCCACAATGGCGAAACCGTTGAACACCCTGAAACTCACGGCACGGTACCCGCAGAATTCACCTTTGAAGGCGATATGCTAGAAGGAACGGTCAAGCTATTAAGTGATGACGAACGACTGGAAGTGGATATCGTCAAAGGCAGCAACCGCTCACGTTCTTCGACCCAAGGCAAAGGCGGCACGCTGACGGTGGTGGTGCGTTAAGGCATAAAAAAACCGCCCCCTGGGGGGCGGTTGGAAGAGAGAGGCGGTGCTTACCACTGAGTAGAGATAGCGGAGTTACCGTTGCCAGCCTGGAAGTGAGTGGCTGCGGCTGCGCCACCGTATGTAACGTTTTGACGGATTGTAGAAATATTGCTGTTACCGGTTTGGTATACATCTGCCATGTGGCCATCACCACCTTGGTAGATATATGATGCGCTTAGATCGGCAGCAATTTGAACAACAGTTGCATCATTGCCATTACCATCTTGGTGAATGAAGCTCCAAGTTTCATCTGTGTTGTAGGCTTGATAAACATCAGCATCGTTACCATCGCCTAGTTGTTCAACCACTGAATCACTTTGGCTAGTATTCAAGAACTGAGCCACTGTAGATGAGTTATTGTTACCATCTTGGAAGACGTAAGAATCATTACGGTTACCACCATCTTGATATACAGTGGAATCGTTTTCATTACCAAATTGGTAAACAATAGACTCGTGCTCATTGCCGCTTTGATAGACATAAGAGGAGTTGTCATTTCCTTCTTGAACAACTCGAGAATATTGCGCATCACCTAACTGGTCTGTTTCTGCACTGTTACTGTTTCCGATCTGATAGATCAGAGAAGTTCGCATGGCGTCACGATCAAAGCCATCCATGCTTTGACGGATATCTTGTTGATTTTCAAAAGCTGGGTTTGCCCCAGTATTTGCGTCTCCTGTTGTAGTGGAGTTTTGGAAATCACGAGCGTTTGCAGAAAAGCTAGCAGCCATTACAACAGCAGCAGCGATAGCAGTCATTTGAGTTTTCATGGTGTTTCCCCTTTATCTCGCACTTGCTTTTGGTTATTACTGGGCAACGAAGGTTGCCTCAGTAGGTCTCGACAGTGACGGGTCTTGCATTACCAGAGAAAGCTTGCTGTTCTACGGTAATACTTCGATAGCCACTACCCGATTGTGAAAGCGTTATGTCGCTATTGAACCCTGTTTGAACGACAGACGAATGGTTAATGCCTCGTCCCTGACTACGCTGTTCAATAATAGCGTTATGGTCGTTACCAAACTGGAGGATGAAGCCGACATTATTTCCAGAAAGCTGATGGATCGTGCCGTTATTCCGGCTCCCATTCTGATATATATAAGCCAAGTTATTGGTTTGATATCGTGAAGAGCGTGATTGAGATACCTCGGCACGATTATCATTTCCTATTTGTTCGATAATACTCACGTTAGCAGGTGACGAAACGCGACTGTTTTCGATAAACTGTTCAACTCGGTTTTGAGAGTTGTAGACATGTGTATTATCAGCAGCCACATGCAAACTCACCATGCTTACTAAAGCTAACGGAAGTACAGGAAAGATCTTTTTCATCTTATGTGCTCCCAAGCGATTAAGGTGGTTTGAATGTTTCATTTCTGAAACTTTTTGTATCTTTTGTTTTCCATATGTTGAGTTTGAACCATCTCAAATTTTCCGCTATCAGAACTTTTTTTATAGTTGAGTCTGCTTTTTTACTTATTTTTTAGTGTTTATTCTTATTATTTATAATAACAAGAGTATGAGGTTTTTAATAAAGTGAAAAATAAAAAAAAGCCCTGCGTAAAGCAGGGCTTGTGTTCCCTTGATAATATTTTTTATAAAAGTGGAGTGGGAGCGTTAAGGTAATCTCCCAGCACAGTATCTTGAAGGTTAACACCCTGGGCAAGATTCCACAGATTATTTTCAACTCCTCGTGCAACCAGGTGAATAACGGCTGATTCGATGGCTGACATGACTGCCAATTGAACGGGCTCATTAGTCGTAATGCCGGCTTCTGCTTCTAGCAAACGTCGAAAGTCGATAAAGCGATAAACACCTGCTCTGAGTTCTTTAGAATAGATCGTTTTTGTGGTGGTAACGTTTGCCAGAATTTCACCAGTGGAAATCTCAACGGCGCGTAAATTAACGGTCACTTGATCAACTTGATACTGACCCGATGCTCCGATACCAAAATACTCAGCGCCTGCGCCCCCCGTCCTCACATTCGACTCGTAAGCAATGATGCCCCCTTCAAGCATCACGGAAGCCGCTCTAAGCGATGGCAGAGTATCCGGCTGGCCAAAGCGTTCAGATTCCGCGCGGATAATGCGCCGCTCCGTCAGCAGGTTTTGTAGCCCGACGCGCTCAAGAGGGATGAACCAGCCAGAGTCTGCAAGCGCACCTGTGAGCATAGCCGCTGCCCCTTGGGTGACAGCCGTTGAGAAAGTACTCGCCGGTGCCGGTCGATACTGACCGGTCTGATCACGGAAATCATAAACCGAGACGAATATGCGTCCCGCCGGTGGTGGTAACGATACAAGGTCTTGGTAAGTCGCGCCTCTCGGGGTTAATGTTGCTTGTGCCCCTTCAAGGTTTTCTGATGTGGCAACCATGCCTGCGCAGCCACTCAGTAGGCTTACGACAAGCAGTGTAGCAATGGCTTTCATGATGACCCCCTGGCTATCTTTTATGTAAATATTGTTCTACGGCATTAATGGTGGATAAGCGTTTGCTCACAGCTCAGGGGTTAAATAATCCACCCACGCTGATATTGGTGACATCACCCGTTACTTTATCCACAATGCGTAGGTTGATGAGCCCGCCCTGGTCTTCAATCACAACGCTAAAGTCATCACTATCGAAACTTCCTTGATCCAGTTCTCCGCTACTTATGTCTCCGATCAATTGTGAGATCAAACGGCTTTCCAAACTTTGTACAAGCCTTTCAGTTGCAGAAAGAGGCTGCGTTCGGCGTGAGTTTGGATCGGTGTTAGTGTCTTGTGCTTGCGCTTTACCCAGTAGATAACTACCCATAAAAGGATCGCCACCAAACGAGGGGTTTAACGGTTGATAGACAAGGTCTCCTGCTGTCGCCGTCATGCTCATCACGCCCAGTACCACCCCCATACCGCTACGTTTCAATAAATCGTTCATCAGAATATCTCCTCTTTTCCTAGATCTATGTCGGAAGACATTGCTGCGGATATTTGCCGTTCAAGCAGTGCTTTTTCGACGATTTGAACAGCTTCTCCCGCCACACTATCGGCTTCACTTATTCGAGGAGAGAGCTGTGTTCTAAAATACATACGGTTGCCTTCCATCACCCAAATTTGACTGCCCCACCGAGCATCTGGGCGCTCTTGTATGGTGATGGTTGCGCCGTTGATTACGATGTTATCCATCGCACGTTGGCTAAAGGCCCGATAAAACGTTTTTCCCGCCATGGTGATGGTTCGGTCTACCATGACGCCCGTTAACTCGCTGCTAGGGTAAGCCCGGCTTTGAATTGCCGGCCCGTCAGGACTAGAAAGCTGATTGATGGCATTCACTTGTTGTTGATCGTTTACGCTTTCCTCTTCGCTCGCCATGGCCGCAAGCGCATTCATGGAAAGAGTGACAATGAGCAGAAGGTAATGCGTTATTCTTTTTAATAAGTTGCCCATGACGTTAGGCTCCTTTCGATTACCGATGCCGCTGTAAACTACGTGCCGTTTCGATATTAGGCAGAATCGGACCTAAATTTTGATGAATCCAGTTGAGTGCTTGAATGCGGTTATGCACATTGATTTTTCTAAAGATATTGTAAAGATGTGATTTAACTGTGTGCTCACTCACAAAAAGTTTATCGGCAATTTGTTGATTAGAAGAGCCTGCGCTTAGTAAAGAGATAATTTCCATCTCGCGATTCGTTAAGCCGCAAGCTGGTCTAAAGGCATTGCTTTGATATTTGCGGTAAAAAAGAATCAGGCGTGCCATCAAGTCTCTCGACATCCATAGCTCACCTTCTAATAGGGAGTGGATACCTTTACAAATAACATCCAGGCTTTCGTTACGGTAAAAAACACCCTTCAGTTGAGCACACGAGAGGGCCTCGAGGGCGTGATCCATATCGCGAATGTTAAAAGCAGCCAGAGAGGTTTTCGCCAAGGTTTCGGGTAGTTTCTCCTGCCACTCGGGGAGCGCATCTATCCCAATGTGATCACTATCAATCAAGATCAGCAGTTTTTCTGGGGTAGCCGTGGGTAATGCCCCACGGGGCGAATGAATGCTCACCGTGCAGCCTGTGTGTTCGTGTAAGTAGTCAGCAAACAGCTGCGATTGGGGGCTTTTTTCGGTGACGATGTACACCAAACCGTGCGTTTTTTCTTGTGACATTGGGAAAGCCTCAGTTAAAGGGAGCGCTAGCAGGTGGTCTACGAAGTGTTGCTCAATAGGTTAATTTCGTAAAGTTTTGTTATCAAAAAAATTATTAAAAAGTAGCATAAGATTTAAAAAAAATTTTAATCAATTGATTTAATTAGTTTTTTAATTTTCGTTTTAATTTTTCTAATGTACATTGAGTAACATTTTGTCGCCTTTAGCTGCGTTTCTGTTAGGCGTAAACTGAACGCCTTATGTGTGGAGATAGCCCCTATGAATGCAGCGAACACGCTTGTTTTAGCCAGCGGAAATGCCGGTAAATTAAGAGAATTCAATCAGTTGCTGTCGCCGCTAGGGTTGGACGTACGGCCTCAAGCGGAATTTGGTGTGCACGATGTGGAGGAGACAGGCCTCACGTTTGTCGAAAACGCTTTGTTAAAAGCGCGTGAAGCCAGCCGAGTCAGTGGGTTACCTGCGCTAGCAGATGACTCTGGATTAGAAGTGGATGCGCTGCATGGGGCGCCAGGCATCTATTCCGCTCGCTATGCGGGTGAGCCTAAAAGTGACGAACGTAACAACGAGAAACTGTTGGCGGCGCTCAGTGAGTGCGCGGAAGGTCAGCGTACGGGCCGTTACTGGTGCGTTTTGGTCTATTTACGCCATGCAGAAGACCCGGTGCCTGTGATTGTGCAGCGTAGCTGGGAGGGAGAAATCCTTGCCCATCCTCGCGGTGAGGGTGGTTTTGGTTACGACCCGCTCTTTTGGTTACCCGACCAGGGCATGAGCGTTGCTGAACTACAAAGCGAGACCAAAAATCGCTTAAGCCATCGAGGGCGCGCGCTGCACGCCCTAGTAGATATTTTGAAGGTGGCGCATGGCTGATCAGCTGCCGCCACTATCGCTTTATATTCATACGCCTTGGTGTGTACGCAAGTGCCCCTATTGCGACTTTAACTCTCATGAGCCTGATTCTAGCGAGCTACCCGAAGCGGCCTACTTGGCTGCTTTACTTAGCGACTTGGACGGTGATGTATCGTTAGCTTCCGGCCGAACCGTTCAAACCATTTTTATCGGTGGTGGTACACCTAGCCTTCTTTCTCCTGGGTTTTATCGACAGTTGTTTGAAGGTATTCGCCAGCGGCTGCCTTTCTCACCCACGATTGAAATCACGCTGGAAGCGAATCCAGGCACGACCGAGCAGCAGCGGTTTATCGGTTACCGGGAAGCAGGTATTAATCGCCTGTCACTGGGCGTACAGAGTTTCCGCCCAACTCAGCTGAAAGCTTTAGGTCGAATTCATAGCGGTAATGAAGCGGTGACGGCCATCAGCGAGGCCAGGGCGGCGGGGTTTGATAACCTCAATATTGATCTAATGCATGGGCTACCCCAGCAAACGCCCGAACAAGCCATGGAAGACATCGACCAGGCGCTTGCCCTCAACCCTGAACATCTTTCCTGGTATCAGTTAACCCTGGAGCCTAATACGGCGTTTTTCTCGCATCCGCCACCTCTGCCAGAAGAGGAGGCGCTGTGGGATATTCAGGAAGCGGGGCACCAGCGCTTGGAGCAGGCTGGATTGAACCGGTATGAGATCTCTGCCTATGCCCGCGCAGGATTTCAGAGCCGCCATAACCTGAACTACTGGCGATTTGGCGACTATCTGGGGATTGGCGCAGGCGCTCATGGAAAACTCACCCATATAGATTCCCAGGGGGAGTGGCAGATTGAGCGGCGTTGGAAAACGCGCCAACCTGATGCGTACTTGCGTCGTGCTAACGACCCGCGTGGTTTTGTGGCAGGCCAACAGCTTATCGAACCCCAGGAACTGCCCCTTGAGTTTGCCATGAACGCGCTGCGTTTAACGGAAGGCGTGACGTTAGCGGATTGGTTTGCCCATACTGGGCAGCCAAATGCTCTGTTACTTAGCCGTTTACAAAGCGCCCAGGAAAAAGGACTTTTAATGGAAATGCCTGAAAAGCTGCGTGCATCGCCCCAAGGTCTATTATTCTTGAACGAGTTGCTGGCCTTAATCAGCGAAGAGTGATCAGTGACAAGTGACCAGCGATCTATAAGGCAATAACCCAATCATAAGCAAGGAGTGAGTGATGCGTATTTCTCGACTACTGACCCCGTTGGCAGCGGCAATTCTTTTGGCTGGCTGTGCGACTTCCGACCCGTACGGCGGTCAAACGCAGCGCTCTAGCACCGCGATGGGCACTGGTATTGGCGCAGCGATTGGCGCGGCTGCCGGCGCGCTTTCTGGCGATGGCAGCACCAGCCGCCGTGACCGTGCGCTCATTGGTGCCGCAGTAGGCGCGGCTGCCGGCGCGGGTGTGGGTGTTTACATGGACCGCCAAGAGCAGCAGTTGCGTGACAATCTGCAAGGTTCGCGTATAGAGATTGATCGCCGTGGCGACGATATCGTGCTCAACATGCCCAGCAGCGTGACCTTCGGTTTTGATTCTGCTGAGCTGACCGGCGATGCCCGCAGCGCTCTCAACGAAGTCGCTAGTGTTCTCACCCAGTACACCGACACCCGCATCAACATTGCAGGCCACACGGATAGCACCGGCGACGCCAGCTACAACCAGCGTCTCTCTGAGCGTCGTGCTCAGTCGGTGGGCAGTTACCTGAGCCAGAACGGTGTTTCCTCTATGCGCTTAAACACCATGGGTTACGGTGCTAATCAGCCGGTGGCCAGTAACGACAATGAACAGGGGCGTGCTCAAAACCGCCGGGTAGAAATTACCCTGACCCCTACCGGTAACGGCCAGTAACGTGATGCGTTAATCTCAGCATTGCTGTCCAGCGCCCGCTATGCTCACATAGCGGGCTTTTTTTGTTCAACTGCAAGCGAGCTGCCATGCTGTCGTATCAACACGCCTATCACGCCGGTAACTTTGCCGATGTCCAGAAGCATTTAACGCTTTATGCGGTGGCTGATTATTTATTACGTAAAAAATCAGCAATTACATATGTGGATAGCCATGCGGGGAGAGGCCTCTACCCGCTAGCCACCAAAGAGACCCAGCGGCTTCAAGAGTATCGGGAAGGCATCGCTCCGCTCTGGCAGGCCCGACAGCAGCTGAGCGACCCGTTGCTCAGTCATTGGCTTACCGCTTTGAATTCAGCACAACCCAACGCTGATGCGCTATCTCACTACCCGGGGTCACCCTGGTGGCTTGCTCAGACGCTACGTGACCATGACCAACTGCGTCTATTTGAACTACACCCGGGTGAGCATGAACATTTGAGTGGCCAGACGCTGCCAAAGCAGGCACGTCGCGTATACGGCGATGGGTTGCAGGGGCTGAAACAGTTGGTGCCGGTGGCGACGCCACGAATGTGCGTGTTGGTAGACCCTAGCTACGAGCGTAAAGCGGAGTATCAAGAGGTCGTTGAAACCGTTGCTTATACCCTGGAAAAAGTGCGCCACGCCGTGGTGATGATTTGGTACCCGCTGCTGCCTGCTGGACATCACGAAACGTTGCTCAGCGGCCTTGAAGCGAGCGGCATTCGTAAAATTTGGCACAGCGAGCTGCTGCTACGAGCCGCAGGGGAGAGTGCGCACGGGATGTACGGTAGCGGCATGGTGGTTATCAATCCGCCCTGGGGGCTGGATGAGCAGCTTGCAGCAGCGATGTCTCAGGTGACACCGCAGCTGGGGAGCGACAGCCACTACCGCGCCAAATGGCTGGTGGGCGAGTAGTGACGGATAGTCGTGGTGGATGATTTGTTACGAGTGGCTCGGTTATTTGCCAATACAGAAGCTGCCAAAAATTTCGCCAAGCAGATCATCGGCGCTAAATTCACCGGTGATCTCTCCCAGCGCTTGCTGCGCATCCCTTAGGTCTTCGGCAAGCAGCTCGCCTGCTCCGTAGCCATCTAGCTGTGCTCGCCCGGTATCAAGTGCCGCCATGGCGCGGTCAAGGGCATCCAGGTGGCGGCGGCGGGCGGAGAAGCGGCCCTCTGTCGTTGCAGAGAAGCCCATCACCTCTTTCAGATGCGTTTTCAAACTATCCACACCCTCTCCGGTTTTCGCAGATAGCCTAATAATCGGAGTGGCTGTGGATAATTCAATGCCCGGCGCTTCAGCACTGGCATCGATTTTATTACGCACCAGGGTAAGCCTGCTTTGATCGGGGAGGCGCTCCACGAACTCAGGCCAGATGCTCATTGGGTCGGTAGCCGCTGTGGTAGATGCATCCACCATAAGCAGTACGCGGTCGGCCTTTTCGATCTCTTCCCATGCCCGGGCAACACCGATTTTCTCTACTGCATCGGGCGTATCACGCAACCCGGCGGTATCGATAATATGCAGCGGCATGCCGTCTAGGTGAATGTACTCCCGGAGTACGTCCCGCGTTGTGCCCGCGATATCTGTGACGATGGCAGTATCCTGCTCGGTCAGCGCGTTCAACAGGCTCGATTTACCTGCATTGGGGCGTCCTGCAATCACCACGCTCATGCCCTCGCGTAGCAGAGCGCCTTGCCCAGCGGCCTTACGAACATCAACCAGCGCCTGCTGAACACTCTCTAAGTGCGTGGCGACATGGCCATCGGCGAGAAAGTCGATCTCCTCCTCCGGAAAATCGATGGCAGCTTCAACGTAAACGCGCAGCTCAATCAGCCGTTGGACCAGTGCAGCAACCCGCTGTGAGAACTCGCCCTGAAGCGAGCGCACGGCGTTCTCAGCGGCGGAGCGGGAGGTGGCATCAATTAGGTCGGCAATCGCTTCCGCCTGCGCCAGATCCAGCTTGTCGTTAAGAAACGCCCGTTCAGAGAACTCCCCAGGCCGGGCCAGGCGAGCACCCAGCTGCAGGCAGCGCTCAAGCAGCATATCCATAATGATGGGGCCGCCGTGGCCTTGCAGCTCCAGCACGTCTTCACCGGTGAAGGAGTGGGGGCCGTTAAACAGTAGCGCTATGCCCTCGTCAATAATGCCCTCAGCGCCCTGAAACGGGCCGTAGTGGGCGTAACGAGGAGCAGGGCAATTACCCAGTATTTCAGCGGCAATCGCGCGGCAAGCAGGGCCTGACACACGAATAATACCAACGCCGCCACGGCCGGGTGGGGTTGCCAAGGCGGTAATGGTGTCTTGGGTATAGAGTCGATCGGCCATGGCGCTTCCTAGTGGCTAAAGAGATGAGTGTATCGTGATGGCGCTCATGATGAGCAGGTTAGGCCTAAAACGCCAGACCCCCGCAAAGGCGGGGGTCTGGGAGTAGCAGAGGGGAGCGATTACTTGGTTCGCATCCCTTTGCCGACGCTTGGGTCATTCTCAATACTGCGCGTAATAAAGTACTGCTGCGCCACCGAGATGATGTTGTTGACTACCCAGTAGATGACCAAACCTGCCGGGAACCACAGGAAGAAGAAGGTGAAGATAATCGGCAGCATCTTCATGATCTTCGCCTGCATGGGGTCTGGCGGTGTCGGGTTCAGCATCTGCTGAACAAACATCGAGATACCCATCAGAATCGGTAGGATGAAGTAGGGGTCTTTCACCGAGAGATCCTGGATCCAGAACATGAACGGCGCGTGGCGCAGCTCAACGGATTCCAGCAGCATCCAGTACAGGGCGATAAATACCGGCATCTGTACCAGAATCGGCAAACAGCCACCTAGCGGGTTGATCTTCTCTTTCTGGTAGAACTTCATCATCTCTTGAGACATTTTCTGACGGTCGTCGCCATACATCTCTTTGAGACGCTGCATCTCTGGGCCCAGTTTGCGCATACGCGCCATGGACTTGTAGGCCTTGGCAGACAGCGGGAAGAGCACCAGTTTTACCAGCACGGTCAGCAGAACGATCGACCAGCCCCAGTTACCGACGATGTCGTGGATCTTATCCAGCAGCCAGAACAGCGGGTTGGCAATGAACCACAGCCAGCCGTAATCCACGGTGAGCTTAAGGTTCGGTGCGACTTGCTCAAGGTAGTCTTGAACCTTCGGACCCATGTAGAGCGTAGCACTCAGCGTAGCTTCGCCATCGGCGGCGACGCTGCTGGTGGGGCCAGCAAAGGCCACTACGTTACGATCACGAGAATCGGTCGTTACGTAGTACAGGTTCTGCTGGTTTTGAGCCGGTGCCCAAGCAGATACAAAGTAGTGCTGGATCATCGCCACCCAACCACCTTGTGCCTCGCGATTCTCGAAGCCGCGGCTTTGAATCGTATCAAAGTCGATCTTCTCGTAACGCGCTTCCGGAGTGGAATAGGCGGCTCCCAGGTAGGAGTTCATGCCCATGGCCACACCGCTAGACGGGTCTGGGCTGTTGTCGCGGGCGAGCTGGCCAATAAAGCGAGCACTGACGGGTGCATCGGTGTTATTGGCCAGATAGTAGCTCACGTTTACCGCGTAGCTGCCGCGATCAAACGTCAGGCGCTTGATGACTTCAATACCGTTGACGTCGGCTGTCAGGTCAACGCTGAGCTGCTCTTCATCATCACCTAAGCGATACTCGCTGCGCTCAGGAGAGAAAGCGATGCGGCTTGCCTGACCGTCAAGTTGTAGTCCTGAGCGCGCCACATAGCTGCGTGAAGCATTGTCTGATAGCAGCACGTAGTTGCGATCAGAATCCAGCGTTAGCTTATGCTGCGGCAACGCGGCATACACAATATCGCCACCAAAAGGGTCGATGCGTACGTCTAAAACATCAGTGGTGACAGCAATAAAGTCGCGGCTGGCGGTGTCGCTTTCAGCATCACCGACGCCTTCGCTGATGGCGTTCTGAGGTGCGGAAGTACTGGGTACGGAGAGATCATCGTTACCGCTCTCGCTCGCGGGAGCCCCATTACTGCTTTGGGTAATTTCCGGCGTCGAGTCGTAAGTTGTCTGCCCGTAATCCTGATTCCACTGTACAACCAATAGGTAGGCAAGCACTGCCAGTGGAATCAGTAATAAAAGTCGTTTTACGTCCATGAGGGTTCTGCCCGATGGGTGGTGAACATGCTAATGGCGCAGTGTCATTTACTCGACCCATGACACACGAAAGCCTGCCAAGCGGCAGGCCAAGGTCGAGCGGCGAGGTGTATCGTCAAGCGTCACGTGTTACGCCATTAGGCGGGGGAGGTGCAGACACCGCCTGTGCGTCGCGCTGAAGTCGTTTCCACATGCCGTGTAGCTGGCGAGTGAGCGTCTCGTTATCGACATCCTGAACGCCACGCTTTGCCAATATCACGATATCCATAGAGGGTAAGTGATCCTGACGTAGACGAACGGATTCCCGGACGAGTCGCTTGAAGCGGTTACGATCAACAGCGAGCTTCACATTTTTTTTGCTGACTATCAGTCCAATGCGGGGATGTCCCCGGGTACTTATGCGCGCTAGCGCCATCATACCTTTGCCATGAACTTTAAGGTCGGCCTGTTCAAACACGTGACTAAAATCCCCGGCATTTAGCAAACGCAAGCACCGGGGAAAGCCTTGAGGCGACACACGCAATCCGAGATCAGGCGCTCAGACGCTTGCGGCCTTTGGCGCGGCGGCGTGCGATAACGGCACGGCCGTTTTTGGTTGCCATACGAGCACGGAAGCCATGCGCGCGCTTGCGCTTGAGAACGCTGGGTTGAAAAGTGCGTTTCATAACTCGTTATTCCCACGTGGTTTAGGACGGAAAGTGAATTCCAAAAGACCCGGTCCAGTGAGGAACTAGCCGGGGAGTTTCAATTCAATACCGGAAATTGTAGAGACTTCCCGCGCCGGGTGCAATTTTTCCTTGCATAAAAAGCGTGAAAAAGGCAATAGCGCTGCCGCTTCCATCAAGTTTTGATTCAACCAAGGCCACACTATTATTACTAATGAAGTTATTTAAAACCTACTGTTATTAATAGTGGGGATACTAATTGTGGATAAGTGGTTTTAGCGTAATTTTATCAACAGGTTAAAATAATAAAAAATCTGTGCATAAGTATCAAATAACCGGCCAATAAACTGTGAATTAGATGTGTTCAACGTAAGGCAACTTACTCAAAAATACCCTAGTGCCCATTTCATTACCGGGTTTTCCTTAGCCCTCACGAATAGTTGTCCACAGGCAAAAAAGAGCCGCTAGCGCGTGTGGATAACCGCTTCGTTGGGCGCTACAATGGTCGGCCGTTTTCAACCGATGGTGAGATGAGTGTCGCTCGCGCTTTGGCAACAGTGCCTGGACTACCTGCAGGACGAACTGAATTCACAGCAGTTCAATACCTGGATACGTCCGCTGCAGGCAGAAGAAGGAGAGTCCAATGAGCTACGCTTGTTGGCGCCGAACCGATTTGTGCGCGACTGGGTGAGTGATAAGTACGCCAAGCGTATTAGTGAGCTAATGCGCGAACTTGCTCCTTCTAAGCCTCCCAAAGTCAGCTTAACCGTCGGCAGCCGGCGAGCGGCAGCGGCTGCGCCGCAACCCAGAGAGCTTGGCAATCCTGTTTCGGCCGCACCAGCACAGCCGTCATCCCCCGCTGTTCATACTCCGCCGCGTGGTGATATTGGCGATGAGCGTGAGATTGACCAACTGCGTGAAGAAAGTGCTCCTAGCCGTCGTGGCAACGAACGTCAGGTTCAAGTCGAAGGCAGCTTGAAGCACAGCAGTGGCTTAAATCCCAATTTCACCTTCGATACCTTTGTAGAAGGTAAATCGAACCAACTCGCCCGTGCAGCTTCCCGCCAGGTGTCTGAAAATCCTGGTGGCGCTTATAACCCGCTGTTTTTATACGGTGGTGTTGGCTTGGGTAAAACGCACCTGATGCATGCCGTGGGCAATGCGCTGGCAGGTCGTCGTGAAAATGCACGCGTGGTCTACCTGCACTCCGAGCGTTTTGTCGCCGATATGGTGAAGGCGCTGCAGCTTAATGCGATTAACGACTTTAAGCGTTTCTACCGCAGCGTCGATGCTCTGCTGATTGACGATATTCAATTTTTTGCCGGTAAAGAGCGCTCTCAGGAAGAGTTTTTCCATACGTTCAATGCGCTGTTAGAGGGCGGTCAGCAGATGATCCTTACCTCTGACCGCTACCCCAAAGAGATCAGTGGCGTTGAAGAGCGCCTGAAGTCGCGCTTTGGCTGGGGTCTCACCGTGGCGATCGAGCCGCCGGAGCTTGAGACCCGGGTAGCGATTTTGATGAAGAAAGCCGATCAAGCAAAAGTGGATCTGCCCCACGATGCGGCTTTCTTTATTGCTCAGAAGATTCGCTCTAACGTGCGTGAGCTTGAAGGCGCGTTGAAAAAGGTCATTGCCGACTCCCACTTTATGGGCAAAACCATTACCCAGGACTTTATCCGCGAGTCGTTAAAAGACCTACTGGCGCTGCAGGATAAGCAGGTGGGGGTGGATAATATTCAGCGTACGGTGGCTGAATATTACAAAATCAAGGTAGCGGATCTGCTCTCTAAGCGGCGCTCCCGTTCGGTAGCGCGCCCGCGACAGGTCGCTATGGCGCTGGCAAAAGAGTTGACCAACCATAGCCTACCGGAAATTGGCGATGCGTTTGGTGGCCGCGACCACACGACGGTGCTGCACGCCTGCCGCAAAGTGAAAGCGCTGCAGGAAGAGAATGCGGATATCCGTGAGGATTACAAAAATCTACTTCGTCTGCTGACGAGTTAACCCATTTCGTTTGGGCCTGCCAAGCGGTAGGTCTTTCAGGATAGAAACCCGGAGTTTCGATGAAATTTACTATTTCCCGAGAGGCGCTGCTTCGCCCGTTAACTCTGGTGGCGGGCGTAGTAGAACGGCGCCAAACGCTGCCTGTGCTTTCTAACGTACTGATTCAAGTAGAAGGCGATCAGGTTGCTCTGACGGGTACCGATTTAGAAGTTGAGCTGGTAGGCCGCACCGTGGCTAGTCAAGTTGACCAGGCGGGCTCTGCTACCGTGCCGGCTAGAAAATTGATGGATATCTGTAAATCGCTGCCCGATCAGTCCGAAATTCAGCTTGCGGTCGAAGAGGGGCGCGCGGTATTACGTAGCGGTCGTTCGCGCTTTACACTTTCTACACTTCCTGTAGCAGAGTTTCCTAATATTGAAGATGCTGATGGCAGTCAGGAACTCAGCGTTCCCCGTGGCACGCTCAAGCATCTGATTGAGTCCACCTCCTTTGCCATGGCGCAGCAAGATGTGCGTTATTACCTGAACGGTATGCTGCTGGAAATTCAGAGCAACCTGCTGCGTACGGTCGCGACCGATGGACACCGCTTGGCCATGTGCTCGCGTCCCATTGATGTGGCGGTTAGCCAGTCTCAGAAGCTGATTGTGCCCCGCAAAGGTATCCTCGAGCTTTCTCGCCTGTTGGATGACAGCGATGAACCGGTCAGCCTTACTTTAGGGTCAACGCATGTTCGTGCGCATACAGGTGACTTCACGTTTACCTCTAAGCTCATCGACGGCAAATTCCCCGATTACGAACGCGTAGTGCCGCGTAATGGCGATAAGGTGCTGATTGCCGAACGTGCCGAGCTGCGTCAGGTGCTGTCGCGTACTGCGATTCTTTCTAATGAGAAGTACCGTGGTGTTCGGCTGTATCTTGAGGAAAATAACCTCAAAGTAATGGCCAACAACCCGGAGCAGGAAGAAGCGGAAGAGAACATTGCCGTGGAGTACAACGGTAGTGCCATGGAAGTGGGTTTTAACGTTGGCTACCTGGTTGATGTGCTCTCTGTGCTTGATGAAGAGCGCGTACAGATTACCCTAGCCGACCCTAACAGCAGTGCTCTGCTGGAGGAACCCGGCGGCGGTGATGCGCTGTATGTTGTTATGCCGATGCGCTTATAACAGCTTGAGTGTTAGATGAAAACGGCGCTTCTGGATAGCAGAAGCGCCGTTTTCGCATTTGGCACGGCTAGCGCGTTTCATGGTCTTACTAGGTGGCATTAACGGATGAGCGTGACACAACTCACTTTTCACGGCCTGCGCAATTTAGCGCCGGTCACACTCCATCCCTCATCGCGTATCAATGTGATACATGGCGTTAATGGTAGCGGTAAGACCAGCGTTCTTGAAGGAATCCATATTCTGGGCATGGGACGCTCTTTTCGCACTCGTCAGCTTAAGAATGCCATTCAGTCAGAGGCGCCGTATATGACGCTGTACGGCCGCTTAGCAGGAGATCCTGAGGTAACGCTGGGGGTAAGGCGAATGCGTGCTCAGCGAGAGCTAGAGCTGCGTCTACGTGGAGAGAAAGGCGTACGTTTGGCTGAGTTGGTAGAAGCCATGCCGCTCCAGCTTATTAACCCTGATGCTTTTCGGTTGCTGGAAGGGTCACCCGCAGGTCGCCGTGAGTTTTTAGACTGGGGAGTGTTTCACGTGAAACATCACTTCCTAGACGCGTGGCAGCGGACCCGCCGGGCGGTGAAACATCGGAATGCACTCCTTAGGCGTGGTAGAATAGTTGCCAGTGAAATAGCGGTGTGGGAGCAGGAGCTTGCCCATTGGGGGGAGCAGATGGATACGCTGCGGCACGCATGGTTCAGCGAGTTTTTGCCGGTGTTTGACGAAACGCTGAAAAGGCTCTTACCGCTGCCCGGACTAACGCTGCGCTATGCCAGAGGCTGGGATAAACAGCGTTCGCTAGCGGATGTGTTACGCGATAGCCGTGATGCCGACCAGCAGATGGGGTTTACTCAACAGGGCCCACAGCGCGCTGATTTGCGTATTCGGTTGAATAAGCAGCCCGCTATAGAGGTGCTTTCCAGAGGCCAGCAAAAGCTGGTAGTGAGTGCATTAAAGCTCGCCCAAGGAAGGCTTCTGGAAAGTACCGCACAGCGGCACTGCATTTATTTGATAGATGATTTACCGGCAGAGCTGGACGAGCATCACCGCCGCCAGTTTTGCGCTTTGCTTGAAGAGATGCAGTGCCAAGCATTTATTACCAGCGTCGAGCCCACCGCGCTAAGCGATGTCTGGCAGCCCACTACCGCTGTTGAAATGTTTCACGTGAAACATTCCGAGCAGGGGTTTAGCCAGTGTCAGCCAGATGGGTAGACGACACGGAACGAGACAGACTTCACGACGGAGTGGTCAATGAGCGAGCAGGCTTACGATTCATCAAGCATCAAGGTGCTCAAAGGGCTAGACGCAGTACGTAAGCGTCCAGGCATGTATATCGGTGATACCGACGACGGCACCGGGCTGCATCACATGGTTTTCGAGCTGGTGGATAATTCCATCGATGAAGCTTTGGCGGGCCACTGTAGCGAAATTCGAGTGGTCATCCACGCGGATGAATCGGTAACCGTGAGCGACAATGGTCGTGGGGTTCCCACCGAGCTACACGAGGGCGAGGGCGTTTCTGCTGCCGAAGTCATCATGACGGTGCTGCACGCAGGCGGTAAGTTTGACGATAACTCTTATAAAGTATCGGGTGGCTTACACGGCGTGGGGGTGTCGGTGGTGAATGCGCTCTCAGAAGAGCTGCGCCTGACCATCTGGCGTCAAGGTGAAGTGTTTGAGCAAATTTACCACCACGGTGTGCCGCAAGCGCCGCTGGGTGTCGTAGGTAAAACGGAAAAGAGCGGTACCCGCGTTCACTTTCGTCCGTCTCCGGCCACGTTTGCTAATATCGAATTTCACTACGATATTCTGGCGAAACGCCTGCGTGAGCTCTCCTTCCTCAACTCTGGTGTTGCCATTCGTCTGATGGATGAGCGCAGCGGTAAAGAGGAGCTGTTCCACTATGAAGGCGGTCTTAAAGCATTCGTCGACCACCTGAATAAGAACAAGACCGTCCTCAACCCGGTGTTTCACTTTAATGCCGTGCGTGAAGATGGTGTAGAGGTTGAAGTGGCGATGCAGTGGAGCGATGCCTTCACTGAGAACATTTTCTGCTACACCAACAACATTCCTCAGCGGGATGGTGGTACCCACTTAGCAGGTTTCCGCGCTGCGCTAACGCGTACGCTGAATCACTATATTGAAGCCCAGGGCCTGCTGAAAAAAGCCAAAGTGAATACCTCTGGTGACGATGCTCGGGAAGGCTTAACCGCCATTATTTCCGTGAAGGTTCCGGATCCCAAGTTCTCGTCGCAGACCAAAGATAAGCTGGTCTCTTCCGAGGTGAAAACAGCGGTAGAGCAGGAAATGGGTCGCCTGTTTGCAGACTACCTGATTGAAAAGCCCAACGAAGCTAAGTCCATCGTCAATAAGATGCTGGACGCCGCACGTGCCCGTGAAGCAGCCCGTAAAGCGCGGGATATGACGCGCCGTAAAGGGGCGCTGGATATCGCAGGCCTGCCGGGTAAGCTTGCCGACTGCCAAGAGAAAGACCCCAGCCAATCAGAGCTTTACCTGGTGGAGGGCGACTCGGCAGGAGGAAGCGCCAAGCAGGGGCGTGACCGTCGCACTCAGGCCATTTTGCCGCTAAAAGGTAAAATCCTGAACGTCGAAAAAGCACGCTTCGATAAAATGCTCTCCTCTGCTGAAGTGGGCACGCTGATCACTGCGTTGGGCTGTGGCATTGGTCGGGAAGAGTTTAATCCCGATAAGCTGCGCTACCACTCGGTCATTATCATGACCGACGCCGACGTAGACGGTTCGCACATTCGTACGCTGCTACTGACGTTCTTCTTCCGTCAAATGCCAGAGCTGATTGAGCGTGGGCATATCTTTATTGCCCAGCCGCCGCTTTATAAAATCAAACGTGGCAAGCAAGAGCTCTATCTAAAAGATGAGCAGGCCATGATTGATTACCTGACCACCACCGCGCTGGATGGGGCAGGGCTGCACGTCAATGCGGATGCACCGGGCATTGCTGGCTCACAGTTGGAAGCGCTGGTGAATCAGTATCGCAACGTGATGAAGCGAATTGACCGTTTGGCGCGGGTTTACCCCATCGAAGTATTGAAGCAGGTAGTACATGCTACCGCGCTACAGGGTGAGCCAAGCCTGAAAGACCGCATTACGATGGAAAACTGGATTGCCGAGCTGCAGAAAGCCATGGATGACATGGTGGCCTATGAAGGTGGCCCGCGCTATCAGTTCTACCTGCAAGAAGACACCGAGCGTGGCCTGCATCTACCGGCGGTTTCTTTGATCGCCCACGGCGTGACCACGGAGTATGTGTGGGGCCTAGACTTCTTTGAAAGCGCAGATTATCGCGCCATTGCAGGCTTAGGGGAAACCCTCAACGGCTTGCTGGATGAAGGTGCCTACATCGCCCGAGGTGAGCGCCAGAAGCCCGTTGCACACTTCTCTGAAGTGCTGACGTGGCTGATGCAGGAAGGCCAGCGTGGCCTCTCTGTGCAGCGCTATAAAGGTCTAGGTGAGATGAACCCGGATCAACTTTGGGAAACCACCATGGATCCGGATAGCCGTCGTATGCTGCGCGTCACCATCGAAGATGCGGTAGCGGCGGATATGATGTTCAACACCCTGATGGGTGATGAAGTTGAGCCGCGTCGCGATTTCATCGAGACCAACGCGCTCGTTGCTAATCTCGATATCTAAAAAGTCTCTTCAATGTGTTTCACGTGAAACATTGAAAAGCAAAAAACCGCAGGCGAAGCGCCTGCGGTTTCAGACTGCTGACAAAGCCCTGGCCCTTCGGCCAGGGTTTTGCTTTTATAAGCGTATCGTTTTTAGTGGTGGCCGATATGCTCAAAGACCCTTCCCCCCAACAGCACGAACTAGAGATGGTCAC